>JBLHNG010000218.1:0-10841 GCA_047621685.1 Myxococcota bacterium | reverse complement strand
TCTGCTCATGGTTGCTTGCTAATTGGGGGCTGCACTCCTTACATCTCACTTCGTTCGCCTCCAGTCCCCGCTCCCCAAGCCCCCTGTCTGACACTCGCAGCAAATCCCGCCCAGGCAAGAAACCGAATTACCATCCCCCCATGCTCCCCCTCCTCCTCACCCTGACCGCCCAGGCGCAGGTTGCTGTCTCCGAGGCAATCTCCACCTTCAACGCCCACGCTGACTTCCCGCTGCCCACCCTGACCACAGCGCAGGAGGTCAACCTCTCAGCGGGTGAGGTCGTAAAAATGCTGGAGCAGGGTGCTGGCGAGGGCGCATGGCGGGCAACGGGCATGCTCCTCTCACCCCTGCCCCGAGACGCGATCTGGCTGGCCTGCCAGGATCCGCACTACAGCTTCGTGGACCGGGCCACCGAGAAGCGGCTGGCGAAGACCGGCGACCGCTCCACCTGGTACGCCCACCTCGACCTGCCCCGCCCGATGGCCGACCGACACTGGGCAGTGGACGTCTGGAACAACCACGACCTCGTGGGAGCGACTGGCGGGATGGCCTGGGAGCACGCCTGGAGGCTCAACCCCGACGGGGTGGCGATGGTGCGTCCGCTGGTCGAGGCTGGTGAGGTCGGAGCACTGACGACGAAGCAGCTCGATGAGGCGGTCTACACCCCGGTCAACAACGGCGCCTGGGTCGCCATCGCCCTGTCGGAGTCCCAGACGCTGCTGGTCTACCATGCCGCCACTGAGGTCGGGGGGCGCATCCCGGAGCGGCTGGTCGCAGAGTTCACGCTGAGCGGCATGGAGAAGCTGCTGCAGCGCATCGAGGCGCGGGCCGCCGACGGCATCCAGGCCCACTACACCGGCGATCATGCCCCGCTGGTCGGTGGAGACGGCACCCCGCTACCGCTGTACTGACCGCCACAGCACCCAGTCCCGCTCCGAGCGCACCGGCTCCCAGCGCCCGTCCGCCTCGACCGCCGCCGAGACATCGACCTGCCCGTGCAGACTGCGACCGGGTCGGACGAGGATGTAGGCGTCGCCATCGGCCTGCTCGGGCTGTGCGATCCAGTCGGTGCAGGCCTGGAGTGAGGCATCCCGGTTGAGGAAGCCGCTGCGGGTGCGTCGGGGCAGGAGGGCCAGCTCCAGGTAGAGGTTGGTGCAGTCGATGAGCACGTCGTCTTCGGCGAGCATCGGGCCGACGATGCGGTGGACCTCGGCGTAGGTGTCGTAGTGGGCTGCGAGCGCGGGCCGATCCGAGCGCGAGCGACCGTCCCAGCCCCCAGCAACCACCCAGCCGGTGAGTCCGATCATCGCCAGCCCCGGCAGCGGACTCGGCAGCCAGTCTGCCAGCCGACCCGCCCCCGCCGCCCCGATCAGCGCCAGCAGCGGCGCCTGCTGGATGACGTAGCGCGGCGGCATCGGGGTGAGGGTCGCCAGCGCCAGCACGCCTCCGCCGGCCAGCAGCCCCACCGCCACCCCCTCCACGCTGCCGCCACGACGCCCCCGTGCTGGCAGGAGCAGCAGCAGGAGGCCCGCCGCGGTCAGCCCACCGCTCAGCGGGAGGTGGCGGGGAATCCGCACGGTGAGGTTCTCGGTCAGCACCGCACGCGCACAGTCTGTGGACAGGTAGTCGGCGGTGAGGAGGTTGGAAGTCGTCAGGGCTGCGCAGGGTCCCCAGAGGTCGGCATCCTGCTGCACCCACCGGTGGATGACCTCACGCTGCTGGTCGAGCTGCCTCGCCTGACGGGTGGGCTCCCCGGGAGCTTCGATCATCCGGGCGTGCTGGGCCTCTTGATACGCAGCATGCAGCCACAGCCCAGCGGACAGGGCCAACACAAAGCCCACCACCAGCCGCACCCGCGCCCCACCGCTCGCCCGCACCGCACCGACACCGACCAGCACCACCACTGCCGGAACCAGAAGGAGCCCCCGGCTCTCTGCCGCGACGCACAGCCCCAGCGCGGCACCGGCGAGCGCCCCGGTCACACCGCCCGGCAGCCGACTGGCCACCGCACCCAGGCCAACCGCCGCGACACACAGCCCGGCGAGGAAGGGGTACTGGTTGGTCGCCGACGGTGCGCCATGAATCCCCAGCGCCAGCCCACAGGCCAGGGCCGCCAGCCCACCCGCCCAGCCGCCCGACAGCGCCGCTGCCCCCAGCCCGGCGCACAGCACCGCGAGTCCGCAGGACAGCGAGGAGAGCAGGATCCCGCCGTCGGCGTAGCTGCCGAGGTGCTCCCCGAAGCCGCTGAGCAGGATCGGATGCAGCGGGGTGCGGAGGGCGTCGATCCGGGTGAACCAGCCCTGCTGCGCCTGCCAGCCGCTGAGCGCATAGCCTGGCCACCCATAGCCCCCCATCTCCCCGGTCAGCACAAACGCCTCACCCAGGATCCACAGCGCCGCCCAGCCCGCGACCACCCCGAGGATGAGCCCGGCAAGCTCGGGTCGGTGGTCAGGAGGGCGGGTCTTCATGGCGGCCATGGTAAACCGAGAGGCATGTCCGCGATCCCCTGGTCCCGACGGTGGCTGCTTGCCGCGCTGATCGCCGCGCTGCTGGTCCTGTCGGCAGAGGGGGTCAGCCGCCTGCTCTGGTCGGCGGACGCGGTGGCGGCCGATCCGATGCTCTCAGAGCACCCCACGCTGCTGTGGACCCTGCGGCCGGGACTTGAGACCAACGCCCTCGGACTTCGAGACGACCCGATCGCCATCCCCGCCCCCGCCACCCGAATCCTCTCCATGGGTGAGTCGACGACCTGGGGGCACGGGGTGGCGGCATCGGAGACCTACTCCGAGCAGCTGGAGGCGCGGCTCCAGGCGGAGGGGCGGGACGCCGAGGTGGTCAATGCGGGCGTCAAGGCGTGGAGCATCTGGCAGTCCTACGTCTTCCTCGCCGAGCATGGCCGCACGCTGGCCCCGGACGCGGTGATGCTCTACCACCTCCGCAGCGACGCCCTGCCCCGGGGGGCTCACACCGACCGGGAGCGGTACGAGCGCCGCCGCCCCTATCGCCACCTCCTCGCGCTGCTGGCTCAGAGCCGGCTGTACCAGGCGCTGCGTCCGCTGGAGGGGGTCAGCGGGACTCAGCCCCGGGTCCCGAAGGCCGATCGCCAGACAGCGCTGGAGGGCATCGCGGCACTCTGTCAGTCGATGGGGACGGAGCTGGTGGTGCTGGTGCCGGTCTACCGCAGACACTCCGGTGAGGATCGGGTGCTGGCGGATCCGGTGCTGACGGACTTTGCAGCCAGCACTGGGGCGAAGCGGATCGACCTCGCGGCGAAGAAGTCGGATGCCGAGCTCTCCGATGATGGCTTCTTCCTTGACCCGTTCCACCCCTCCCCCGACGGGCACGCTCACATTGCGGGCTGGATCCATGCGGAGATCACCGACGCGGCGTGGCTGCGCTGATTCTCAGAGCCCATCCGCCCAGTCAAGCAGCACCTCCAGATGAAGCAGGGGATCCCGCCAGCCCACCAGCAAGGGCACGAGACTCGCGGGCGACTCGGTCAGCTCGACGGTGTTGAGATACACCCCGGGCACCCCGCCAGCCAGCGCGGCGGACAGCATCATCCGTGCGTGCGCGGCATCGGGCTGGACGTGATCGGTGAGGGTCTGGAGGCGGTGGTAGGGCATGGAGAGGCCCGCGACGCTCACCGAGGCCTCCCGCTGCGACCAGAACGCCTCATCCTCACACCCCGGCAGCCCCAGGCTGTTGCCCTCGCAGCCGGTGTTGTGGCGGTCGCTTGGTCCCTCCCAGTCGACGAGGAACGACACCGGCAGGTCCGGATCGCCAGCCAGCGCCCCGGTCGCCATGATGACCCCCATCGACATCGACATCACCCCCAGCCGCTCCGTACAGGGCAGCTCCCCCGCGAGGGTGATCACCTGAGCGAGCCCGGCCTGGTGGGTCGCGCCGCCGTAGTCCTCCTCTCCCTCAGAGGCGCCGCGACCATCCGGGTCGAACACCACCACCACCGCGCCAGCCCTGGCCAGCCGTCTCGCTTCGGCATGCAGGGTCGTCGCCGCCGCCGTTCCCGGCGGGACCAGCACCACCGTCCAGCCAATGGGGACCTCCGGAGCGACCACCGACACCACGAGCGGCGCTCCGCTGTCGGGGTTGTCCGTGGTGATCGAGGGGGCGATGGTGATGAAGTCGGCGGCTGGGATGGTGAGGTCCATGGGCTCGCACAGCCGATCCAGGCCCTCTGGGAATTCGAACGGGGGCAGACAGCCGAGGAGGAGCAGCAGCACGGTCAGTACGCCACTGAGGCGATGGTGCCCGCTTCGATGTCCGATGCCATCGACTGTGTGCCATCGGGCCAGGTCACGGTGAGCTTCGAGATGACCGGCTCGCCGCCCGTGCCGAGGTACAGCTCCGGAGCTGAGGCGCCGTAGGTGGAGGACGGGGCCAGCCAGCGGGTGGTGCGTCGGTCGGCGAGGTCAACATCGACCCGGGCACCGAGGCCGTGGGGGTTGCCCGGGGGGCCGTCGAGCTGGAGGGTGACGCCGGGGGGACAGCCGCCGGAGAAGGTCCAGATGCGAACGAACAGCCGCCCGCCGATCACCACCTCCGGTCGCCCGTCTCGGTCCAGGTCCCCGACCACCAGGCTCCGGGCGCGCTGGGAAGAATCGAAGCCGACGGCGGCGCTGGCGTCGGTGAAGGTGCCGTCGGGGTTGGCGAGGAAGATGCGATCGTCCTCCCGATCCCCGGGGTCCGAGCCGTCCTCCCGGCCCAGCTCCCCGAACGCCACCGCGAGGTCGTCGCGGCCGTCGGCGTCGAAGTCGGCGAACTGGCAGCCCCAGGAGACACCGGACTCGTCACGGTCGGGCAGCAGGGAGAGCGCGGCGGCGGCGTCTGCGAAGCCGTCTCCGTCTACGCTCAGCAGCAGGTGAGGGTTGCCGTCGTCGGCGAGGAAGATGTCGGGCAGGCCGTCGTCGTTTACGTCGGTGATGTCACCGCCCATGCCGTCGATGGTGATGTTGCAGTCACAGTCCTCGTCGAGCGTGAGCCCCCCGGAGCCGTCTCCGCGCAGCAGGCGGTTGCCCTGGGCCTGGTTGCCGTGGTCGTTGGTGAGGTAGAGGTCGAGGTCGCCGTCCTGCTCGGCATCCAGCCAGATCCCCTGGTAGTTCAGCCCGGCGAGCACCCCCTCGGGCAGGGCCTGGGAGACGAAGATGCCGTCGTCCTGACGGTACAGCCGGCTGCCGTCGCTGACCTGCTTGCCCTGGGCAATGAGGGCACCGTTGGCGTCGGGGACGAAGCCAGAGATGAACAGGTCGAGGTCGCCGTCGGCGTCGAAGTCAGCGAGGGAGGGGGTCTTGGCTTCGCCGAGGCTGTCGGGGAGCAGGCGGGCGGTGTAGCGCAGACCACCGAGGCCATAGAGGATCGCGTCGGGGCTGCCGTGCTGGGTGGTGAGGACGAGGTCGGTCACCCCGTCGTTGTTGAGGTCGTCCGCGGCGACTCCGTTGGCTGACGGCAGCGGCCGGCCGTCGACCAGGGCGGAAGCCGGGAGGAGCTCGCCGGTCCCGTCGTTGCGGTAGATGCGCGATGAGCCGGTCGGCAGGGCGAGCACGAGGTCGAGCCAGCCGTCGGCATCGAGGTCCGCCAGCGCCAGCCCCGGACCCCGCTCCCCCGGCCAGATCTCGGTCAGCTCGGAGAACATGGGGAGGTCCGGGATCATCGAGGCGCTCGCGGCCAGCGGCTCGCACTCCTCGACCTTTCCCGAGCAGCCCAGCAGGAGCAGCAGCACTACCACACCCCCAGCACGTAGACCGCGTCCTGGCTCGGACTGCCCGCCGCGAGCTGTCCGTCGAGCACCACCACGCCGCCGAGCCCATCCGTGCAGCGGCCATCGGTGAGGGTGACCACGCCGGGCTCAGGCAGGACGTGGAACAGGCAGTCGGCGCTTCCGACCATCACCGCACCGTCCAGACCCGCCGCGACGATGGCACCAGCCCCCTCCCCGACCAGCTCACTCCAGGCGGCGCCTGGCTGGCTGCCGAGGAAGATCGTCGCAGTGTCGGCCTCGGGTGCGCCGACGATGACATCCGCCAGCCCGTCGCCGTCGATGTCTCCAGCCCCTGCAACCGACCAGCCCAGCGCCCCGGACTCCCCAGCCAGCATCAGGCCATCGGAGAGGCTGAGGTCGCCGCTGATCGGGCCAAACATCAGGATCGCCCGACCGCCGCCTTCTCTGGGAGCGCCGATGAGGAGGTCCGCCATCCCGTCGCCGTCCACGTCTCCCGCACCCGCCACCGACCAGCCCGTCCCGCCCATTTCGGACAACCCCACCACCGTCGCGTCGGCCTGGGAGAGCCTCAGGGAGCCGGAGACAGGGCCATAGACCAGCGCGGCTGTGCCGACCACTGCACCGTCGATGCGCTGCCGGGGGCTGCCGATGAGGAGGTCGTCGTAGCCATCCCCGTCCACGTCTCCCGCCCCCCCCACACTCCGTCCCGCCCAGGCCCCGAAGCTGGTGCCGGTGAGCCGGGCGTCAGCGTCGTCCCCAGAGCCGCCGGTCACTGGGCCGTACAGCAGCCACGCCGCGCCGCAGTCGGCGTCCTCGGCAGTGTCCTCCCGCCATGCCCCGACCAGGACGTCCTCCAGTCCGTCGCCGTCCACGTCCCCGGCTCCCGCCACCGCACCCCCGGCAGAGTCCGACGCCCCGGTGCCAACCACCGCACTCGCCCCGGCCCACAGCGCGCCACCCCAGGCCACCTCAGCGCTGTGCAGGGGGGCGCCGATGAGCAGCTCGTCACGGCCGTCGCCGTCGGTGTCCGCAGCCGCGAGGACCTCACCGTACCGGGCACCGGGATCGCCATGCATCGTCTCCACCGACAGCCCACAGAGCCGGGTCTCACCAGCGGCATCACAGGCCGCCGGGCAGCCGTCGCAGTCCTCGTCGATGTCGTCTCCACAGACCTCTACAGCGGACGGCGAGACGCCCGGCTCCCCATCGTCGCAGTCTCCCGACTTCGCGGTGTAGCCGGCGGGCGCGGCCTCTGAGACGAACACCCGCTGCCGGTCCCCGAAGCCATCCCCGTCGGCATCGGCGTACCACAGGGTGCCGTCGCTCAAGGCGGTGTCGACCGCGGCGTCCTTGCAGCCCAGCGCCAGCCAGAGAGTGAGCATGGGAGGAAGATAGCTGTACCTGCCATGTGGTGCTCCTCACGGACAGCCCGCTGGTGAGCCCGTCGGTGTCAGGTTGGGGGGTCGCAGGGGGAGCGACGACTGTAATGAGTCGCCGTAAGGCGGGGAATGCAGGAAGTGCAGCCCCCCTTGAGCGAGTGAAAGCCTCCAGCCCAACGGGCCTGGATCCTTTCGCGAAGCGGCCAGAAAAAGCGCCAGTGAGGCGATGAACATCCTCAGCTAGTCCGTGGTGGGAGCACCCTTCGGAATCCATCGCCCCGAAGCTGAGAAGCCTGAAGGGCGAGCAGTCCAGGCAGGCAACATCAAAAGCAGAGATGGGCAAATCCTTGAAGTGAGGCGCTACTGCCAACCCCAACCCCAACCCCAACCCCAACCCCAACCCCAACCGGATGCCTCCGCCCGCCTCCATGCCGCAACTCAATGGAGAGGACAGCTACCACCCAACTTCAAAATCGGGGAGGGTGTTCACCACGGCAATCAGCCACTACACCACCCGATCCCCCGCCGGGTGCCCTCGCTCCGACCGCGAGAAGGCTCGAAGCTCCCGAATCAGCGCCCAGACGCCGACCACGACCGCCCCCTGCCCCGCCTCCTCGGCACCAATGGCAATCGCCGCCCGCCACTGCTCGATGAGGAGCCGCCGGGCCTGGGAGAGTGAGCCGGATGGGTCGTACATGTGGGTGGGCTCGCTGGTCACCCCGTTGACCTCGATCACCATCAGCTCTCCGCGCATCAGGGCCTCCGCATCCACCGCACGGACGTCGAACCGACCGAGTCGGAAGCCGCCCTCAAAGCCACGGCTCAGACGCTCCATGGTCTCCAGGAGGGCTGGGGTCTTCAGCTGGGCGCCGTCGAGAAACAGCGCACCCCGAGCGTGGGTGCCGACATCGACCAGCACGACCACCTCGCCGACCTCGGGGACCACCATGAGCCGGTCGGCGTGGACCTTGAGGTGCAGGGGGGCGAGGCAGACGGCCCGAGGGTCGGAGAGGATGAGGCGCTCCAGGGTGGCGGTGCCATCGCCAGTCACCGAGAGCAGGCGCTTGTCGGTGATCGAGAAGATCTCACCAACCTCCGATCCGGCACGACGCAGGTAGAACACCCCATACTCGTGGCCGGGCAGGAACGCCTGGAGCAGGGCGTCGACCCCAGACTCGGTGAGGTAGGTCTCCGCCTGCGCCCAGGAGCGGATGACCATCACCCCCTGCCCGCGCTGGCCGGCGTCGGGCTTGAGCACGAACGGGAAGCTTAGGCCATGCGCTGCGACGAACTCCCGGGCGGCGGCGAGTCGGGCGGCAGGCTCCCCGGTGAGCAGGAGGGTGGCCGGGAGGTGGGGGTTGTCCGTGCCGCCCATGCGCCGGTAGATGTCCGCCTTGGACTCCCCGATGAAGCCCCCAGCGGGCATGCCGGGGTTGGCGGCGGTGAACAGAGTGGGACGACGGGTGGCCACCGCTTCGGCGGCGATGGCGAGGACGACCGGCCAGTAGACCCGCCACATCGGCCAGAACTCCCACCGGGTCTGCCTTCGCCACCACCCCACCGCCAGCCTTCGGCCCCGCCAGGTCAGCAGCGGCACACTCACCCGAAGGAAGACCACCATGCCGACCAGCATCGCAACCACGCCCCAGATCCCGCGCTCGGCGGTCTCCAGCCAGGCCAGCACCGGCTCGCCCACCACCACGCTCAGCCCGACCAGTGCGGGAGTCCACAGCATCGCGGCGAGCACGAACCAGCCGAGGAAGGTCCAGATCGGGGTCTTGAGCACCCCGGCGGCGACATACATCGGCAGCCGCATGCCGGGGGTGAACCGGCTGGTGAAGATGACCTGGGCGCCGTAGCGGCGGTACCACTCGCTGGCCCGGTCCACCGCATCACCGCTGATCCACCATGACATCGGCGCACGGCTCAGCGCAGCCCGGCCCAGGGTCCGCCCGATGAGCACCAGCAGCAGGTCCCCGGCGATGATGCCAAGCGCACAGCTCAGCGAGGCCGCGACCAGGGACAGCCGCCCCTGTGCGACCAGCAGTCCCGCTGAGATGCAGGTCAGATCCTCGCTGACGAAGGTGGCGACCGCCAGCAGGAAGCCGACGATGAGCAGCCCTGGCCCGGAGAACTTCGGCAGCAGCTCCGGCGGCATCGGACCGGCAGCTTCGGCGATGCGATCGGGGGTGGCGTCTGCCCGACGGGGTGCGGTGCCAGCCTCGACAGCCAGCAGGAAGTCCTCCACCGCCTCCGCCACCCCGCCGACCTCCTCAGGGCGGAAGATGAGGAAGTGGTCCGTCGGCAGGACGCTCAGCTCGGAGTGAGGAACGATCCGGTGGTGCTCCCGGGCGGCCTCGACAGGCACCAGGGGGTCGTCCTGTCCATGGAGGATGAACAGCGGCACCTCCAGGGTGGTCAGGGCGTCTCGGAGCGGACGCTGGTCGGTGTCGTAGAAGTTGCGGGCGTAGCTGCGGTTCAGGGGGATGGCGTCGAGGAGGCCGAAGTGCGGAATCAGCTCGGTAGCCGCCCAGATCCCGGCGAGCTGGGCTGCATGGATGGCGTGGTTGAGGTGGTGGCTGCCCAGCAGCTCCAGCTCGACGACCCCGATGGCGCAGATCATCGTGATCGAGGTGACCTGCTCGGGATGGCTCTCCGCCAGCGCCAGCGCCACCCCGCCGCCCATGCTGTGCACGACGAGGTGGACCGGACCGAGCCCCTCGGTGGCGATCCAGTCGGAGAGGTACTGGGCGTGGGCGAAGACGGAGTAGTCAGGGATGTTCCGAGTCGAGTCGCCGAAGCCGGGCAGGTCCGGAGCGTAGCGGGCGGGGAAGGTCTCCATCGCTTCGGACAGGAGCAGCATCGCGGTGCCATCGCCGGGGCTGCCGTGCAGCAGGACCACTGGCCGGTGACCGCTGAGGGGGCCATCGACCTGGGCGCGGACGTTGAGGTGCATCGGCTCGGGCGGACTCAGCACGATGCGCAGCCAGGAGTCTGGGCGCACGACATGGGAGATCACCAGCAGCACAAGGTACAGCGCCAGCAAGCGCCGTCGGGTCACTGCCAGTTGCCCACCCGGAGAAACCGCTTCGCCCGGGGGGTGATTTGCTCCAGATCGAGCAGGACGAAGAAGTCCACCGTGCCGAACAGCCGATCGATGGCTGGCGGACCGCAGACCCGGGCGCCGAGCTTGAGGTAGCCCTCAAACAGCGGCGGGATCGGCGGGGGCGGGCCGGTGGTGGTGTCGGACAGGCACTCCAGGGCCGACAGGGGCTCGACGAAGTGCTCGGGATCCATCACCCCGGCCTGCGAGAGGTGCTCATGCAGCACCCGCCCCACCCAGCGGTCGGTGGTGGTCACCGAGCAGCAGCCGAACAGGTAGCGCTTGTTGTGCCAGGAGAGGTAGCGGGAGAGGCCCTGCCAGAGCATCGAGAGCACGGACCCGCCACGGTGCTCCCGGGCCACACACGCCCGCCCGACCTCCACCCCCTGCCCCAGCACCGAGTCGGCGAGCCTGGAGAGATCGAACTCAGTGGCGGAGTAGAACCCGCGCCCGGCGTCAGACAGCTCACGGGTCTGGAGTCGATAGGTGCCGACCACCACGCCCTCGTGCAGCACCATGAGGTGATGGCAGGTGTGGTCGTACTCGTCCTCGTCGCGTCCGAGCAGGTACGACTCGGCCAGCCCCTCGCCAAGCTCCAGGTTGAACACCTCAAACCGCA
>JBLHNG010000217.1:0-10852 GCA_047621685.1 Myxococcota bacterium | reverse complement strand
GGCTCTTCTCGGCTTCCAGCGCTCGGAGAGTGGCCTTGTCCGCGGGCTCTTCTCCGGCAGACACCGAGAGGTCTGGCAGCTCCTCAATGGCATCGGCGCTGCCCCCGGTGACGCGGATGCGCAGGGTGTCGCTGGTGAAGTGGTGGGGGAGGCCAGGGATGTGGAGAGGAGTCGGGGCGGGCGGGGCTCTCAGGGTGCCGGTGCGGGTGACGAGGGCACCGTTTCGGTAGATGGTGACGGCGGTGATGGTGGTGGGAAGGGTGATGGACATGGGGCTCTGGTGGGCTGTGGGTCCGGAGGGAGGACGGTGGTGGAACATCGTACCTTTTGGGGAGGGTTGGGGACGATGGGGATGCCCGCGACGTCTCCGTCCTTGCGGTCTCCGGCCCTGCAAGGAACCCGAGGCCAAAGACGAGGTCAGCCCAATAAGATAGGACGCCGACAGCGAGTGAAAGGCGCAGCCGCTGGAGCGGGCACTCACGAAGACGGAACGTAGTGGAGTTGCGACCCGTGGAGGGCTCCCGTAGCGATCAGCCCCAAGGACGGAGACGACGATGGCCCCAACCCCAACCAGTCCCTACCGCAACCTCACCAAAACCACCGCCCGCATCAACAACCGCTCCCTCCGCTACCGCTTCGATCTCGAAGCCGACATCCCCTGGGCCACCCTCCCCGCCCCTGGCCTCCACCTCCCCCCTGCCCTCCTCCACGCCACCGGCATCCACCCCACCATCGCCAACCACCCCGAAGCCCACGCCATCCTCCAGTGGTCCATCGGACTTGAGATCTCCCGCGCCTTCTCTGCCCTTGAGCAGTACCTGCTCGACTTCGTAGACGCCGAGCGCACCGCCATCGGCCCCACCCGCTCCGCACTCCTC
Source organism: Myxococcota bacterium (assembly GCA_047621685.1). Taxonomy (GTDB): domain Bacteria; phylum Myxococcota_A; class UBA796; order UBA796; family UBA796; genus JAQXDW01. The sequence continues at coordinate 9,974 of JBLHNG010000217.1, read as the reverse complement.
CTCTACGAAGAAGAGCGCAAGCACATCGCGATGTTCGACCGCTACGGCGACCACCTTGCCGCACAGCACCCCGAGTGGATGCCCGACTTCGAGGCTGCCTTCGCCCCGTGCATGCCCGCGCTGCTCCACCCCTACACCCGCGACGCCTACCCCGAGCCCCCCGTCCAGCACTACTTCTTCTGGCTCAAGACCCTCTTCTTCGAGGAATACACCATCTACCTGCACGATCGGCTCCTCGCCGAGCAGGAGTGTGTGCAGCCGACGTGGCTGGCAGTGCACCGGGCGCACCGGATGGAGGAGCACCAGCACGTCATCACCGACGCCGCCTATGTCGATGCCCTCGATCTCTCGCCCACGAAGCGACAGGCCTGCGCGACAGCGTTCTGGATCCACCTGGAGCAGACCTTCGACCGCTTCCTCGGGGTCGCCGCCAGCCGACGCCTCATCCGAGCGCGCTTCCCCAGGCTCGCCCACCTCGTGCCCGACGTGCCCACCCGACAGCTCCCGCTGTTCCAGGCCGTGCTCAGCCACCCCCTGTTCCGACAGACCCGACGCTGCGCCCCCGGGTCGGATCGGCTGGAGGCCGGGGTCACGCGGCTCACCGATGCGCTGGACCGGGCCGCGGCGACCGAGCAGGGGCTCACGATCCTCACCGAGCGCAAGCCCGACACCCCCCTCACCTACGCCGCGCTGCGACGAGCTGCGCTGGGCGTCACCGATGCGCTGAGGCGGCAGGGGGTGGCTCAGGGTGATGTGGTGGTCATCCCGACCGGGAAGCTGTCGGAGACCCTCGCGGTGTTCTGGGGGGTGCAGCTGGGCGGAATGGTCGCGGTGCTGGTCGATGGGACCACTCCAGACCGCCTCGATGGCATCCGCGCTGTTCTGCCCGAGGCCCACGTCCTCACCGAGCTTGCTGGACTGCTCGCCCACACCCCGGCTGGCCCGGTCACGATCACCCCCCGAAGTCCCGACGACCTCGCGATCATCCAGTTCAGCTCCGGCAGCACCGGAGAGCCCCGGGGAGTGCGGCTGACCCACCGTGCCCTGCTCGCCAACATCGACGCGATCATCGCCGGGCTCGGGGGACGGGCGGAGGATGTCTTCGTCTCCTGGCTGCCGCTCTCCCACGACATGGGGCTCATCGGCTACCACCTCTTGCCCGTCGTGCTCGGTGCAGCACAGGTCCTGATGTCCACCCGCCACTTCCTCAAGCGGCCGATGGACTGGCTGGTGGCTCTCGATCGGCTGCACGGCACCGTGACCGCCAGCCCGGACTTCGGACTCACCCTGACCCTGAATCGCCTCGACCACGCCGCCGTCGCTGACCTCGACCTCTCCGGGCTCCACTGCCTGCTGTGCGGGGCGGAGACCATCCGACCCGCCACCCTCACCGCCTTTGCCGAGGCCCTCGCCCCTGCCGGGCTGCGCCCCGAGGCGCTGACCCCCGCCTATGGACTCGCCGAGGCCACCCTCTGCCTCACCGCCCGCCCCCCCGGTGAGCCCTGGCGCACCCACACCCTCGACCGCGCCACCCTCGCGCCGGGCTGCATCGTCCGCCAGAACCCCGACGGTCTCGCCCTGGTCGGGGTCGGTGTGCCGCTGTCGAGGGTGGTGCTTCGAGTGGTGGACGACAGCGGGAGCGAGGTCCCAGCCGGCACGGTCGGGGAGATCGAAGCGCAGGGGCCGGGCATCACCGATGGCTACATCGGCACCGAGGCCCGCCCGACGGACGCCTTCCGAGACGACTGGCTGCGCACCGGCGACCTCGGGGTGATGATCGACGGGCGGCTGGTGATCACCGGGCGGCGAAAGGCGCTGCTGATCGTCAACGGGCAGAACCACTACGCCCACGACATCGAGGCCGCACTCTCCGGCATCGACGGACTCCACCCCCGCCGCGTTGCTGTGCTGTGCGACCCGCTCACCGAGACGCTGACCATCGCCGCGGTCCTCCGTGACGACAGCCTCAAGGCCGCGATCACCCGACGGCTCCAGGAGCGGCTCGGCATCACCCCCGACCGCATCGTCGCCGTGCGCAGCATCCCCCGGACCTCCAGCGGCAAGATCCGCCGCGGCCTCCTGAGCGAGCAGCTCGCCGTCGATCCGATGCAACAGCGGGTCCGCGAAGCCTGGGCTGAGGCGCTGTCTCGTCCGCTCTCAGAGATCCCCAAAGACGCTGACTTTCGCGCCCTCGGCGGCACCTCCATCCAGGCTGCCCACGTCCACGCCATCCTCGAAGATGCCCTCGGCCCCCTGCCGCTGTCGGTGCTCATGGAGTCCACCACCATCAGCGAGCTGGCCCACCAGCTGGCCCCCCACCAGCCCACCGAGGCACCCACACCCGAGCCGACACCCACCAGCGACCTGCGACCCGACGACATCGCGATCATCGGCATCGGACTGCGGCTGCCCGGCGCGGACACCCCGGAGGCGCTGTGGTCGCTGCTGAGAGAGGGTCGCCACGCCTTCCGGCCAGTGCCCGCTGATCGCTGGGACCATGCGCGCTACCGCAACATCGGCGGCGGGGTCGGCGGCTTCCTCGATGACATCTTCAGCATCGATCCCGCAGCGCTGGGACTGTCGGTGGCCGAGGCTGCCCAGGCAGACCCACGGCACCGGCTGTTCCTGGAGGTCGCTGCGGGCGCGATGCAGGATGCGGGGATCGGACCGGGCCGGGTCGGGGTGTTCGTCTCGCAGGGGGAGAGCCCGGAGAACTGCCGATCGTTCCTCGATGATCTCGCCCGCGACGAGCCGAGGATGGCCGGCCGCCTCGACAACAGCACCAACAACATGGTCGCTGCCCGGGTCAGCCGGACCTTCGACCTCACCGGCCCTGCGGTCGTCATCCAGGCCGCGTGTGCCTCCTCCCTGGTCGCCGTTCACCAGGCCCGACGCAGCCTCCAGCACGGCGAGTGCGAGTCCGCGATTGTCGGCGGGGTCGAGCTGCTGCACTCGCCGACCCTCTACGCCCTGTTTGAGCCCACCAGGGTGCTCTCTCCCACCGGGCGCTGCCGACCGTTCACCACTGACGCCGACGGCTTCGTGCCCGGCGAGGGTGCGGCGGCGGTGGTGCTCAAGCGCCTGGACGCCGCGCTGCGAGACGGCGACCGGATCCGAGCGGTCATTCGGGGCAGCGCCATCGGCAACGACGGCCGGGCGTTCTCCACGATGGCCCCCAACCCCGCCGGACAGATCACGGTCGCCCGGCGCGCCCTGGAGGAGGCAGGCATCTCCGCGGACTCCGTCAGCATGCTGGAGGCCCACGGCACCGCCACTCCCATCGGCGACGCGGTGGAGCTGCGCGCAATGGGGCAGGTCTACGCGGACGCCTCGGTGACCACGGTGAAGTCCAACCTCGGCCACCTCCTCGCTGCCGCCGGGGTCGCCGCCCTCATCAAGACGACCCTCTCCCTGGAGCACGACACGATCCCGCCCATCGCCGGGTTCACCACCGCCCGCGCCGAGAGCACCCTCAGACCCGCAGCCGCACCGGTGCGCTGGCCCGACGGAGTGCGACGGGCCGCGATCAACGCGCTGGGAATTGGTGGAACAAACTGCCATGTCATCGTCGAGCAGGCCCCACCTCGTCCGAAGACGCCCCCTGCCACCGCCTCCCTGCTCTGCCTGTCCGCCCACACCGACGACGGCCTCCAGCGACAGGCCGCACAGCTCGCCGGGTGGCTGCCCAGGGGCGCAGACAGGGGCGCGGTCTGCCACGCCATCGGCCGCACCGCCCGCCTCTACCCCCGCCGCATCGCCACAGTGGTCACCGATCTCACCGAGGCCCGCTCGTTCCTCTCCACGCCTCCGACCCCGGGGCCAAAGCGGAGGCTCGCGGTGCTGTTCCCTGGCCCCGGCGCCCTGGCTGGCGGACTGCCCTCGCTGCTCAGCGCGGATCCGGTCTGCATCGCGGCGCTTGCAGACTGCGCCGCGGTGATCCAGGCGGCAACCGGGGCACGCCTCGACGACCTGCTCGCCGACCCCCTCGCCCGCATCGACACCGCCCAGCCAGCCGCCTTCGCGGTGTCCTGGGCGACCTGGTGCTGGCTGGAGGCGATGGGAGTGCGACCGACTGCCTTCGCCGGACACAGCGCCGGAGAGTATGCCGCCCTGGCCGCCGCCGGAGTCCTCACCATGCCCGAGGCGCTCACCGCCCTCATCGCACGCGGCGAGGCAATGGCTGCGGCCCCGTCTGGAGAGATGGCGGCGGTCTTCGGCTCCGCACAGCAGGTCTTGCCCCACCTCTTCGGTGCTGAGATCGCCGCGCTCAACGCCCCGCGTCAGGTGGTCATCTCCGGGCGCGACCTCACCGCGAGCCTCGCTGCGCTCACACAGGCTGGCATCACCCACCACCGGCTCGCCATCCCCTGTGCGGCCCACTCCGAGGCGATGGAGCACGCCCAGCCTGCCCTCGCCATGGCGCTGTCGGGCCTGACCTTCCGCCCCCCACGCATCCCGCTGTACTCCGCGATGCACGCTGGCCGGGTGGAGGCGGTGTCTGCGGAGGACCTGATCGCACAGCTCCGAGCACCGGTCCGGTTCGCCGAGACCATCGCCGCGCTCATCGACGACGGCATCACCGCAATGGTCGAGGTCGGCGCTACCCCGGTGCTCGGCCCCGGCATCGACGGCGCCCTCGCCCTGAGCGTGTTCCGCCCTGAGGACCCAGCCAGCCCACTGCGCACCCTCGCCGCGCTGTTCGCCGCCGGGCAAGACCTCCACCTCGGACGGCTGGAGCCCGGCGACCTCACCCTGCCCGTCCCGCTGCCCCCGCCGCCGATGCAGCGCATCCACCTGCCCATCGCGCTGGCCCAGGCGCAGCACGACCGGGCCAGCGCGGGGAGGACCGGCCTTGTCCGAGCCAGCCCGAGCCGACCGCCGCATACACGACTGACCGACGCCGACCGGGACCTGTTCGATGCCCACCGGGCCGGAGGGCAGCCCATCGCACCAGCAGCCTGGATGCTGGAGCAGCTGTTCACCGATCGAGGCAGCCCCGGCACCCTGCGTGGGGTCAGCATCACCGCGCCGATGTCTGCGGAGGGCAGCTGGCGCATCCACCCTCAGGACGGTCGGGTCACCCTCCAGAGCCGGGGCGGGCACGCCTTCACCACCCACCTCACCGCGACCTGGACCTCCCCGGCCCCCATCGACGCTCCGCCACCTCCCCGGGGAGACGCGCTTGTTGTGGCGGACCTCTACGACGCACTGGCCGCTGGTGGGCTGACCTACGGGCCGACGATGCGGTCGCTGCGCTCGGTTCGCATCGACGGCGATGAGCTGTGGGCGGAGCTGGCCCCGTCCGCGCCGGTCGTCGTGAAGTGGATCGACCCCAGCGTCCTCGACGGGGCGTTTCAGGCGATCGTTGCCTGGCTGTCTGATGAGCCGCCGGGCCGTCCGTTCCTCGGGTTCGCCATCGGGGAGGTTCACCTCGTGCGCCCCCTGGTCGGCCCCTGCCGCGCCCACCTCAAGCTCCGCCGACGCCACGCCGACACCCTGCGCTGCGACCTCACCCTCACCGACGCCCTCGGCCGCCCCTGCCTCGCACTGCGCGACTTCTGCGCCCGTCGTCGTGCCCCGCGAGGCGGGGTGAGCCTGCTGGGTCTGACGTGGGAGCCGCTGCCGCTGCCCCCCGGTCCGTCGACTGCAACGTCCCGCCTCCTGCTGGCACCCGAGCGCGCCGAGCTGGTCGGACTGGAGGGGGCGACCCTGGTGGTCACCGATGAGCCTTCGATCGCCGCCGCTGCCCGAAGCCTCGGGGCATCCCGGGTGCTCTCTGGTTCCCCGCCGCCCGCCGTCCTCCGCGCTGCCCTGCACAGCACCGCCCCGGTCCTGCGCTTCATCGACGGCGCCCTCTGCGCCCCTGCCCTCACGCCAGTCACCGCCCAGCCCATCGAGATCGCTCCCGGTGGCGTGGTCTGGATCCTTGGCGGAGCTGGGGGAATCGGCGCCACCCTCGCCACACACCTCGCCCCGGGCCGCACCCTCATCCTCTCCGGGCGACGCCCCACCCTGAGCGCTGACCTCCAGGCACGGCTGACCGAGGTCGGTGCCACCGTCCACTATGCCCCCCTCGATCTCACCGATCCCGGCGCAGTGGCCACCCTCGCCGCACAGCTCCACGCCGAGCACGGGCGACTCCGCGGGGTCATCCACAGCGCGGGCACCCTCACCCCCGGCTCCGGTCGGTGCCCCAAAGCCGACGGCGGGGCCGCGCTGCTTGATGCACTCTCAGGCATCCCGGTCGACTTCCTCGCGCTCATCTCCTCCCTCACCGCCGTCGTGCCCAGCCCCGGTCAGGCCAGCTACGCCGCCGCAAACGCCGCACTCGACGACCTCGTCCGCCAGGCGCCGTCCTCGATTGCACGCACCGTGACCATCAACTTCGGCCCCTGGCTCAACGTCGGCATGGTCGCCGGACGGACCGAGACGCTGCACCGACAAGGCCTCACCGCGATGTCGCCAGAGGAAGGGGTGGATGCCTTCCTTCGCGCGCTCTCCAGCGATGCTGGACAGGTGATCGCCGTCGTCCTGCCCGATGGCGATGCCCGACTCCGCGCTGCGGTCGGAGAGCCGACGGAGCCCGCTGTCGAGGCACTGCCCGCCCCTGTCGTGGAGTCGACTCCCGCCCTCGCTGGTGACGTCCGAGCGGTGCTGCGTGAGGCCCTCGCCCTGCACCTCCGCCGTCCTGCGGCTGACCTCGACCCGGCAGCCACCTTCGCCGAGCTTGGCGTGGACTCCCTGACCGGCGTGGAGCTGATCCGCACTCTGGAGAGTCGTCTCTCGGTCGCGCTCTACCCCACGCTTCTGTTCGAGCACCCCGTCCTCGGCGACTTTGAGCGCCACCTCCGCACCGCCTGTCGGACCGCGCCCATCCCCCAGGCCCCCATCGTCGCGGCATCCGGCACCGTGCGCTGCTACACCGTCGGCCCCTCCGGGGCCCTCACCCTCACCACCCGACCCGCCGCACCCCTCACACCCGACAGCATCCGGATCGCGGTCGGGGCGTGGGGAGTCAACTTCATCGACGTGCTCGCCCGGGTCGGCCTGCACCCGGCCATCACCGATGCCGTCTTCGTGCCCGGCCACGAGGTCGCCGGGACCGTGATCGAGGTCGGCGCTGAGGTCTCGCGCTTTGCAGTCGGCGACCGGGTGATGGCGATGCCTGGACGCGGTGGCTACGCCGACGAAGTGGTCTTACCCGCCCGGCTCGCGATGCCCGTCCCGCCCGGCCTTGGTATCGAAGACGCCGCCGGCCTGATGGTCACCGGCCTCACCGCCATCGCCTGCGTCGAGGACGCCGCCCGGGTGCGTGCTGGAGAGTCGGTGCTCATCCAGTCCGCCGCCGGGGCCACCGGCATGGCCTGCGTGCAGCTCGCCCTCCACCACGGCGCGACGGTCTACGGCACCGCCAGCACCGAGGCAAAGCGCGCCCGCCTCCGCAGCCTCGGGGTCCACCCCATCGACTCCGCTGAAGACTTCGCCGCCGCCATCCGCCGCCTCACTGGCACCGTCGACGTCATCATCGACGCCCTGGCCGGTGACGCCATCAGCCGTGGCCTCTCCGTGCTCGCCCCCGGCGGGCGGTTCGTGGAGATCGGCGCGGGCGCAGCAATTCAGCCCGGCACCCTCGACCCCCAGGCGATGTTCCTCAACAGTCAGTCCTTCCTCGGGGTCAACCTCAGCCAGCTCATGAAGCGCCCCGCCACCCTGACAGCCCTCACCGACCGACTCACTGCCGCGGTCTGTGAGGGCGCGCTGTCCCCCACCATCGGCCACCGGATCCCGTTCACCCAGGCCGACGATGCCCACACCCTCTTGCGAAGCCGCGCTGCCATCGGAAAGATCGTGCTGGTGAAGCCATGAAGCTCGATGCGAAGACCCTGGCCTGGCAGGCACGCTGTGCGGCATTCGCCAAGGCTGAGATTGCCCCGGTGGTCGCAAAGTTCGACCAGGAGAACCGCTTCCCGGACACCGTGCACGACGCCGCACATCTCGCCGGCATCCTCGGCAGCGACCTGCCCGCCCGGCTCGGCGGTGGCGGACAGAGCGACGTCGCCTCGGTGGTCGGCGCGGAGGCCCTGGCGGCGGTCTGTGCGCCCATCGCGTTCACCCTCGGCTTCAACCGGGGCGCACTCCACCCCATCCTCACCCACGGCACCCCCGCCCAGCAGCAGCGGCTGATCGGCGACCTCATCGCTGCCCGCCGCTACGCCGCCCTGTGCCTCACCGAGCCCGACGTCAGCGGCTCCAACCTCATGGGCCTGCGCACCACCGCGACGAAGACCCCGACCGGCTGGGTGATCTCCGGGGACAAGGCGATGGTCGGCAACGGCGGCATCGCCAGCCTGTTTCTGGTGCTCGCCCGCACGGTCATCGACGGCAGCACCCGGGGGCTGACCTTCTTCGCCGTGCCCCGCGGCCCGGGGGTCACAGTCGGCGAGAACACCGACAAGCTCGGCTTCCGTGCAGTGGAGACCCCGACAGTCGGCTTCCGAGACGTCGCCACTCCCGACAACAACCGCATCGGCGCTGTCGGCAGCGGGGCCGCGCTGCTGATGGAGACCCTGGACACCATCCGGGTCGGCGGTGCGGCGGTGATCCTCGGCATCGTGGTCGGTGCGCTGTCCGACGCCCTGCCCTGGATTGAGGGGCGGCAGGTCTACGGCGGACCGCTGGCGGGCAAGTCCCACATCCAGCTCACCCTCGGCGGCCTCTACAGCCGACTGGAGCTGTGCCGGGGCATGGTCCTCACTGCCGCCAGACGCCGGTCCGCAGGGCTGCCCTACGGTCACGAGGCCGGCATCGCCAAGCTGGAGTCCGCAAAGCTCGCGGTGGAAGCGACCTCAGAGATCTCCCAGATGTTCGGCTGGCGCGGCATCGACGGCCGCTACGCCATCAGCAAGCGCCTGAGAGATGCCCGACAGACCACCATCTTCGAGGGCACCTCCGAGGTTCAGAAGCTCAACCTGTTCCACACCCTGCTCAGCCGACACCGCCAGGGCGGGATCTGACCCTCACCGCAGCCGGATGTCCACCCAGACCGCCTCACCGGACTTCGCATCTGAGATCGCCTGCCACCCGCCCTCGTCGGCAATGAGTCCCTCCAGGTTGTGCGGGGCCAGCACCTCGCCCAGCGGGAAGTACTCGACCTGCTTCGCGCCGACGGTGTAGCGGAGGATGCCCCGCATCGCTCCTTCCATACTCCGACCCCGGACAATCGCCGAGACCTGCTCACCGGGTCCGCAGCTGAGTGCGGAGATGGTGCCGCCTTCGGGTAGGGGCAGGTAGACCGTCTCATCGACCACCGGCCGGTACCAGTCCAGGTTGGACTGGTCGATGAGGTAGACCGGCGCCACTGCACCCTTCGAGGTCTCCATCGGGGTTTCTGAGGCCACTGCGATGAGGCCGCCTCCGGCACAGATCCCCTCGAAGCCCCGGTTCAGCGCAATCTCACCGTTCAGCCCGCCCCAGCCCGCCGGCCAGGTCCGCGCCACCTTCACCCGGTTGCCCTCCCAGGTCGCCAGCAGGACGGACGCCTTGCCCCGGACGGGGTGCTCAGTGCCGAAGATGAGCAGGTCGTCGTCGAGCCAGTCCACACTCTCCAGGTCGTAGCCCCAGGGGGTGCGGGTGACCGGGAGCCGCTGCTGGACGGCCGTGCCATCCTCTGTGAGCCGGATGAGCCGGGGACGCTGGCGCTCAGAGACCGTCCACAGCGAGCCATCCGGCGCCCGGGACAGCCCGGAGAGCCCGTGTGCTTCCTCATCCTCGATCGGGGTGATCGTCACCTCCAGCGACCCCACTCCCATCACCAGCACCGGCCACATCACCCACCCCTTCGACGCACCATGCGTTCTCGCCGCTGGCAGCATGATATCCCGCCGCAGGCCGCATGATAGGACTCGTCCATCCCGGAGTCCGCCGTGTTCAGCTCCCGTCCGATGCCCAACAACCGCATGGTCATCTACGACCTG
>JBLHNG010000216.1:0-10866 GCA_047621685.1 Myxococcota bacterium | reverse complement strand
ACCACCGGGTGCGTCCGAGGGCCAGGACGACCGCAGTCACGCCCGCCAGGATCATGCCCGCCCCCAGTCGCCCGCCAGTGGTCTCCGCGATGCACAGCAGCAGCAACGCCGAGGCCCACACTGGAGCAGTGAGGCAGCCACCTGCAAGGCCCGCCCGACGAGAGTTCGCATTCAGTCCGTGCACGCAAGTGACTCCACAACCGCGATCCATTCATCTCGTTGAATTCCGCTGCTGCCATAGATCACTGAGAGCGATTCTCCGCCCCGAACCGCAACGTTGCGGACAGAATACCCGCCCCCGAGGTGATGGGGAGGCGTTGTGTTCCCGGCGTCATCGACGAGGGTGACGAAGGAGCCGTCGGCAGAGTCCCAGGCCACCGCGAGCCCATCCCCTGTACGTGCCATTGAGACCCGTCCCCCAGACAGCACGCCAGCATTGAGCCGAGCCGGCGTCGAGATCAGCTCACCGTCGCCATCCAATCTCCCGAGGAGCATGTCCTCTGAGTCCACACTGACGACCACAAGCCCCTCCTGCTCAGCCAGCAGGGCGACCCCTCGACTCAACGGGGTTGGCAGCGGCGTGGTCGCCAGCCACCGTCCGTCTGGACTCAGGCGGCTGAGGTAGTCCCCCTCAGGAAGATCCACCAGAGCAGGAGCAACCTCCCGAGAGGGGTCCGGTCTCCGCCACCGCCAGGAGAGCACGAACTGCTCACCATCCCAGACGACGTCATCCACATGCCGCCCCTCTGGAGCCATCTCCGCAAGCTCCCCCTGCGCAATGCGCGCGCCGGTGGCTGCATCCAGCAGGGTCCACTGCTCCTGACGGGTCATCCCCACCCCCCACCACCCCCACCCGAGCAGCACCTCCGTCGGTCCAACGGCAGAGAAGATGAGCCACTGCTCCCGGCCCAGCTCATCGAGACGCGTCTTCCAGCGCTCCTCACCATCTCCATCCCGCAAGCGCACATCCAGGACGTCTTCCGGGGTCCACTCGATGAGGAGCAGTCCGGCCGCTCCGACGCTGATGGTCCCCCGCTCCGGGAGCTGCCCACCTGAGACACCTTCGCCGCTCCATGTCCGCAGCTCTCTGGCCTCCCCACTCCCGAGCAGCCACACCCGCTCCGCATCCATCGTCAGCAGTCCAGGCTCGCGCTGGGGCCAGACGTGGCCAGACCTCACCTCATGGCCGGTGGTGGTGAGTCCTTTTGGACAAGAGGGCATTCCCGAACCGACCACAACATTCTCGGAGAGCGGAGCCCGGGCCAGATTAGCCACAGCGTCCAGCATTCCCGGCCACCTGGCGCTCTGCCAGCTGTCATGCTCTGGGGGCGGCGTCATCGGGATGCCATTCCGCGCATCGGGCACGACCTCAACCCAGGGAGAGGTTGCCAGCAGAACACCACCAGCGGACTCTGCCCGGAGGCGAACGCGCGGGGTGCGGGTGAGAGCGACATGAACCGGCGCTGACGAGCAGTACATGTCGCTGATCTGGGCTCGACTCGGCAGCGAATTGCCACCGGGCACCCGAGGCGGCCGATAGGGATAGCGCCAGCCGACCCCCTGACCGGCAACCTCAAGGGAGAGCTGATCAGTGGGGAGGAGGGTGTCGGGAAGGGTGAGGTCTGCCCAGATCGACTCCCCTGGCCCGCAGTCTCCGCCACCCTGTGCGGTCGCGAGGTTCGCAGAGGCCAGGGCAAGCGCAACAGAGGAGCGGGACTCAGGGCCGGAGCCGACTTGAATGTGCGCCTGTGTGACCCAGTGACGGCGGAGGCCAGCCATTGTGGCCTCTGGACTGGTGAGGAGGCTCCAGACCTGGGAGTCGCTCAGCGGGAGCCCGTCCCGATGCAGGACCGCCCGCTGGACGGTGTAGCGGGTGTCCGGTGAGAGCGGCTGAATGGGACGAAGGGTGAGAACGGTTCTGGTCAGAGATGACGCAACAGGAACCGTGAGGCCGTCGGGATCGCGGATCCGGTACTGCTCCGCCTCCAGCCGACGCCACGCATCCGACCAGATGCCCGAGAAGTACACCCAGACAGCCCCGTCGGTCGACAGGACGTCCGCAACCGATCCTGGAACCAGGGTGCGGGCAGGCGGCGGACGCGCACAGGAGCAGGCCGCGGCCGGCCGCATGGTCATCACGGCGAGGATCATCGACAGCCCCATCACTCAGTCCTCCAATTCCATCACCCACGCCCGCCAGACCTCCTGCTCCCAGGCATCCACAGACGACACTCCGAGGACACTCCCCACCGCGGTCGTGTCCGCAGGCTCTGTGCGGAGGGCCTGGAGGGCCTCATTGAGCAGGCCGTGCTCCTGGAGGTAGTAGGTCAGGTAGCGGGCCTGTCCGTAGTTGCATCCCGGATCTTCGTTGTAGAACGTCGCCAGATCCGCAGCCATCAGCGCCGACATCGGCGGCAGCTCCCCGGTGGCGATGGCCTCCTGCAGTCCCGGCAGTCGCCAGTTGACCTCCCCATTGAGGTTGCCCTCATCATCCCATCGGGCCTGCTCGAACAGCGACGCCATGCCCTCGTTGAACCACGGCGGAACTTTGGGGAAGGTCGCGTGCAGCATCGGGTGGACCAGCTCATGGAGCATCGTGCCGCCGCCGGTGGCGATGTTCATGACCAGCGCGTTGTGCTCGCTGCTGGCGTAGCCATACGGGTCTCGGGCTCGTCTCTGAACAGCTTGAGTGCATGGTGACGGTAGCTGGTGTCGTCTTTAAACAGCCAGATCGTCCAGACCTCCTCGGGCGTCTGGAGACCATACTGACGCTGAAGGGCTGCCGTCGCCCGGCTCACGGTCTGTGCATACCGAGCCACCTCCTCGGCAGGACCATCCCCCGCCACCAGCCAGGGGTCTGCATCGACGATGGTGAACTCGGCGAGTCCCAGCGCCTCCACATCGTACCGGGCCTGTGCCATCGGCGTGGAGGGCGGAGGTGGATCGGGGCGACAGGCAAGCAGCAGGAGGAGCATGGAGACTCTGAGTGTCCGCCGGGCGGCTGGTTCCCGGTTGTCACGAACACCCTCGCGACTACACAGGTCCATGCCCTCCCCCGCTCAGCGCTCCCTCACCGGCCTCTGCCTCGGCGATGCGTTCGGGCAGGCGCTCTGCCAGCCTCGCGCCCAGGTCGAGGGATGGCGCTGGTATCGCACGCTTCCGCCGCCCATCTGGCGAATCACCGACGACGGGGTCCAGGCCGGCGTCCTCCTCGCGCACCTTCAGGCTCGAGGGCTTGTCGAGTCGGATCTGCTCGCCGCTGAGCTGGCAGAGGCCTACCGCCAGGATCCGTACCGGGGCTATGGGGCGGGGGCTCAGGCGCTGCTGAGTGCGATCGCTGCCGGGGAGCGGTGGCAGGACGTCACCCGGCATGCGTTTGGGGGGCTGGGATCGATGGGGAGTGGTGCAGCGATGCGAGTGGCACCGCTGGGGGCACTGTTCGCTGAGGACCTCGCACGGGTCGCGATCGAAGCGGAAGCGTCCGCAGTGGTCACCCATGCCAACCGCAACGCCATCGCCGGGGCCATCGCGGTTGCTGTGGCTGCGGCACTGTCTGCACGAGGCGAGGCGCTGTCCTGGGAGACGGTGCTGCGCTGGACGCCGGGGAGCCTGACCCGGGAGGGCATTGAGGCGGCTGCGGGACTCGGCGAGGTGACTGTAGAGGAAGCGGCCGAGGTGCTGGGGGTCGGGGAGCGGCTGTGCGCCCATGACACGGTGCCGTTTGCGCTGTGGTGTGTGGCGAGTGGGCCAGCGGACTGGGCGGATGCGATCTGGATGACGGCACAGGGCGGCGGGGACATGGACACCACCTGCGCGATCGTCGGGGGGATCCGGGCGGCATCGGGGGTGGTGTTGCCGGAGGCGTGGCTGCGTCGGGTGGAGTCGATTCCTACCGGCGACCTGACCGATGGGGACGCCTGATGCTCACCATCGCCACCTTCAACGTCCACGGGGCGACCTCAGAGCACCAGGCCCTCATTGAGCTGTTGGTCGACCTCGACGTGGACATCCTGTGCCTCCAGGAGTGCCCCGAAGACACTGCGCTCACGATCCAGGCCACGCTGGGCGGCTCCTGGGAGGTCGCATGGGCACCGGCGGCGTACCTGGGAAACGCCCTGCTCACCCGGCTGCCGATGGTCGATGTGACCCTTCTCAGCCTCTCCGCGACCTTCACCGAGGATCGCAGCGCGGTGGTCGCGGACCTGCAGTGGAAAGGCGAGACCGTCCAGGTGTGCTGCACCCACCTCGACCATGTCTCCGCAGACAACCGGCTGGAGCAGTGGGAGTCGCTGACCGAGCAGGTGGACCTGACGGCGGGAGTGCTCTGCGGCGACCTCAACGCCCTGACCCGGGCGGACTACCGGGACCCGGCCTGGGAGGAGATCGCGGCGGTTCGAGAGCAGAGCGCCTGGGAGCCGCCGGTCAGCACGCTGATGGACGCCATTGAGGCGGAGGGGTTTGCCGATGCCGCGGAGGGCTACGACATCCTGGGGACCTCTCGGTTCGGCACCCGCATCGACTACGTGCTGCTCGGAGCGGACTGCACGCTGACGGTGGTGGGGTACGACACGGTGGATGTCGGCGGGATCAGCGATCACAGCGTGGTGGTGGTGGAGCTGCGAGGGTGAGCACCGTAGGCTCACTTTCGGTGAGGTCCAATTTGGAAAAATAAAAACAGCCGGTCCGCTGTGATGCGAACCGGCTGCTAAAATGGTGGGCCCACCAGGAATCGAACCTGGAACCTGCGGATTAAGAGTCCGACGCTCTGCCAATTGAGCTATAGGCCCGTCTGTAATGGGGTGGATGATGGGGGTCGAACCCACGACCTCCGGGACCACAACCCGGCGCTCTAACCGACTGAGCTACACCCACCGTGAGACCCGACCTATTTAGTCCGACGAGAAAAACAGGCAAGCACTTTTTGCTCACCGATCGCCAGAAAAATCTTCTGAAAACCAGGAGAGCGAGACTCCAGGAGGAATTCCGAGGGGCTCTCGCTCTTCATCCAGGATGGCCTCAAGGACGAGAGAGGGCTCAGGAAGGGTGCCACCTGGAAGCAGCGCACGGATGAGCGCCTCGGTGATTGGATCTTCGGTGAGCGGGAGGTCGCTCCCGTCCGGACCGAGCGGAGGCTGTCCCCCTTCCAGCGACGGGGGCAGCCAGTAGACCGCGCCAGGTGCCGGATCGACCGCCATCCACGCCCCGACATCAACCGGGGCCAGCTCGCCGAGAAGAGAGAGGATGACAAGCGGCTCACCCCAGCTGTTCTGCGGCGCCCAGGGCTCAGGATCGAGGGACACTGCACGGGGATCGGCGTGGACGGGACGGGCAGTCCACGGCAGCGAGGGGAGCCCATCCAGCCGCCCGCCGCTGACCGGATCGAGCGCAGCACCACCGAGAACAATGGGGCCGCCAGGGAGTGGCCGGAGACCGCCGCTGGAGTCGATGAGTCCATCGCGAGCCTCATCCGACAGCCCCATCGGGGTGCGGAAGATCGGCAGGACCTCGGCGGTACCGTCGATGGTCTCCCCGGCCCACCAGCGGTCCCCACCGATGAAGTCGATCCAGGCGCTCGAAGCGGTCATGGCAGCCCCGGGGGTGGCCAGGATGGGCGTGCCGTCAGAGAGCGGGGTGTCGATGGTGCCGTCCCACCAGCCGTCGAACGCCTCCGGAGCCCAGGTCAGGGTCCGAGCCACGCCATCGGGGGCGATGATCTGGCTGAGGCGCCCGCGGGCGTCGTAGGACAGCCCCCAGCGCGCACCATCCAGGCTGCGCAGCCCGACCAGCCGTCCGATGGGGTCATACTCCAGGGACACCACCCCCAGCTCGCCAGAGACCTCCGAGAGCTGTCCGACCTCATCCCAGAACACCGACAGCAGGCCACGGCCCACCCCCCACGCCGGCTGGGCTTCGGTCAGTCGTGCCTCGACGAGCCTCCCCTGCCCGTCCAGGAGCATCAGCTCGCCCCGGTCGCCGGTGATCTGGTCGTCGCCCCACACCCAGGCGGTCTCCCCCCGCTCGATGGTGGTGAGCGTGCCGTTCAGACTGTAGCGCCAGTGCTCGTCGGGGGAGCCTGGCCCTTTGCGAGAGCGGACACGGCCGACATCATCCAGCTCGGTGAGCTGCTCGCTGAGGATGCGGCCAGCGCTGGTCATCAGCTGCTCGAGGACCACCGCACCGGCCCACCGTCGTCTCAGGAGGGTGCCGTCGGGAAGACGAAGGAGGCTGATCCGACCGGCGGTGTCCCGATCGACGCCCAGGGCCAGCGCGCCAGGACCGAGGAGGCGCATCGGCCGACCAGCGGCGTCTCGGAGCCACTGCCAGGAGTCGGCCCCCACCGAGAGTCGGTTGAGCAGGCCGCGGGGATCCCGCAGCGCGGTGGTCTCGACGATGCCCTGCTCCACCGAGATGCGGCCAGCGGCGTCCCGGATGGCCACCACGACCCCGTCGGTCCCCTCCCAGTGGATGGGACGACCGGAGAGGTCGCGCTCGACCCGGAGCCACCAGCCATCGCTCTCCATCGCGTGCAGGCGTCCGGCACTGTCGCGCTGGATCTGGAGGGACATGGCGGGGGTGGTGATGGTCCGGACGGCACCATCGGGCTCCCGCGTCCAGGTGATGTCTCCGACTGTGGTGGGCAGCCCGGCGGCGTCGCGACGGATGGTGAGCGGGGTCGAGCGGTAGGTCACGCCAGTCAGCTCGCCGAGGACATCCCGCGACAGCCGCATCGTCTCGCCTCCTGGAAGCCGAACCTTGGCGACCCGGCCTGCGGCATCGCGAATCAGCCCGGTCTGCTCCCCATCCACACCGGTGATCCGGGTGAGCACACCATCGGAGCGCCGATCGAGGCGGACCTCTCCATACCGCCCGTCGATGAGGCGGTACAACCAACCGAGCCCGTCCCGATGGAATTCGATCACCCGGTCGGTGGGATCGATGAGTCGATCCGGTCGCCCCTGGAGGTCCAGCCCCAGCCCCCAGCGCCCCCCGGTGCGGCTGAGGATCGCCATCGGCATGCCGTTGGCGTACCGCTCGATCCCGAGTGCGTTTCCGGTGGCGTCGATGATCTCGGAGATGAGCCCGTCAGAGTCACGAGACAGCCGGGTGATCGCGCCGGTCGGGTCGGTGATCGCAATGACCCGCCCCGCGGGATCCCGGGACAGTCGGAGCGGCGAGCCCCCGTCAGATATCGCCGTGATGAAGCCGCGACCCTCCCGCTCCCAGCGGACGGTGCGACCTGAGGGGTCTTGCATTCGAGTCAGCAGACCGCCCGCGTCTCGCTCCCAGGTCCACCGCCGCCCCCCGGGAAGCTCCACCGAGGTCGGCCGCCGCTGGGCATCCACCCCGATGCGCCACTGCTTGCCGACGCCATCCGCGACGGTGAGGAGGCTGTCGGTGTGCTGAATGCGGGTCTGAAGGCCGCGGGGATCCTCCCAGCCCAGCAGCTGAGGCTCCGGATCGTCGGAATAGAAGGTCCGAGCACTTCGGCCGAGTGGATCCTGAACCTCCAGGATCTGCCCCTCAGGACCGGTCCGCCAGTGGAAGGTGGTGAGGTGTCCCAGCGCGTCCTGCGCCCGAAGCGACGAGCCCCAGTCCAGCCGCCATCGGGAGAGCCCAGGACCGACAATGGAAGCCACCCGCCCAAGCACGTCGTAGTCGACCTCCATTCGAGAGCCGTCCGCCCAGGTGATCATCGTGATCCGACCATCTCCGTCATAGCGAAGGCGCTCGCTGCCCCCGACCGAGCTGACCCCCCACAGCGCCCCGTCAACCAGCTGGTAGCCGACCGCGTCTCCCGGAGGCCAGTCCGATGCGATCCGGACACCATCAACAGTCCACTCCCCGCCGCTCCAGACCCGGGTCTGCCCAGCGAGATCCTGTTCCTGAATCCACAGCGAGCCGTCGAGGGGAGAGACGACCACGATGGCGTCGGTCCATGGGGCACCACGCAGCGCACCACCGAGCTGACGGGGCGGGAGAGGGCCGAGCCAGGCCGGGCCATCCGGGCTGAGGTAAGCCGGAGGGAGGGCGAAGGCGGCGCCGAGGAGCGCGATCAGCACTGCTCAGGGAACGCCGTACAGGACGATCGATCCCCACATCCCTGGATCCCGTGCTTCATCACCCATCATGGCATCACGAAGGAGCGCGCCACGGGCATCTCCGAGGGCGCGGGCAGCGGGACGGTCCCGGTTGAGGGCCTCGAAGAAGCCATCGACAAAACGACGCATGGAGCTCTCTGGGATCTCCCAGTTGACCACCACCACAGTCTCCGCGCCGGCATCGAGGAAGGCGCGCGCGCGGTTGACCTGGAGGATGGGAGCAGCCTTTGCGGAGACGAAGACGACCTTGCCGGGGATGGGGATCGCGCGGATGTCGGAGAGGCTCAGGGTCTCACCGACGCCCTCAAAGCCACCGTCTGGAGCCGCGTCTACATCCGCGATGTAGATGTAGCGCGCAGAGACTGCGTGCTCCCGGTACTTCTCGGCAGTGGCATCCTCACCGACCAGCATCACCCGGAACTCTGAGCCAAAGTGACGCGACGCGAGCCCGAGATCGGTGGGGACCGCCAGTTTTGGCTTGTCGGGGTTCTCCACCGCGACCACTGCGACCCCGCCCGCCTCACCTTCAGGCTCGGCCTTGGGTGCGGGGGTGGGCTCGATGGGAACACCAAACCCGAGGAAGTCGGGCACATACAGCTCGACGGGAACCCGGGGCAGGGCGAGGGTCTTGAGCGTGGGAATCTGTGCGATGGTGCGAATGTCCGCCAGCCAGCGGAGTCCAGAGGCCTGCTCGGGGAAGGTCGTGAAGGAGAAAGTCAGCAGCTCGGATGGGGCGACGATCTGATAGCGCCCGTAGCCCGTCAGCTCCTGGGCGAAGTTGTCGACGAGGGCTTCACGGAGCTGATTACCAGGAATATGGCTGGCCATGCCATCGACCATTGCGGACGCCTTGAGCGCACTGAAGTGCTCCTCGGCTGCGCGGTAGAGCGGTGCCGTCTGGCCGACCTCTCGCTGTGCGCCGCCCTCCGGAGTGACGACGATGCCATGCATGGTGCCGTTGACGTCGAGGTAGGAGAGGAAGCTGGTGCCAGGCTGGGCTTCGCGGAGGGTCGTGACGGAGGATCCGGAGATGGGCATGAGACGCTTGAAGGTCTCAGACGCAGTGGCGGCAGCGGCTTCAGCAGCTGAGACTGCGGCGATGGCTTCTGCGGGCCAGGGGGCACCGAGCTGGAAGTAGAGGACCTCCACGCGGGCCCGGGCGACTGCGGCGAGCAGGGCTTCTCGCTCGGCCTGAGGCACGCCGACGGTGAAGTCCCGGCCCAGGGCTGCGTCGTCTTGGTAGGCTCCGACCCGATGTCCCAGCTCATGGCAGGACATGGCTGCGTCGACGTCGGTGGGCTCTCCACCCAACTTCGCGAGGTCGGTGTGGAGCCCCACACCCTGAGAGCCGTCGAGGACAGTCCGCAGCGACAGCGCGCCCTGACGGTGCACTGGGAGGGAGGCCAGGGCCGCGTTGTAGGCTGAGGCACCGCCGCCCGCGCGTCCCTTTGCCCACGCCACGAGCCCATCGGCTCCAGTCACATCGGCGGGTGCTGGCGCACTGTCGGCCAGGGCTGCCCATGCTTTGAGGATGCCCTCATCACCGGAGACGGCGCCTGCTCCGCCCACGAGGCTGGAGCGAACCGCAACCTCCGCAGCGAGCCCGACCGATGGGGTCGGGAGGAGCTTGAGGAGCTGGGCGCGGGTGGTCGCGGCATCGGGGTGGTTGACGGCCCGGGCAGCCGACTCATAGGCGAGCCGAGTGGTGACCTGGAGCGCGACATCGCCGGTGGCATCTGCGGCGGAGATTGCGCGGCGGAGGTGCTCGATGGCTCCGGTGGTGTCTGTGCGGGCGGCCTCGACACTCACATAAGCAAGGTCGCGGCTGTTGAGCCCGGCGGTCGGGAACGGGTGCGCGGTGCTCGCCGGCTGGCCGCTCGACAGCGCCGCCAGGGCGCCCAGTGCCTGCGCTCGTGCGCCCTCGCTGGCCTGAGCTGCCGCAGTGACGGCCTCGGTCCGGCCGAGCTGATAGGCCGCCCAGCCTTCGGTCCAGGCCGCAGTTCCGGCCTCAGCGCGATCCCCGAGCAGCGCACGGGCCTCCGAGGCTGCCTTGTGTGCCTCGACGGGCATTCCAGCGCTGAGCTGAGTATGGGCCAGGACGATGCCGCTGAGGCTGCTGGCCTCGGCACCATAGGTCTCCACCACCGATCCGTGCAGGGCCTCGACGGCCGCCAGTCCCTCAGCCGGCTTGAGCGCGGCCTGGTAGCCCCTGACCAGAGCGGACATCGCCGCAGAGAGTCCCACACCATCGCCATCGGCAATGGCGGACTCCGCAGCAGCGGTCAGCCAGCCGATCGCGTCCTTCTGGCTCGGCGTCCCCTGTCCTCCGGTCGTCGCGAGCTGTGCGCGGGAGAGGTTTCCGGCCAGCACCCCGCGGGGATCTCCGGAGCCGGCCGCAGCCGCATACTCCACGAGGGCTCCAGCGACATCGCCAGTCCTGAGTGCGTGGTCGCCCCGGAGCATCGCAGCCTGCCAGCCGGAGACCTTCGCGGCGACAGCAGCATCGGCCTTTCCAGACGTGACCAGAGCGATGAGGGCCTGCTCGGGTGTCAGGGCGTCAGACGTCTCAGGTTCGGTCGCGCCAGCCTGCACCGCACGAGCGGCGAGGGCACCACTCTTCGCAGACTGTGCCGCGCTGAGAGCCTCTTCGAAGAGGCCAAGGGAGAGGGCCAGCTCTGCCCGGAGGCTGTGGTGAGCCTCTGTGCGTCCGCCGATGGGGTCGGCAGCGTCGAGCCGGTCATACACCGCCCGGGCATTGCCGACGGAT
>JBLHNG010000215.1:0-10868 GCA_047621685.1 Myxococcota bacterium | reverse complement strand
CAGTCAACCCCGCCTGCCCCTTGACCGCCGCGACAAACTTGCGTACCTGTCGTCGTCTATGCCACGCGGAGAGAACGATGCAGGAGAAACAGGGACGAATGCTCACCTGGATGGCGGGGAGCCTGGTAGTGCTGGTCGGGGTGGTGGTGCTCGGGGATCGTGAGGAGACGCCACCAGATGCCGACGAAGAGACCTGGACGTCCGCCTTCGGGGAGGTCGAGCGCAGTGCCGTGACCTCGCTGACCATCACCGGCACAGGCGCCCCCCTCACCCTCGACAGGGTCGATGACAGCTGGCGGATCTCCGCACCGATTCAGGCCACGGCGGACGGGGATCGGATCCGTGGGCTGCTGGGCAGTCTGGAAGACCTGGAGTGTGGCGATGACCTGGAGGCGTCCTCTGCGGCGGCCTTTGGGCTGGAGCCGCCGGCCTGGACCCTGTCGCTGACCGCAGACGGGGCTGAGCATCGGCTTCGGATCGGCAAGGCTGCACCGGTCGGGGGGCGGACGTATGTGCAGTGTGCCGATGATGCGGTCCGGACCACCCGGCAGTCGATCCTCGATTCCCTCACCGATCGCCCCGACGACTTCCGCTCCCGCGCAGTCGCCCGGTTCCCGATCTCGGCCCTGACGGAGCTGCGGGTGACCCTGCCCGTCCTCACGCCAGGCCTCCCCATCGAAGACCCCACCTCTGCGACCCTCACAGCCCAGCGCACTGCGGCAGGCTGGCGAGACGCAGAGACCGGGGCGCTGCTGGATGCCGAGAAGATCCAGGTGATGGCGGAGGCGATGCTCGACGCGACGGTCGACAGCTTCGACACCGAGCCCCCCACACCACCGCTCATCCGGTTCGAGGCGGTCGCGGATGGGGAGACCCACACCCTGGAGTACGGCATCAACGGCACCGCCCGGGTGCCGCTCCAGGACGCCGCCGTCACCCTCTCCGGGGAGTTCCCGGTGCCCGGTCAGCTCGACACCCTGCTGGCGAGCGTGCTGCTGGATGTCGATCCGATCACACTCAGTGAGCTGAGCGTGCGCCTCGGAGGGCAGTCGGTCTCCGCCATCCGAGACAACAACGGGTGGACTCAGCCCACCGCCGAGGCTCTGCTCGCCGCGCTCCTGGAGGTCCGGGTGAACCGGCGTCAGACCGCACCGGCTGCCGAGGGAGAGCCGTGGGGGAGCGTGACGCTGGTGGACGCCGAGGGGCAGTCCCGGGAGGTCATGCTGCACCAGGACGTGGAGGGGCAGCGAGTGGTCGCCGACCCGGCCGGTGGGCCGACGTTCCTGCTCCCAGCCACCGAGCTGGATCGACTGCGGACCGCGCTGGGCGGCTGACCGTTTGGCCAGGCACCCCTGCGACTCACATCGGGCGCTGCTCGGAGGAGAACGCCTGGCGGAGGTGGTGGGCGTCTGCGAGGCGGAGGCCGGTGCTGCCGGGTGTGGCCAGGAGCCGGTAGTACTGACGCTGCCAGGCGGCGTGGGCGCCGGGGAGCAGGAGGCTGGAGATGACGGAGATGCCGATGGCCCACACCATGCCGAGGCCGACCATCACCACCCCGATGATCACCCCCGCCCAGCCCAGTCCCCGCAGCATGCTGCGGGCGGCGAGCTGCGCACGGACCCAGCGAGCACTCTGGGCGAGCGCTGCATCTGGATCGAGCTTCTGAGACCCTCCCTTGGCGTCTGGGGAGTCGGAGTCGGTGGGCCTGGGGAGCACCGGAGCGCTGGCGGGCTCGGTGCGGCGGAGCTGCCGCAGCAGGCGTCGGCCTCTAAACAGCCGACCGGCACGCAGGGCGATGAGGGCCTCCAGCAGCCTCACCCCGTAGCGGTCTCCGCCCAGCTCCCGAGCGCGCATCAGGGCGTCGGCAGCCTCGTCGGGCTCGCCGCGACGGAGCCGGGCGATGGCGAGGTGGTAGTGCAGCGCGGCGTCGTCGGGGAAGTAGCGGGAGCCCATGAGGGCAGCGGTCTCGGCCTCGGCGTGCTCTCCGAGCTGGTCGGCGACCACCGCCGCACCGATGTAGGCCGCCCGGCGGTAGTGGTTCTGCTCGTAGGCCGCGGAGAACCGACGCAGCGCCTCTTCACGCTCTCCGCGTCGCAGCAGGAGCATGCCCTCACGCAGCAGATCCGGCAGATCGTCCTCGGCCTCAGTGGGCCAGGCCTCCGCCAGCGGCTCCGCCTCCATCGGACGCGCGGTCGCCCCACGCCCGGTGAGGATGAGTCCGCAGTCCGCGCTGTGGTGAAACGCGATCAGCCCCTCAATGCTTCCACCACCCTGGTGAGGATGCTGGAGGGTCTTTAAGAACGTGAAGAACGCCTCGCGGGTGGGGTTGGTGGAGGCGTCGGCGAATCGGAAGACGTACAGGAGGTGCCGGGTGTCGTCTTCGGGGCGCCAGGCGTAGAAGATCCGTCGGTCGACGGTGTGGTCGTCCCGATCTTCGTCGGCCTCCAGGGCGGACAGCTCCAGATCGTCGAGCCCCTTCTCATCGGGGGTCTCCAGGCAGCGCCGGAGGAAGGCTGCGACCTCACCGGCGAGCGGCCCGATGTTGTGATCTTCGCCGTCGCTGGTGGCCTGAAGGGCGGACCACCCGTAGCGTGCGAAGTAGCTGCGCCGAAGCTGCTCGATGCGTCGTCGGCAGTGCTCAGACTCCGCACGCGCGATGTCGGAGTCTCGATACCGTGAGTCCGCCGAAGCGATCCGACGTTGGTACAGACGAACGGATTCCTCGAAGGAATATCGCCGCACCACGCCATCACGTCCCACGATCTCGACCGGGAAGTCGACCACTTGACTGTAGTCCTTCCTGCCATATCGTCTTAATTTTCGGCTCTTTTCAATCGCACGGGAACCCATCGGTTCTCCTACACCTACTACACGGTAGCACCGTGGTTTGGCGTGCGGCAACCGACCGGCGAGCGGCGGGGGGGAAAAAAAATCGTGCCCGGGGTGAAATAGAGCGCAATAGGATGTCGTAGCGCGCCCACCATGGAGGTCCCGTTGCCCCTCAAGCTCCATGATCCCGAGACCGACGAAGCCACCCAAATCCAGGCTGCGGTTGACGGCGATCTCGCTGCCCGTGACTGGCTCGCGGCACGGTTCTCTCCTACGATTCTCCGGTTCAGCCTTCACATGATGGGCAACGAGCAGGATGCTCGTGATGTCACCCAGGAGACGATGGTCAAGGTCCTGAAGAATCTCCACCGCTATGACAACCGGTGGCGCTTCTCAACCTGGATCATCTCCATCGCCCGCAACACCTGCATCGACGAGTTTCGGCGGCGGCGGCGGCGCTCCTATGACGAGCCTCCCGAGGTCGTCGACACCTCCCCCACCCCCGACGAGCGGACCGCACAGCAGCGACGGGCCGCACGGCTCCATCGGGCGCTGGCCCTCATCCCGCCGCTGTACCGGGAGGTCCTGGTGCTCTACCACTTCGAGCACCGGAAGTATCGAGAGATCGCCGACATCCTCGACATCCCGATCGGCACGGTGATGAACCGCATCTTCCGCGCCCGCCGCAAGCTCCGCGCCGCCTACGACACCATCGACGCCCTGCCCGATGAGGCTGGAGAAGCCGACAGCGCGTCCTGAAGCTTACGGACGACTGTTACCCTTCCAGCCGTCCGCGTCGGTGTAGGAGACCTGGTAGCGGTCTGCGATGTCGCCATTGGGCATGCGGTGCCGGAACAGCAGGCTGGCCTCCTCACCGTCAAGCACGACCTTCCACCAGCCATACGTCGGCAGGTGCTTGGACGACAGCGAGCCGACGAAGCCTTCAAAGTTCCCTGACGCCCGCGCCTCATCCATCACGGATTCGGGAATCATGTGCACGTCGCTCCAGGCATTAAACGCCGAGAGCAGGGAGAGGTCGAACATCGGCTCGAGGTGGATGTCCTCGCTGCGTCCGGCATCTGAGGCCGCCCCCCATCGCCGCAGGTCATCCGCAGGTGCCCCGCCGCCCCCGGCGTTGATGTAGAGGCTGCCGAGCGGACCGTCGGGGAGCAGTGCCTGGTTGGCGTGGCTGCCGGCGGCGAAGACCCCGCGGATCTTGCGCATCGAGGTGGCCTCCTCGATGGTCTCCATCAGCTCCAGCGGTGCCCCGTCCCGGTTGCTCGGCTTTGTGGACAGATCGAGCACCGGGTCGTGCATCAGGACGAGCAGAGAATCGAAACGCCCAGCGGCCTCTTCCGTCAGCCAGTCGAGCTGCTCGCCCCACCGGCTGCCGAGCTTGGCCTTGCCAGTGTCCAGCACCAGCACCCGCCAGGTGTGTCCGCGGGAGACAATGTCGAAGCCGTACCAGCTCGCCACCCGGCTGTAGCCAATGTCGACCCCCACTCCCGGAAACGCCTCGCCCCAGTGTGCCAGGCGATCATCACCACGGCGCTCCCGATCGCCGGCCACCGGGAGGCTGGTGAGTCCCACGTCTTCGGTGAGGCTGGTCCCAGCGAGGAGCCTGGAGAGCCGGCGATCGAGCCTGCGCCACTCCAGGGTGGAGCCGCCGCGCACGTGGTCGCCCATCATGACCAGGAACTCCGGACCATCGGTCTGGCCGACCTGGGACTGGATGTCGGTCATCAGCATCTGGCTGACCCCGGAGACCGCCCCGCGGCTGTCGAGCGCTCTCAGCGACCCCCGGGTGTTGCCGATCATCGCGAAGGTGACCGCCCCATCGACCTCCTTTCGAGCGCCATCGATGGCGTAGAGGTCGTGGCCAGGGATGCGGGGAGCCTCCTGGGCTGCCGCGGGAAGGATGAGGGCCGCCAACAGGAACGCCGGCAGCGCGGTACGCTTGAGGGTAGACATGACCTGGACCTTGCCATTGGCATCAAGCACAGTCCAGACACCCACAGAGGCTCTGACGATGGTTTCACAGTGGCGCACGCTGGGCTGGCGAGCTGGCCCCGGTCCCCGGATGTGGTCCCCTGGCGCACCGAGCATGCTGCTTGCGGACGGGGCACGCATCGGCTGGCTGGCCCGAGATGGCCTGTTTGTCGACCAGGGGGACCACGTCGCCTTCCTCGCCATGCCCGCTACGGCGCGCCTGTCGGTGAGTCCGTCGTGCTGGACGACGGTGGTGCCAGAAGACGCCGGTGTGCGGCTGTCCTGGGGGGCGCCGGGGAAGCCCTGGAGCCACCGCGTCCTGCCACCTGGACGGGTCGTGGCGGGTGGCGGGTGGGTGCGCTGGCGTCGCGGGAGCCGGTTCTCCCTGAGCACACTCGACGGCACCCCGGTGGACGCCCCGATGGGTGCTTTCGGCGCGCTGCCCTGGCCGGATGGTCCCGGGGCGAGCTGGTGGGAGGGGCGCTACCTGTATCGAATGGCCGTGCCGGGGCAGGTGGCGGTGGCCGGGATCCTGCCCGGTCCGATCACCGATGGCCGCATCGGACCGGGCGGCGCGGCCGTGCTGTGTGTGGGGGATGCTCTGTACGGCGTCGTCCCCGGCGGTCTGCCGGTGCTGCTGGAGGAGGAGGCGGGACTCGACGAGGCCCGGCTGAGCGCCACTGAGGCCCTGCTGCACACCCACGACGGGGTCGGCCGGTTCTCGCTGGCGGACGGCTCCCTCCTGGAGCGGGCTGAGGGCGACTGTGTGCCGGTGGGGTTCGCCCCGGAGCCGCTGGTCTACGACGAGGCTGAGGGCACGGTCGCCACGATGGGCGGCGACATCCTGCACGCCCACTTCCTACCCGGCGCTGCTCTCCTCCAGGGGCACGCCCTGCTCGGTCCTGGTGGCGGGGTCTGGGACCTCATGGCCGGCACCTGTGAGCGCTCCAGTCCCGCGCTCTCCGCCGAGCAGCTCCTGCCGCTGGGGCGTGGGGTGCTGTGTGTGCACGCCCGGGAGCTGATCGCCCTCGACCACAGCGGCACCGAGCTGCGGCGGTTCGCTCGGCCCTCCCCGGGCATGGTGCTCATCGAGGGGGAGCGGCTGCTGTTCCTTGAGCGGGGCCGCACCCTCATCGCCGACCTCTCCGGTCAGGTCCTCGGCGCCACCACTCCCCGCCAGCCCCCACCGGTGCTCCCGGAGCCCACCGGGCGGTGGGGGCTCACCCTGGATGCCGGGGTTGCCATGGGCGAGCGGGAGTGGCAGTGGAGCCAGGACGGCATGCTCCTGTCGTTTTAGAGGGCGACTTTCCTCTGTCCTCAACCTCTTCGGCAGCAGCCGGTCGCAGACGACGGGCTGATTGTCGATTCGGGGAGCGGCGCAGAGACGGGCGGAGGCAGCCGGAGCCGGCCGCTTCGCGGCTACGCTCCCCTCCAGTCCCCGCACCCCTGTACTACCCGCCTTGCGGCCCCACCCCGACAGCCACCGAGAATCACCACACCTCACAGCGCACCACCGCTGAGGGTGACGCTGGGGAACAGCAGCCGCGCATCTCCGGTCTCACGCGCAGCGTCCATCACCCCGATGATCACCTCGTAGGGCACCCGATCATCGGGCACGAGGATGAGGTGCTCCTTGTTGGGGTGAGCGTCCTTGATGGTGGTCAGGCGGCGCGTGAGGGTGGCAAAGTCGTAGCTCTCCAGGCTCCGGCAGGCGCCATCCGTGCACGGGATGCGCGGGTCATCCAGCACCCGGTCCACCCCCTTCAGCGTCATCCCCTCGTTTGAGACGAACAGGCTGAGGTTGAGCGGCTCGTCATCGGTGTCCGGCTTGTCGCAGTCGTTGCAGATCGCTGGCAGCGTGGTGTCCACCACCGCCAGGTTCATCATCTGCGCGCCCATCAGCAGCAGCGGAATGAGGATGGTGACCAGGTTCATGACCGGCATCAGGTTCAGCTCAGCAGCAGTCGTCTTCTTTCTCATGACTCACTCCGTTGTGTCGGGTGAGGAGTCTGAGTGCCGAAGTTGAAAGCTGTTCCGCCTGAGAGCATGCCTTGACGGAGTGCTTTCAGACGTTGCGAGACGGTGCCGGTGGGCTGTCGGAGGTGTGCGGTGGTGGTGCAGGACGAGTGCAGACCCGACCAGCCCTACTCGCCAGCCCTACTCAACCGTGACCGACTTGGCGAGGTTGCGGGGGCGGTCGATGTCGCGGCCCAGCGCGAGGCCGGCCCTGTAGGCGAGCAGCTGGAGGGGCAGCACCGTCAGCAGCGGCGTGAACCACTCCAGGGTCGCTGGGACCGGGATGGCGACATCCGCCAGCTCCGCGATGTCGTCTCCGGCGGTGTGCACCATGATGATGCGCGCCCCCCGTGCCCGACACTCCTGAACATTGGAGACGGTCTTGGCCTTGAGGGAGTCGTCTGGCACGATGCAGATGACCGGGCTGCCCTCCTCCAGCAGTGCGATGGGGCCATGCTTCATCTCGCCGGAGGGGTAGGCGATGGAGGGAATGTAGGAGACCTCCATCAGCTTCAGCGCGCCCTCCGCAGCGACCGAGGCAGACACCCCGCGTCCGAGGAAGAAGGTGACCTTCGAATCGCACACCAGGCGGACGGCTTCGTCGATCGGGCCGGGGGCGGCGAGGTACTCCTCGACGAGGCTCGGGATGGCCTGGAGGTGCTCGGCGAACTCGCGACCAGCGTGGGCGGAGAGGTGGGTGGTTCGGGCGAGCTGGAGGGTGAACAGGTAGAGCGCGGCGACCATGTTGGAGTACGCCTTGGTCGAAGCGACCGCCATCTCCGGGCCGGAGTGCAGGTAGACGCCGCGCGCACAGGTCCGGGCGATGGAGCTGCCGACGACGTTGACCGCGCCCATCACCTGTCCGCCCTTGCGCTGGATCTCCTTGACTGCGCCGAGGGTGTCGGCGGTCTCGCCGGACTGACTGACCGCGAAGTGCAGGCCCTTGGGATCGATGACCGGGTTTCGGTGCCGATACTCGCTGGCGATCTCGGCGGTGGCCGGGATCCGGGCGAGCTGCTCGATGGCGACCGCGCCGACGAGACAGGCATGGTAGGAGGTGCCGCAGCCCAGCAGGGTGACCCGGCTGATGTCGACCAGCTCGCGGGGAGTGAGATCGAGGCCGCCGAGCCTGGCAGTGCCCTCATCGACCAGGAGACGCCCAGAGATGCACTGCCGGAGTGCCTCGGGCTGGTCGTGGATCTCCTTGAGCATGAAGTGCGGGAAGTCCCCACGCTCGCCGTCGCCCCACTCCTCTTCGAGGGTCTCGAAGTAGGAGGTGTTCGTGCCGCCGTCCAGCCGCCAGGTGTCCACCCCGTTCACGGTCAGCTGAGCGATCTCGCCGTCGGCCATGAACATCACGCGGCGGGTGTAGGGCACCAGGGCGTGGGGGTCGGATGCGATGAAGGTCTCGCCGTCTCCGATGCCGATGACCAGCGGGGAGCCATTTCGAGCGGCGATGATCATGTCGGGGTGGTCGAGGAACATCACCGCGATGCCCCAGGTGCCCCGGACCCGGGACAGCGCCATCTTGACCGCAGCGACCGGATCCCCGGCGATGTCGGGCACGATGCTGTCTCCGAAGCTGCCGTAGCCTTCGTAGAAGTGGGCGATGAGGTGGGCGAGGATCTCAGAGTCGGTCTCCGAGCGGAAGATCGCCCCCTCAGAGATGAGCTTCGCCTTGAGCGGGGCCATGTTCTCGATGATGCCGTTGTGCACCACGACGATCCGCCCATCGTTGTCGAGGTGGGGGTGGGCATTTTCCTTGGTGACGCCGCCGTGGGTGGCCCACCGGGTGTGGGCGATGCCGCTGGAGCCCTGGAGGTTGGGCTCGACCTTGCGCTCCAGGTCCGCGACCCGACCGACCTCCTTGCGAACCTCGAAGCGACCGCCGTTTACCACCGCGATTCCTGCGGAGTCATAGCCTCGATACTCCAGCCGCCTCAGGCCCTGCACCAGCAGCGGTGCGACGTCTCGAGAGCCGGTGTACCCGATGATTCCACACATAATTCCCCACCCCTTTTTCGGCCGCAGCTCAGCGGCACCTGCAAAGACTCTGACTGGTATATCGCTTCAACGCCCGGCTTGGATCACCCCTTCCCGAGCGCTGCGAGAACAGGGGCGAGAACCGGGGCGGGCAGGTATCGGCTGACGTCGCCGCCGCCCGATGCGATCTCCTTGACCAGAGAGCTGGAGATGAACAGGTTCTCCGGGGATCCGAGCAGGAACACGGTCTCGACCTGAGGCGCCATGTCCATGTTGGCCATGCCGATCTGGTACTCGAAGCCGAAGTCCGCAGATGTGCGAAGACCGCGGAGGATCGCGATCGCACCGATGCGCTGGCAGTAGTCGACCAGCAGGCCCTCAAACCGCTCGACTCGGATGTTGGGGATGTCCGCCACACACTCCTGAGCCAGTGTGATCCGCTGCTCAAACGGCAGGAGGTAGCGCTTGGCGGGGTTGTCGCCGATGGCGAGGATGACCTCATCAAACAGCCGCGCACCCCGGCGGGCCAGGCTGAGGTGGCCGGTGGTCATCGGGTCAAAGGATCCGGCGTAGACCGCAATTCGCTTGCTGCTCATCGACACGCTCCCGTCCGCAGACCGGCTCATGCCTCTCGCGGGTTGTGTGTCGGTATCCGTGCAGACCAGACCGCGCTATCGAGCGAACGCCTGTGTCATCGAGCGAACGGCCTCGGTGCCGCACCACCGAGGTGGCGGGTCAGCATTCCCCGAAGCCACCAGCTGGAGCGCATGGTCTTGAAGGCCGGGTCCAGCGCGATGTCCCGCCGCATCTCGATCTGAAGCTCCTGGGAGAGCTGGGCACGACCGAGGAAGCCGGCCTCCAGAGCCTCGCCAGCCTCGGCTTCCTGCCCCTTCATCGCGGTGATGGTGGCGACGGCGAGGAGGGTGATCGGGTGGTGGGGCGCAGAGACGAGGAGGATGTCGAGGGCTTCGGCGGCCTCATCGAGTCGGCCGAGCCGGGTCAGGGCAACCGCGAGGCCAGCGCGGGCCTCGATGCTGGTCGAGTCCGCACTGAGGACGGCCCGGTAGTGCTCGACCTCGCGGGTGTGGTAGCCCAGGCGCTTCTCGGCACGGGCCAGCCGGATTCGGGCAGCTCGGTCGGCGGGGAAGTGGTCGACAATCCACTGGTAGTGCCAGGCAGCGCTCTCGTAGTCGTCTCGGCTGTAGGCATCCAGGGCGAGCACCTGCCGGGCGGCCGGGTCTTCCTGGTCCCGGAGGAACTGGACCGAAGCATCCTCGACCTGGTTGTCGGTGAGCACCACGGAGCGGTACCACTCGTAGTAGTCGGTGCTGGCCTGCTGGTCGGGGACGTGCCGGGGGCCATCGGCTTTGTTGATGCTGACCGGCTCGACAGCCCCCTCACCTTCGGGCTCCAGCAGGGACTCCGACGGGGTCATTGCGGTGCTCAGTGGACCGGGCGCGCCGCTCTGGACGGCCTCGAAGACCTGGAGGAGCTGGGCGATCGGCGTGGCGCCTTCGTCTCGGGGCTGATGGTCGAGCCAGTACTCCGCGGCATCGACCCAGGAGCCCATCACCATCACCAGCGCGGCGGCGACCAGGAAGCGGGTGTCAATGGTCGACCGGAGGGCGGAGGGGGGCCGGAACTTGGTGGTGTGACGGAGGTGGACGTGGGTGGCGCCCAGCGAGATCTCCATCTCCTCGCCCTCGTCGAGGGTGCGACCACGCATGGCGAGGCGCTTGCCGAGACGGACCACCGCGACGTCCGCGCCGGGGAAGTGAACGACGGCGTCGGCGGACTCTCCGATGCGCACCACGCTGTGAACGGGGATGACCCGGTTGTCGACCAGGATCCCATTGAGCCGGACCGTGACGGAGAGATCACCCATTGTCCCCTCCAGCCCGCGTCGCCCCGGAGGTGCTGCGGTGTCCGATGAGGTACTCGGCTTCGTCACCGTAGAAGGAGCGGATCAGCTTCGCGAAGCGGCGCTCGGATCGCATCTGGTGAAACGCTGGCTCCAGCCGAATGTCCTGTCGGAATTCGATGTGATGAAG
>JBLHNG010000214.1:0-10895 GCA_047621685.1 Myxococcota bacterium | reverse complement strand
CGTCCTGGAGCACCCCAGAGAGGTCAAGCAGAAGATCGGCTACTTGCCGGAGACCCCGCCGCTCTACCCGTCAATGACCGTGCAGGACTACATCACCTTTGCCGCGAAGATAAAAAACGTCGCGGATCCCAAGAAGGCCACCGCTGCGGTCATCGACCGGGTCGGACTCTCCGAGGTCGCCCACCGGATCATCGACCACCTCTCCAAGGGCTACCGCCAGCGGGTCGGGCTCGCTCAGGCCCTGGTCCACCAGCCTGACGTCCTCGTCCTCGACGAGCCCACCTCCGGTCTCGACCCCGCCCAGCGCAAGGAAATCCGCGATCTCCTCATCGAGCTGGCCGCTGGAGATCGCACCGTCATCCTGTCCACCCATGTCCTCGGTGAGATCGAGGCGGTCTGCGAGCGGGTCATCATCATCGAGCGCGGACAGATCATCGCCCAGGACACCATCGCCAACCTGCGCGGCGCAAACAGCCAGGTCCGCCTGGAGGTCGCCCGCCCCGGACAGGTCATCTCCGAGGCGCTGAGCGCAGTGGACGGAGTGGTCGAGGTCCGCGCACAGGACGGCGGCATCTACATCGTCTCCGCGACCGGCGACCGGCGCGAGCAGCTTGCCGCCGCCGCCATCCCCGCCGGACTCCTGGCGATGGGACAGGCCGAGCAGCTCGAAGACATCTACCTCCGACTCACGAAGGGAGACTCCCAGTGACCCGCACCCTCGCCATCGCCCGGCGGGAATTTGAGGCCTACTTCGCCACCGCCATCGGCTGGCTGGTGCTGTGCGGCTTCGTCTTCCTCACCGGGCTCATCTTCTCCCTCATCCTCACCGACCTCTCCCTCCAGGCCGCCGAGGCCGCGATGAACCCCTACGGCGGCGGCGGCAGCGTCAGCGTCAACGAGCACCTCCTGCCCGGCTTCTTCGGGACCACCGCAGTCATCCTGCTGCTGATCAGCCCAGCGATCTCGATGCGGCTGTTCTCTGAAGACCTCAAGCAGCGGTCGATGGAATTGCTGCTGAGCAGCCCGCTGTCCTCCGTCGAGATTGTGCTCGGCAAGTACCTCGGCGCGGTCGGCTTCCTCGCGGTGATGCTCCTGGGCACCGTGCACTACGTCGCGCTGCTCGCCTGGCTCTCCACTCCGGACTGGACCCTGGTGATCGCCAACTACGCGGCGACCTTCCTCATGGCCGCCTCGTTCCTCGCGGTGGGCATGCTGACCAGCTCGTTCACCCGCAGCCAGCTCATCGCCCTCGTCCTCAGCTTCGGCTTCCTGCTGGTGCTCTGGTTCCTCAGCGGAATCGGCGCGCTGGCGACGGGTCCGGTGGGTGCGGTCCTTGGGTACGCCTCAGTGCTGTCCCACTCCGAGGATCTCGGACGCGGACTGCTGCACATCAAGGATGTCGTGTACTACGTGACCTTCATCGGATTCTTCCTGTTTGCGACCCATCAACGGGTCGAAGCGATGCGGTGGGAGTAACCATGAGCACACCCAACAGAGACCCCCGCGAGCGCAGCGACGGCCCCCCGATCTGGAGCGCCGCCCTGGCGATGCTCGGCGGCATCCTGGTCCTCGGCTTCCTCATCTACGCCCTCTACATCGGCGACCTCAAGGCACTCGAGCCCCCCTGGATCGCAGGCGGCGTGCTCGGCGCATCAATGGTCGGTGGCTGGCTCTACGTCGCCCGCGACAGCCTCAGACGCCTCTCAGCCTCTCAGGGTGCCCGGTACTCCTCCGTCGCGATCGGCATGACGGTCATGGCGCTGGGAATCGCGGTGGCGCTCAACGTGGTCGCCAACCGCTACGACGAGCGCATCGACCTCACCGAGGGCGGCCTGTTCACCCTCTCAGACCAGACCATCTCCATCGTCGAGGGTCTCGAGCAGGACGTCTCCATTCTGGCGTTCTTCGGCTCAGGCTCCGGCGAAGAGGTGCAGTTTCAGACCCTCATCGAGGGCTACGAGCAGCACACCAGTCACCTCAAGGTCGAGTATTACGACCCGATCCGCAGCCCGCTGCTCGCGGAAGAGCACAGCATCACGACTCAGTGGGGCACCGTGGTGCTCAAGGCTGGCGACTCCAGCCAACGTTTGGAGAGCAGCTTCGACGAAGAGGCCCTCACCAACGCCCTCGTCCGGCTCACCGCCGGCAAGCAGCACACCATCTGCTTCGCCGAGGGCCACGGCGAGCTGGACCCGGCCGACAGCTACGACGGCGCTGGGCTGGGCGTGGCAGTCAGCAAGCTGGAGGGACAGAACTACGCCCACCGCACGGTCACCCTCTTCCGGGAGAACGGGGTGCCGGAGGACTGTGAGGTGCTGGTCGCTGCGGATCCGCAGTACGACTGGATGCCCGCTGAGCAGGAGCTGCTGGCGGCGTATGTCGCTGGGGGCGGTCACTTCCTGCTGATGCTGGAGCCGGGTCACGCCGACGGACTTGCTGCAGACATGGCCCGCTACGGCATCACGGTGGGCAACGACCTGGTGCTGGAGATGGGTGAGAGCGCACAGTTCTTCGGCGGCGACGTCTCCTACGTCCTGCTCACTCCGGACTCTTTCGACTTCCACCCGATCACCGAGGACATCCAGGGCTTCACGATGCACCGCATCGCCCGGTCCGCGAGCAAGGGTGCAGAGCTGGAGGGCATCAACGTCCAGGAGCTGGCGAAGACCACCGATCAGTCCTGGGCGAAGCTGAACCTGGAGTCCATCACCGACATCACCCCCGATCCGGCCGTCGACCGCATGGGGCCGATCTCGCTGATGGTCGTCGCGGAGATCACCGACCCGGCAGTCATCACCGTCCGCGGTCCGACTCCCGAGGCTCCGCCGATCCCGATCGGGGAGGGCATCGAGCAGCCTGCGCCGACTCCTGAGGCCCCGATCATCGCGGTCGACCGGGCGGCGGGCGGCCGTGTCATGGTCATCGGTGATGTCGACTTCGCCACCAACGCGCTGCTCGACCAGGGCAACAACATGGACCTCGTCCTCAACACCCTGGCCTGGATGGTCGGCGAGGAGGATCAGATCAGCATCCGTCGCAACGAAGCGTCGGAGTCGAGCATCACCATGAGTCTGGGTCAGGGCATCCTGGTCTGGCTGCTCTGTCTGCTGCTGGCCCCCGGTCTCGCCCTCACCGGCGCGCTGGTGACCTGGCGGACTCGCCGGAAGCTGTAGTCCGCTGAGGTTCGCGAACGAAAGAAGCCCCGCCAATATGGCGGGGCTTCTCAATTGTGATGCCCGAGAGGACTGCGGTGCCCGAGAGGACTGCGGCGCCCGAGAGGACGCCGGCAGGACCTACGCGAGGATCTGCTGGAGCTTGGTGGCCATGCCGATGTTGGATGCCTTCAGCTTGCCCATCATGAACGCCTGGATGGCGCTGGAGGGGTTGCTGAGGATGCCTTCCCAGGTGGCGCGGTCGGTGGTGATGACGCAGCCGGGGCTCTCATGGGCACCCTCGGTGACGGCGCTGGCGCCGAGGTCGAGGCTCCAGGTGCCGGCATCAGCGATGTCGAACTGGAACACACCGTCGCCCATGCTGTTGCCGCCTTCGAGCTTGCCGGGGAGGTAGGTGGAAAAAAATTCCTCAGTGACGCCCATGATGTGACTCCTTTCGTTAATCGTCGCTCAGATCCAGGGATCGCCCTGGTGCTCGTGCGCACTTACCCGTCGGTCAGACCGCTGGCAAGCACTCACACATCCAGCGACAGTCGTCGGCCCCAGTCCCGCACCCGGCGACCAGAGACGGAGAACGAACCGAGCTGCCCATGAGACCAGCCGTGGTAGTCGCTGCCGCCGGTCAGGGCGAGGCGGTTGCGGGCGGCGAGCCGGATGAGACCGTCCTGGCGGGTCTTGCCCATTCGGGGCCGGTAGACCTCCAGGGCATGCAGCCCGGCGGAGGCAGCCTCCTTGACCCACTCTCGTGCCTGGCGGAGGTTGGGGTGTGCCCAGGAAGTAACGCCACCGGCTGCGACGGCATGGCGGATGGCAGTGAGGAACGACAGCCGGACGTGGGGCACCAGCCCGGGCTTCGAGCCGGCCCAGCGATCAAAAGCCTCCTGGAGGGTCGCGGCGTGACCAGCCTCGACGAGGGCCATGGAGAGGTGGGTGCGGGTCAGGGCGTGCTCACCGCGACGTGCAGCGGCATCGGCAAGCTCAAGTCCCGGGAGGTTGATGCGGCGCACAGCCTCGTCGTAGCGATCGGCGCGGGCGATGACCAGCTGCTTGCAGAACTCGGCGAACCCGGCCGGCATCTCGCGCGGGAAGTAGACGAGGAGGTGCTGCTCGGTGTCCTCATGGGTGGTGGACAGCTCGACGCCGTGGAGCACTCGGATGCCGCGCCCGGCCACGGTCTGCATCCCCCACGGCAGCGCCGGGGGCATGTCGTGGTCGGTCAAGGCGATGACATCGAGGCCGCTCACCGCGCACTGGCGAAGGACCTCTTCGGGGGAGAGCTTGCCGTCGGAGCGGGTGGAGTGCATGTGCAGGTCCAGCCGCAGCTCGCGTGCTTTCTTCATCGGGCGGCGACCGAGCTGTCGTAGCTGTCGATGATGCGAGCGTGGGTGTCGAGGACGGCCCGGAGGTCGGCGAGCAGCCGGAGGCGGGAGGCCTGGAGCTGGACGATCTCCGACTGAAGCTCCCGGCGCTCATCGGCCACGCTCATCAGGATGCGCTGGGCCTCCAGGCGGGCCTCACCGACGACCAGATCTGACTCCCGGCGAGCCTTTCTGGTCAGCTCGTCGGACATCTGCCGGGCGAGGTTGAGCGTCTCTTTGATCCCCGACTCCGCGCCGCGAAGCTCGCTGATCTCAGCCTCTCGGTGGGCGATGGTCTGCCGGAGTCCCTGGTTCTCCTTGAGCAGCTCCTCCATTGACTCCCGGACTTCGTCGAGGAAGGTGCTGACCTCATCGGCATCGACGCCGCGTCGGGAGGGTGCAAATTGCTTCTGGATGATGTCGAGGGGTGTGACACGCATGGCTTAGCGGGAACTCCTCAGACCATTCAGCATCTCGATCGGTGCAATCGGATCGCTATCGGGCAGCGGGGAAACTACCACGTCGGCGCGATCGTCTCGACTTCGAATGCGCTCAGCGAGAGCGGTGAGCGGCGACTCCTCATAGCGAACCTCCTCCATCAGCGCGCTGAGCGAAGCGACCCCGTCGGGGCTGGAGATGATCGCGACCTGGTAGGCCGGCAGCGTGATCTGGTAGTCGCCCTCGCCGGTTGCAAACCGCCCCTTGGTCACGCCCTCGTCGCGGACGAAGAGCTGGAGGGCGTCG
Organism: Myxococcota bacterium; assembly: GCA_047621685.1. Taxonomy (GTDB): domain Bacteria; phylum Myxococcota_A; class UBA796; order UBA796; family UBA796; genus JAQXDW01. The sequence continues at coordinate 5,620 of JBLHNG010000214.1, read as the reverse complement.
CCGTCTGGACCGGAGCTGAGGGCGACGACATCAACGATCGCGAGGTCGTTGGTGTCGAACCGGGCGGTGAGGGTGTCCTCACCGCGCTCGAACTCGGCCTCGATGGGGCAGAGCGGCGGTGGCGCCTGTGGGGAGAGTGCGGAGGTCCCGGCGAGGACGGCGAGCCCACCAGAGAGCAGCGCAGCAGCCCACCAGCGGGTGGCCCGGGGCGGCGGGGGAAGCGGCGGCGGCAGCTCACCGATGCCATCGACCTCTGACCAGGGACGGGCACGCGCAGCCTCCAGGGCGTAGACCGGCAGCGGTCCGAGCAGCACCCCACGGCTCCAGCGACCCGGCCCGGTCAGCAGCGCGCCACGGAGCTGATGGCGGGGCGGGCTGTTCTGCTCGGCCAGCCTGGAGAGGTGCTCGCCGACTCCGGTGAGGTCGGCTCCGGGGAGCAGCCAGCAGTCCGCGCCAGCATTGATGGCCTCCGGTCCGAGGGCTTCTTCGACGTCTTCGTCGTGGTGACGGGCATCGGGGTGGAGCAGGAGCGCGAGCAGCTCGATGCGATCTTCGGGGAGGATCTCAGCGCGGTCGGGGAGAAAGAGATCGGAGGGGGCGAGCGCACCGGCAGTGATGAGGCGCAGGGCCCGGCTGCAGCGGGGGCAGTGATCGGCGTGTGCCCGACCGGTGTCCGACAGCAGCCCGACGGGGCCAGGGCAGTTCGCAGCGGCCTGGTTGGCGATCCGGGAGATGAGGAGATCGAGGCGCGCATCAGACCAGGACGCCAGGCTCATGCCGTCTCCAGAGAGGATGACACGGGCAGCAGCGCGGACCCCCTCACGGGCGGCGAGGAGGGTGCCGGAGTCCAGGGCGATGTGCTGCTGGACGACCGCCATCCGGTAGCCGTCCGCGTAGTGCATGCGGAAGACGGAGTCGGCGATGGGGTCGAGCACATCCATCAGCCGCGAACGCCAGTTCTGGGGAACGGCGAGGGTGAAGTCGTCGTCGATGTTCGGGCGACGGTACTGCCCCTTCCGCACCCGCTTCAGGAAGTCCTGACAGTAGATGCTCGCCAGACGCTCCGCCTCATCGACCCCGACCCCGTCTGGCAGACACCGCAGCACATGCTCACGGGCATCGCTGAGCACCGCCGGGTGGACCTTGATCCGGGAAACGATCAATTCCCAGGCAACACGAACCGTCACCGGGCGCCAGAGGTTGCGCTCGGGTTGAGATCTGGGGATGGCGAGGACGCCAGTAGCCATGGGATAGAGCGGCGGGGCTGACAAGAGGAGAAGGAGCGGAGGCAGGGAGGAAGAAACATAATACCCACAGATCCCACCACCACAAAAAAGACACCAGCACAAACTGCTGGTGTCTTCAGGTCAGCCGCCGATCGAGGGGCTGTGGTGAGGTGTTGCGGCCAACTCAGGCTGCGATTTCTTCGACTTCGTCTTCGACGCTCTCGGAGAGCAGATCGTTGATGACTGCCGCGGTCGCCACAGACGCAAGCTCCTCGTCTCCGTACATCTCCATGAACTCGTTGTAGAACATCGAGATCAGGTCGCCGAGCGTGGTGTTGGTCGTCTGGGTCATGACTGGCTCCTCCAGGGTGGGTTCACCCTGCACAGATCCGTAGCAAGAAGTGTTCCCACGTTGTGATCTGGCTGGTGAGTGCGGTGGTCCGTCACTCTGTAGAAGAGACGGGCCAGCCTGCTGTCCTATTCATCGGACATTGTCCGAAAATTGAAGATTTCGAGAGCAGGCAGGTGTCACACCCCGGTCAGTGTCGGGCGCTCGCCACACACAGCAGGTGGATCCGACGGCCTCCTTCGCACAGCAGCGCCTCCGCACAGGCCCGCGCGGTAGCTCCTGAGGTGATCACATCGTCGATCAGCAGGACCCGCTCTGGAGCTGGCGGACCGACGTGCGCGAACGCCCCGCGCGCACCCACCGCGCGCTGGCGGGTGCTCCGGGTGGACTGCTCGGTCGGATCGACCCGACGCAGCATCCTGCGTACCGGAATCCCGAGCGGACGCCCCACCGCCCGGGCCAGCAGCTCGGCCTGATCAAATCCCCGCTTCATCCGACGACGCCAGGGAACCGGAACCGGGGTGACGGCATCCACCCGAGGCAGCCGCCCCACGCCGGCCTCTGCCAGCCGCTTCCCCATCGCCGTGAACGCGCTCGGATCGCCCTGGTACTTGCCCTGTCGCACCCAGGCGCCCAGCGGTCCGTCGTAGGCGCCAAGGATCCAGGCCGTCGCGACACCGGGCGGCGGGGTGATCGGGCGAAGCAGGGTGGGGATCGCATCGGAGCAGATCACACACAGGCTCCGACGGGCGGGCTCACCGCAGGCGAGGCAGCTCGTCGGGAAGAGGACATCCAGCAGCATGTGCTCCCCTACCCTTCCAACGCAAGATGCACGCCTGCCCAGCCCACCGTGGCAATTTGCCGTGGCCAGAAACCTGCCCAATACGCCCGCTCTCCCCACCCGACACGATCAACTCCGGTGCGAGATTCGTTATCAACACCAGAATCAGTGGTGATAGCTCCCGCCCCACAGCAGTGTGCTCACCCGATACAGCTGCTCAACCAGCACCACCCGGGCCAGCTCATGGTTGAGCACCATGCCGGAGAGGGCCACCACCTTGTGTGCCTTCTCCCGGACCACGGCCCCGTGCCCGTAGGGGCCGCCGATGGCGAACACGATCCGGCGAGTGGAGGCGCTCGCAGCGGACCGCACCAGCCCGGCCATCTCCTCAGTGGTGATCAGATCGCCGCGCTCATCCAAGGCGATCAGCCGGTCTCCAGGCTTGATCTTCTGGAGAATCCGCGCCGCCTCTTGAGTGCGCACGGCCTCAACATCCCCGGAGAACCGTGCGGGCTTGATCAGCAGCTCCTCGTACTTCATTCGAGACAGGCGGCGGGAGTAGTCCGCGACCCCATCGTCGGCCCAGGACGTCCGTCCACGACCCACCCGAAGCAGCACAGCCTTCACGATTGACTCCGAGGTCTGAGAAGACGTTGAGCTTAGAAGGGAGCAGCAGCCTCGATCTCAGTGACCTCGCCAATCTCAAGCGACTCCAGGGAGATTCGGGGCACGTCGAGCCACAGCCCGTCCAGATCGTAGTGCTGGCGGCTCTTCTCGTCGAAGATGTGCAAGATCACATCGCTGAGATCGACGAGGGCCCACTGGCCAGTCTGTACGCCCTCGGTGCCCATCGGACGCCGACCGAGCTCCCGAAGGGTGCGGGAGACGTGCTCGGCCAGGGCACGGACCTGCCGAGAGGATGTGGCCGTGCAGAGGACCAGTTGGTCGCAATAGGACACCCGGCCCTCGATGTTGAGGATCACGATGTCCTGCCCCTTCTTCTCGAGAAGGCAGGTTGCGATAAGCTTCGTGAGCTGCTGAGTGTCCATGGTGGATTCATCTGCCATGGTGGATTCATCTGTCATGGTGAGTTCTGCTCCAGCTCCTCAGAGTCGCCCTCATTGGGCAGATCTGGAAGCGAAATGTTCTGTGGCATACCGATCGCGGTTCGCACGACCTGAAGCTCGACCAGTCGGTGGTAGCCGTCGCGGCCGAGGGTGCCCTCCAACTTTCCAGTGAGCCTCACTGCGCTGGCCTCGTCGACCCAGAGGTCTCCGGACAGGGCAATGGGCTGAGTGGCGTCGTCTCCGGCGGGGGGCAGCTCGGAGAGGGAGAGTGTGTAGTGACGGGCGGTGCGGCCCTCGACCGGCTCGCTGTCCCCCTCGGTCATTACGACCTGATCGCCGAACGAGCCGATGGTCTGTTCCCAGGAGTCCCAGGTGGTCTTCAGCTGGACCCGGCTGCTCTCCGCGTCGTTCTTCTTCTTCCAGGGACCGCCCAGGCGGCGGCTCCAAGCGACCCCGTCGACCACTACGATGTCGGCAGCCGAACGCCCGTCGACGGTTCGGCGGTGGCTGAAGTTGTCCCAGTCCTGCCAGCGGATCTCCACAACCTCCTCATGCCGCGAGACCTCCCGCCCCCTGCGCTCCTCGGTGCGCGTGCTGGTGGCGAGGTAGGTGTGGGCACCGAGGGTCTCCACAGAGGCAAAGGTGACCTTCGCGGAGGCCTCCGCAAGGGAGATCTCAGGTACCTCGGTCTCCGTCGAGACACATGCGGAGAGCAGGAACATCATTCCTCAAAGACCTCGGGGAGCAGGTTCCAGAGGTGCATGATCACCGGACGAATCCCCGCACCGGTGACTGCTGAGGCGATGAACACCCTGCGATCTGGTGCCACAGCCGCCAGCGCTTCCCGGAGCTCAGCGATCTCCTCGTCGGGACGGACGTCGGACTTGTTGAGCAGGATGACCTCTCGACGACGCGCAAGCGCCGGATCGAACCGAGCCAGCTCTTCACGGATGGCGAGGTAGCGCTCCACCACCCCTTCAGTCTCGTCGGGCCCCATGCTCAGCAGGTGCAGGAGGATGCGGGTGCGCTGGACGTGCTTGAGGAAGCGATGACCGAGACCAGCGCCGTCGGCGGCTCCGCGAATCAGTCCGGGGATGTCAGCGATGACAAACGAGCCGTCCGTGCCCATGTCGACCACCCCGAGCTTGGGGGTGAGCGTGGTGAACGGGTAGTCAGCGACCCGGGGACGGGCGGCGGAGACGCGGCTGATGAAGGTGGACTTTCCGGCGTTGGGGAAGCCCAGCAGACCGACGTCGGCCATCAGGAGCAGCTCCAGGCGCAGGAAGCGCTCCTTGCCATCCCAGCCCGGGGTGCACTTGGTCGGCACCCGGTTGCGGTTGGACTTGTAGTGCATGTTCCCGAAGCCACCGTCGCCGCCCTTCGCGGCGATGTAGCGCTGCTCATCCTTGGTGAGGTCGATCAAGACCTCTCCGGTGTCGTCGTTGATCACCCGAGTGCCGACCGGGAGGAAGATCTCGACGTGATCCGCCGCCCCGCCGGTTCGACAGGCACCGCGGCCCTGGGTGCCGTTCTTTGCCTGCCAGATGGGGTGTCCCTTCAGCTCCATCAGAGAGCTGCGTCGGGTGGTTGCCACCAGAACAACATCACCACCACGACCACCGTTGCCGCCGTCCGGCCCGCCAAACGGGACGTGCTTCTCCCGGCGGAACGAGGAGCACCCGGCGCCTCCTGATCCGCTGCGAATTCGGATGGTGGCTTCGTCGATGAAGCGCATGCGTTCTCCGAGATTATGCCCGATAAATACCATCGTGGTCTGGGCGATGCACGACCACGACAAAAGCCCACCGCGAGGGTTCGCGGTAGGCGTTGAGAGGACTAGGCACAATCTGCGAGCCCAGCGAAACCGCCGAGCCCGCGATCGTCAGCTACTTGGCAGCCTCGGCGGATTCTTCCACCGGATAGACTGCAATACGCCGACGGTTGTTGCGCTTCTCAAAGCGAACAAGCCCGTCTCTCAGCGCAAACAGGGTCCAGTCGCGACCGACACCGACACCCGGGCCAGCGTGGAACTTGGTTCCGAGCTGACGAACGAGGATGTTACCGGCGAGGACGAACTGACCGTCACCACGCTTGACTCCCCGATACTGGGGATTCGAGTCGCGGCCGTTGCGGGTACTTCCCTGACCTTTCTTATGAGCCATTTCTTCTGTCTCCTCTCCCGGCGCTCCGGGAGACC
>JBLHNG010000213.1:0-10914 GCA_047621685.1 Myxococcota bacterium | reverse complement strand
CAGCGCTGGTCCGCCACAGGCAGTCGTCGGGGCGACCGCTGGCGAGGGCCTCGATCAGGGCGGACTTGCCGACCCCCGACGGTCCGACGAGCACGATGCAGGTCGCATGGGGGCTCTCGAACGCCCGGGTCAGCTCGTTGAGGGTGTCTTCCACCTCAAAGATGGGCACCGGATTCGGCTGCAGTCGGTCAGCCAGCTGTGGCAGCCAGATCTCGCCGGTGCTCTCCTGGGCTGTGCGGACCTCGGAGAAGGTGTAGAAGTGGGCGGTGGCGGTGGTCTGGATCAGCTCGCAGTTGGCGAACCACTGGCTGGAGAGCACGCCCCGGGCGGTCTTGAGGCGCTTCTTGCGGGCGAATTCCATCTTGATGGCATCAACCAGCGAGCGCCTCAGCGCCTCCTCATCCGCCCCCCGCCCGCCGATGCTCAGCGCGGGCACGAAGCCGATCAGGGCATCCTCGCCAGCCGAGCCGATGAGGATGTGAAACCGGAACACCAGGGGGCTGGGCAGATCCCCGTCGGGTGGGGCGGACAGAGTGAGGTCGAGGGTGTCTGACCGCATCTTGAGGGGGTGGGTGAGATCGAGCCAGGGCAGGACCTCGCCGTGCTTTGTCCACCGACGCGTCGTGGCATGGGTGAACGCCGTCGCCAGCGCAGGCGCGGAGTGCGTCAGCCAGGAGATCTCCGGGAACAGCGGAGTGCGGATGAGGGTGGTCCCACCAACAAGCTCAAGTCGGGTGACCCAGAACGGAATCTCAGCAGAGAGTGACACGCCGCCGAGCCTATCACCCCCAGCCCATCAGCCGGCCTCCCTGGTAGATGACGAAGCTGAAGATCCAGGCCAGGCCGGTCATGTAGACGAACAGGAAGACCGGCCAGCGGTAGCCCCGGGTCTCTCGCTTGACCACCGCGAGGGTCGACATGCACTGGCAGGCCAGGGCGAAGAACACCATCAGGGAGATGCCGACGAGGGGGGTGTAGGTCGGGGTTCCGTCCGGTCGTCGCTCAGCCGCGAGCTTCTCCCGCAGAGGAGGGCTCTCCTCATCGACCTCGCCGCCGACGCCGTAGACCAGCCCCATCGTCGAGACGAAGACCTCCCGGGCGGCAAACGCGCCGATGAGCCCCACGCCCATCTTCCAGTCAAAGCCCAGCGGGGCGATGATCGGCTCGATAGCGTGGCCGAGCTGTCCGGCGTAGGAGCCCTCCAGCTGCTCCGCCTGCCAGGTCGCGACCGTCGACTCCGGTGCACCCTCGGGCGGCTCGGGGATCTGCGGGAAGGACAGCAGCGCCCACAGCACCAGGGTGCAGACCAGGATCACCGAGCCAGCCTCGGAGAGGAACACCCGCCCCCGCTGCCACATCAGCCGGATGGTGCTGATCGGGGTCGGCATCCGCATCGGCGGCAGCTCCATCAGCAGCGGCTCGTGCTCACCGGGCAGGACCGTCTTGCCGAGCACCCAGGCAGCCGCCAGCGCGATGACGGTGGAGAAGACGTAGAGCGCCATCATGATCAGCGCAGCAACCGGCGCTCGGCTCTCATCCGGCGGGAACAGGGCTGCGATCAGGAGGGTGTAGACCGGCAGGCGCGCCGAGCAGGTCATCAGCGGAATGACCATCATCGTCAGCATGCGGTCCCGCTGTCGGGCCATCGTCCGGGTCGCCATCACTGCTGGAACCGCGCAGGCAAACCCCGACAGCATCGGCACAAACGCCCGCCCCTGGAGCCCCAGCGTTTTCATCACCCGGTCCATGAGGTAGGCCGCCCGCGCCATGTAGCCGGAGTCCTCCATCAGCCCGATGAAGAAGAACAGCAGGAGGATCTGCGGCAGAAAGACGATGACGTTGCCCACCCCGCCGATGACCCCCTCCACCAGCAGGTCGGTCAGCAGGCTCTCCGGCAGCCAGTCCACTGCGAGCCTTCCCAGCGCGCCGACCGCGCCCTCGACCAGCCCGATCATCGGGTCTGCCCAGGAGAACAGCGACTGGAACATCGCCAACATGATCAGCACGAACACCCCAAACCCAGCGACCGGGTGGAGGAGGACGGCGTCGATGCGGTGGCTCAGGGCACGAGCCACCGGCACGGTCTGCGGCAGGGCGTTGTCGAGGAAGGCGTAGCGGGTGGTGATGATCGCTTCGTCAGAGTCATCAGACTGCCGGGTGAGGACGGCTGACCGGAGCGCTTGAGGCACGCCGGTGAGGGAGTCGCCGTCTTCGATGCTGGTCATCGCCCACAGCGCCATGCCCCGCGCCCGGGGGCCGGACCACACCGCCGGAAGCAGCGGGGTGAGGGCGGTGATGTCGGCCTCGATGGCAGCCGGGTAGTCCAGCATGAGGGGAGAGGGGGCGTGACCCAGCCCATAGCGAATCACCTTCTGCAGCCCGTCGAGGCCTTCCCGGGTGCGGGCGGAGATCGGCACCACCGGGACTGCGAGCAGGGCGGAGAGGGCGTCGGCGTCCGGGGGGCTTCCGTCCAGCTCGTCGATCATGTTCAGCGCCACCACCACCGGCACCGAGAGCTCCAGGAGCTGGAGGACGAGGTAGAGGTTGCGGCTGAGGTTGGTGGCATCGACCACGACCACCACCAGCTGCAGACCGTCCAGCAGCGTCTGGACCGCGATCTGCTCCTCAGGAGAGCGGGCGGTCAGGGAGTAGCAGCCCGGCACATCGAGCAGATCGACGTCCAGCTTCCCGTCGAGCCGGCAGCGACCGACCGTTCGCTCCACCGTGATGCCCGGGTAGTTACCGACCCGGGCGTTGCTGCCGGTCAGCCGGTTGAACAGGGTGGTCTTGCCGGTGTTGGGGTTGCCCATCAGGGCAATGAGCGGCGTGGCGGACTGTGCGGCAGGCAGGCTCATCAGTCGACCTCAATGAGCGCAGCTTCGTGGCTGCGAATGGACAGCCGACAGCCGCGCACCGACAGCTCCAGCGGATCCCCGAGCGGAGCGACATTGACCACAGTGATCGCGGTTCCCGGGACCAGACCCAGCTCCATCAGGCGCCGTCGGAAGGACCGGGGGCCGCCGACCTGTCGCACGGTCGCCGGCGTCTTCAGCGGGAGGTCTGCCAGGGTCATTGGGTTCCTCTTTTTTGATAACGATTATCAATATCATTAAGGCAAGTGTCTTGTCACCGTGCTGAGTTGCCTTGAGCTGAAGCAGTCGGGTCGCCGCTCTCCCGGGAGCTTCCTGTACCGCAGCGGGCGCCCACACTCGGAGGTGACGCTGCGATACGCTGCCCACCATGGATGCCACCACCGCAGGCCGCACCGATCTCATCGCCTGGCTCGACGCCCAGCCAACCGATCTGTTCGCCGACGACACCGACTTCTCCGCCCTCATCACCCACCACGGCCTCAGCGCACACCGTCCGCTCCTCCACACCACCGGGCAGACCGTCGCCGGCCCCCTGGACGAAGCCGTTCGAATCAACAGCCGTCCCCACAACGCACCCACCCTTGCCGCCTGGGACGGAGTCGGTCGGTACACCGCTGAGGTCGAGCACCACCCGACCTGGAGGACTGCGGGAGCGCTAATCTACGGCACCGGCATCATGTCGCTGTATGGCCAGAATCCACCGCCGCATCAGCTCATCCTGTCGCTGTTCTACCTGACCGGTCAGGCCGGGGAGGCCGGGCACAACTGTCCGCTGGCCTGCAACGCCGGGGCCATTCGCACCCTGTCCGCACTCGGCACACCGCAGCAGAAGGCGCGCTACCTCACCCGGCTCCTCGACCCGAACTTCGCCACCAACTTCACCGCCAGCCAGTTCCTCACCGAGGTCCAGGGCGGATCGGATGTTGGCGCCAATGCGACCACTGCCACGAGGCAGCCCGACGGCTCCTGGCGCATCTCCGGCGAGAAGTGGTTCTGCTCCAATGCCGATGCAGACGTCTTCCTGATGACCGCCCGGGTCGAAGGGCAGGGCGTGGGAACCCGCGGGCTGGGGCTGTTTGTGGTCCCCCGTCGGCTCCCGGACGGCGCGCTCAATGGCTTCTCCATCCGACGCCTCAAGGACAAGCTCGGCACCCGGACCATGGCCAGCGGAGAGATCGACTTCACGGCGGCCGTCGCGGAGCCCCTCGGGCCGACCGATGGGGCGTTCCAGAACATCATGCGCCTCGTCATCAACACCAGCCGGCTCTACAACGCATTTGGCTGTGCGGCCCATGCCCGTCGTGCCTGGGTCGTCGCCAGCACCTATGCGCAGCACCGCCGGGCGTTTGGTCGTCCGATCGCAGACTTCACCGATGTCTGCGAGACGCTGGCCTGGATCCGTTCAGACGCTGCCGCCAGCCTCGCCGCAAGCCTGTGGCTCGCCCGGATCGCCGAGCGCGATGAGGCTGACGAGCTCTCTGAGGACGAGCGTGCCTTCTTCCGGATCGCGGTCAACCTCAACAAGACCGCCACCGCCGTTCTTGCCCACGACGCGGTCAACCGGGGCATCGAGATCCTCGGTGGCAACGGTGCCATCGAGAGCTTCTCGGTCCTCCCGAGGCTGCTGCGGGACAACGTGGTCTATGAGAACTGGGAGGGCACCCACAATGTCTTGCGCGCTCAAGTGCTCCGGGACTGCCTGCGCCTCAAGGTCCACGAGGGCTTCTTCAGCGTGCTGGAGTCACGCCTCGGTGCGGCGCTGATCGACCCGGAGCGGGCCGCATTTGAGGCGCTCTCCACCACCGAGCCGGCGCTGATGACCCTCCGGTTCCGCCGGCTGGCGCACCGGATGTCGATCCTCGTCATGCTCGCTGCGATGGCGGAGGTTCCCGCGCTGGCTCCCCACGCCGCGCTCACTGCACGACACCTCGGCCCGCTGCCTGTTGACGCGGACTACCTTGCGCTGATCAAAGTGCTGCGGCGCTGATGTGCTGCGGCGCTGATGTGCTGCGGCGCTGATGTGCTGCGGCGCTGAGAGAGGCTGAGCCTAATCACAGCTTCGGGTAAGGGCGCTCTCGGTGCTCTCGTTCTGCTCGACCACATAGCCCTCTGGCCAGCGCACATACGCCACGCTCCAGGCATCGTTGTGGGTGAGGATCTCGCTGCCCTCCCACTCCTTGACCCCGTCGATGTAGATGCGAATGGTGGCGGTGGTGGTGCCGCCGCCGCTGTCGGAGAAGTAGTGCGCCCAGACGGTGAAGTCGCCGTCGGCGGGGGAGGGCAGGGTGATGCTCTCCGGGCCGAAGCCGACGGTGTTGTCCAGGGAGAGGTCCGGGTTGTCTTCGTCGCCAGACCCGCCCCAGGAGGGGTTGGGGTTGCACCAGCAGCAGTCGCCGGGAAGCTCGCCAAACCCAGCGCCGTCCTCGATGAGGTGCAGGTCGACATCGGCGTTGCCGGCATCCCAGACCAGCTCGACATACAGCGAGTCGTCCGGGATCGCTTCGAACTCACACTCCGCCGGAGCCGAGACGATTCCAGCGGTGTTCTCCACGCTCAGCGAGACCCGCCAGGTGCCCGCGGCATCGACGAACATCGTGGTGGTCTCGGCGTTGTCGTCGGCGATGGTGCCGTTGCTGCCGTCGGGCTGCTCAAGGATGGTCCAGGTGTACGCCAGGGGCACGTAGCCCTGCGGATCGTTCGAGCCAGAGCCATCGAGCGAGAGGGTCTCCGGCGGATCCGAGCTGCTGGGGCAGTCGATCATTGCGACCGGGTAGTCGAAGTCGCCGCCGCCATTTCCGAGGAAGAACATCTCGACGGAGGGATCGTCGGGGTCGTTGCTCTCGATGATGAAGCTGCCGTTGTCTCCGGACTCCGAGGTCGGGATGTACCGGACCGGCACGATGGTCATCTGACCCGCGGGCAGGAGGGTGTTCTCCGGGTCGATGTCCACGACGAAGGCACCGCCGCCAGTCTGGGTGGTGGTGCCGATGTTGAGGTCGCCGTCGCCGATGTTCTGGATGGTGAAGTACGTCGAGGGCACCGCACCAAGTGCCACGGTGCCGAAGTCGAGGCTCTGGGGGGTGACGAGGATGTCGGGGACCGGCCCGTCCACACCCTCGCCCAGCAGGGTGACCCGGGTCTCGCCATCGTCGGCGGCGTTGTTGGACTGGATCACCAGATCCCGGGCGTAGGAGATGTAGGTCTCCGGCTTGAAGTTCAGGACGAGGTCGTAGCTCTCATCGGCATCGATCTCGAAGCCTCCCGCCGGGTCGAAGCTGGCGGTGTCGCCGGTCTCTTCGATGATCGAGAAGGCACCGTCGTCGTTGCCGTCGATGGAGAGCGAGTCGATGATCAGTGGTGCTCGGCCGGCGTTTGCGATGCTCAGGGTGGTTTCACCGCTGTAGAGCACGACGACGTCACCGAAGTCGACTACATCTTCAACAAACAGGTCCGGAGTCAGGACGTTGATGTTGTTGTCAGACTTGTCATTGCACGCTGTCATCAGGAGGAAGATCAGTGTGAGGTTGCTGTTTCTCATGTCTGTCGCTTACTCTGCTGAAGATTTCGCCGTAAACCCGTAGGGGGTCTCTACCATGCCCGGCTTCATTCTGCTGTCAATGATGGGATGTCGTGCTTTCATCGGCTGTGCTGGCGATCTGCCTGTCATCCCCGATGAGACCGATCCCGTCGACACCGCGCCAGACGAGACCGACACCGCCGACACCGGCCCCTTCGATACCGGTCCGCCACCGCTGTGTGAGTGGCCGGAGGAGGAGCCCAACTCCACCCCCGGACAGGCCCAGGAGCTTCCCATGGAGACCTGGGGCTGCGGAACCCTGGAGACCGCCGGAGACTTCGACGTCTTCCGGTTCACCCTGGAGCAGGAGAGCTGGGTGAAGGTCTGGGTTCGCGGTCAGGACCTCGGCACCTCCTCCAACCTCCAGCTCACCCTGGACGATGCCTCCTACGACTACACCACCCTGGTGACCTCCAGCCCTGGCAGCCTCGATCCGGTTCTGCTGTTCCCCGCCGAGGCAGCCAACACCTTCTACGTCACCATCGCCGACCAGTTCTACGGCTACGGCGAGGACTACATCTGGCAGATTATAGCCTCGGAGTCGAAGGCTCCGGTGCTGTGGAACGGCTCGGAGGAAGAGCCCAACGACGGCATCCAGGACGGCCAGTTCATCGAGTCCGGCGCCCGCATCTTCGGCCTCATCGATGCCGGAAGCGACGCCGACTGGTTCCTGATGGAGCTGCCCGACGGGGTCGAGAGCGTCGTCACCGCCCGCATCGAGGCGTGGAACTACGGCTCCCCGATCAACGCCCGGATCCTCCTGTACGACAACTCCGAGAGCTACATCACCAGCGCCAACATCGGCGCGACCTCCTACGACCTCGACCCGGTCCTCACCTACACCTTCGATGGTGTGACCAAGGAGGAGAGCAACGTCTGGGGCATCAAGGTCGAGCCCAGAGACGGAACCGGGGGAGGACTTGCGTACTGGTACGTGTTGGAGCTGACAGTGGAGACCGCTGACACCGGGCAGTAATCGCGGGTCGGGTTCTCCTCGGATACAGTCCGCCTCAAGAGGAGACAATCATGAAGATGCACACCGGGGCTGTCGCCCTCATCGCGCTCACCGCGCTGGTCGGCTGCAAGGACAAGGATGCTGACACCAGCGACACCAGCGCTGGCGACATCGACACCGCCGACACCGACACCGACGACACCGCCGACACCGCCGACACCGCCGACACCGACGTCCCCTGTGAGGTCTCCCTCGTCGAGACCAATCCGCTGTATGGAAACGCCAGCTGGTACTACCGCGACGCTTTGGAGATCACCTTCGACGATGCCGCCGGCAAGTACGCCGCCATCGTGGTCACCGACGGCGACGGCGCGGACGTGCCCCTGTCATTGTCCTGGGACGACTCCGGCTTCAACGCCACGGTCACCGCTGCCGATGGCGCCTGGGGCGGATCGACCGACTACACCCTGACCGTCGACATCTGTGAGGCCTCCACCGAGGTCATCTTCTCGACGACCGCCTATGGCGATGCCCTGAACGACGACTCCAGCAGCCTCGTCGACAATGCCTACTACATCGACATGAGTCAGGCGACCTACACCGAGCCCGCCGGGGTGGGCGCGATCCTGGCGCTGTACCTCTCCGAGCCGCTGCTGCTCGGAATCACCGGTGCCACTGAGGACACCCTCGATGTCGTCGGGGCACAGGGCTACAAGCACGCGACCTCCGGCGCAGTCCTCCAGAGCACCGGCTACGCCACCTGGGACTTCGGTCAGGCGGACTTCAGCAACAGCCCGTTCTTCGCCGCTTCTGGTGAGACGGTCTTTGAGTATGACGAGGCGGAGATTCCGGTCTACAACTTCGCCATCGAGGGCACCTTCTCCGCAGATGCCTCCACCATCGGCGGGACTTCCTTCCGGGGGCTGGGCGACACCCGCAACATGGGTCCGCTGCTTGGCCTCGGCCCCGATCCCGGGGTCACCTGCGAGCTTCTGGAGAAGTACGGGCTGACCTGTGAGGAGTGCCCCGACAGCGAGATGTACTGCCTCACCCTCGCCGGTGACTTCGAAGACGCTGAGCTGCTCCCGGATGTGACCGTCGAGATCATCGAGGCCAAGTAGCGTCCACAGGGTCGCATCCTCGCTGTGCGTTGATAGGGTGATCTCCGGAGGTCGGCATGGTTCGGATGCTGCTGGAGGTCGCTGGGATTGGGCTGTTCACGCTGCTCGCGGTGCTCCTCCCCCGAGATCGTGAGCAGCGGGTCGTCAACCCGGACCTGGTCATCAACCTGCTGACCGGCGGGCTGATCTTCCTCACCCTCGCGCCAGTGGCCCGCATGGTCGAGTCCGCGGTCGGTGGGGCGCTCATCGGGACCGAGTGGCTCGGAGATGGCACCGGGCTCAGCGGTGTTGCCCAGTTCGCTGTGGCGTTCCTCCTCCTGGACTTCACCCGCTACTGGGTCCACCGGGCGGACCACCGGGTGCCCTTCCTCTGGAAGTTCCACCGGGTCCACCACTCTGTGGAGCGCATGGACGCCACCGCCGGGCTGCGCATGCACGCGGTCGACTTCGTGCAGCTGTCCATCATCCCCATCCTGCTGTTCGGGGTGCTGCTCGACACCTCCAGCTTCGTGCCCTGGAGCCTCCAGGCGGCGTTTGGTATCGGCATCTTCTTCGACACCTTCCAGCACGCCAACCTGCGCTTCGACATCACCCACCCGCTGCTGGGTGCCTGGCACAAGGTGCTCAACAACCCGCACTTTCACGCCTGGCACCACACCCGGGAGGGCAACCTCTGCGACGGAAACTACGCCAACTCCGTCGTCATCTGGGACCGCCTGTTCGGCTCGAACGTCACCCGACCCGAGCTGCCGGAGCTGTTCGGCATCAACGAAAAGCAGGCCCTCGCCGGAACCCGGGAGCTACAGCTCTCACCCCGCACACTCCTGGCGGTGCTCAAGCTGCAGCTCCTTCGCCCTCGCCCCCGAGATCAGTAGATGCGTATCAAGATCGCCGTCGTCCTGGTCATCACGATCGCCTTCATGGTGGCCGCGCTGTGGGGAATCGACCTGGGGCATGCCCTGGAGGCGCTGTCACAGGTCTCCTGGTGGCGGCTGGTCCCGATGTGCCTGCTCTACCTGATGACCCACATGCTCCGGGTGTGGCGACTGCGGCTGCTGCTGAACCAGCCGATTGGCTACTGGCGGCTGTTCTCGATCAACTCGGTCGGCTTCCTCGCGATCAACGTCATCCCGCTGCGGCTGGGGGAGATGGTCCGGCCCTACCTGCTCGCGGAGCGTGAGGGAATCCCGTTTGGTCGGGGCATGGCGGCGATCGTGCTGGAGCGGCTGCTCGACATGCTGATGCTGCTGGGCATGCTGATGGGGCTGACCTTTCTCGTCGAGCTGCCGGCGGGTGGGCTGGTCATCGAGACCGAGCGTGGCGGGGTGGATGTCATCGCCGCCGGGCAGAAGTTCGCCGGGGGGATCGTGCTGCTGGGCGTGCTGATCGGGGCGGCACTGGTCGCCATCGGAGAGCCCGCCACCCGGCTGATCGAGAAGCTGCCGATGGGTGGGCTGGTCGCTGGGTTTGTGCGAAAATTTCGAGACGGCTTCGGCGAGCTGGTCAAGGCTCCGGCCCGGCTGCTGCTGCTGCTGGTCATCTCCGCGAGCATCTGGGGGACGACCATCGGGGCGGTCGCGGTGGTGATGAGTGCGTTCCCGGGGATTCCGGTGAGCCTCAGCTCCGCCTGGAGCACCTGGGCGATCACCCTGTCGGGCATGGTCGCCCTGCCCACCCCGGGCTTCTTCGGGGCCTATGAGCTGTTCTGCTCCACCGCACTGCGGCTGTGGAATGTCGACGACGACCTCGCCAAGACCTTCGCGGTGGTGCTGCACCTCGGCATGTTTGGCTTCACCGTCGGCATCGGCGGGATCTGCCTGTTGATCGAGGGGCTCTCTCTGCGCGACCTCGTGCAGCCAATACCGAAGGACGCTCAGTCTGCGTAGCCGACCGGGCTGCTGCGTCGGAAGGGCAGGGGATCGATGGCGGTGCCGTTGATCTTGAGGATGAAGTGCAGGTGCGGTCCGGTGCTGCGCCCGGTGTTGCCGGAGTCCATGATCAGCGTGCCGGCATCCACCGGATCACCCCGGGAGACATGCAGCACGTCGCCGTGGCAGTAGCTGGTGGTCACGCCGTGGCCGTGGTTGAGCACCACGTACCGACCGCTGACGTTGTTCTCCTTCGCGCCGCTGACCTTCCCGCTACCGGCCGCATGGACCGGGGTGCCGATGGGCACGGCGATGTCCACGCCGTTGTGGAACTTGCGCTTCTTGAGGGTGGGGTGGTCCCGATAGCCGAACGGGCTGGAGATTCGTGCCTCGTCGGAGACCGGCCAGAGCAGCGACAGCGCGGTGGCCATCGGGGGGACGGCGTCGAGCAGGGCATCGACCTCGGCGGCCTCCTGGCTTGGGAGGTAGGCCCGGTGTGCGGCGTAGTGCTCGGGGTTGG
>JBLHNG010000212.1:0-10918 GCA_047621685.1 Myxococcota bacterium | reverse complement strand
TCGGGGTCGTCGAAGCGGTCCCGGGCGCTGTTCCACTGCACGGTGTTGGCATCAAATACGGGCACCCCATGCTGAGTCGAGACATCATCGATGTAGGCGAGATAGGCGGCATAGTCCTCGGGCGGGACCTCGTCCATGTACACCTGATGCACCGGCATGTTCACCAGCAGCAGGTCGTACCCTCGCGCCTGTGACTCGGCGATGAGGGCGAGCAGTGCGTCGTGCCCCTGACCCGACCCGATGCGCCAGTCACCGAACCGATCCTCGGTCAGGGTGGGCAGGATGCGATCGATCCGCATCTGCCAGCGGTTCTGGAGCGGCCCCTTGAACCGCTGATTGTGCGCCTCACAGACCGGGGAGCCAAAGCAGAACTGCCCGCCGCGTTGGTGGATCATCATCCAGTTGAGGTGGTTGATGTCGGCACGCTCACCAGACAGCAGCCAGGCGATGTTCTCCACCCCCCGCAGCGGCGCGCGGCTGCAGGCGACCAGGTCATCAGCGCTCCGTGCCGAAGTCAGGCACCCGGGCACGCCGGAGAGGTCGACCTGGGAGGCGGTGTTGTAGGTGTGCTCGTGGTGCCGGGCAGCGAGGATCTCCGGGGCGATCTCGACGACGGCGATCTTCGGGATGCGCGGTCCGACCAGCAGGTCGTGGGCCACGCTGCGCTCAGTCTCCATGGAGGCGAACACCCGGGCGAGGTTGTAGGTCGTCGTCTCCCGGCCAAGCCTGTTGGCCAGACAGGCGTCGATCGCGGTGGGAGTGAGGCCGAAGGTGGTCCGGCTGGAGCCGATGAGGGCGACGTCGATGGGGCCGGTCTCAAGGTGCTGGAAGGCGTAGAGGTCGGTCGGCCAGACGATCTCCTGGCTGTACTTCAGCCCCATCGCATCGCTCACCATCAGCGCCAGCCCGAGGATCGCAGCGCACCAGCCGAGGATGGACCCCGCTCGTCGGTTGGTTGGGCTCACTGCAGTCCCCGACGGCGACGCATCTGCCCGGTCTCCGGGAGCGGTGCCCCGGGGGCCGGACCAGCCCGCTGAGTCGCCCAGCGGGCCTCATCTGCTGCGGTTCGCCACCCCGCCAGGGCGATCACCACCACCAGGGCCATCACCGCGCCAGCGATGGAGAGCCGATCTCGACGTGCGTCCTTCATCCTACGCAGTATAGCGGCCGGCGGGATACCGTTGAGGCCATGGAGAGTCACCTGCTTCGAGCGGCGATCGGGATGGCGGTGGTCAACGCCGGGGTGCTGTTGTGGCTTCACGCACAGCCGATGCCACCGAGCCGCCTCCCAGAGATCGAGACGGTTCCTGATCCCTACGAGAGCACCCTGAAGGCCACTCAGGCCACCCAGGCCGCCCCGCCGAGCCAGGACATGGCCGTCCTCGATGCCATCCTCGCTCAGCGGCTCATCGCCGAGTCCACAAGCCGGGGTGTCGTCCCTGCCCTCCCCGACGACACCCTCCGACAGGCCGCCGCGTCTGCCACCGCGGACTCCGATGCCGCGCTGTCGCTCCTCGCCGCCTATGAGCGGGCCTGGGTCGCGCTGGGACTGTCCCTGGATGGATCGGGGCAATGAGAGCGATCCTCGTCCTGCTCGCAGCGGCGGTGACGGTCCTCGCCATCGCCCTCATCCTCCGCCCCCCACCGCTGGAGGCCCCACAGGCCACTGCCGCCTTCCTCGCCCGAATGGACGCCGATGGAAGCGGGAGTGTCTCCGAGGCAGAGCACCAGCGAATGTCGGACAACATCGTCAGCTTCACCATCTTCGACACCGACGGCAGCGGGGAGCTGGAGACCTGGGAGGTCGAGCAGATGCTGCTCCGAGTCAGCCCGGACACCCCTCAGCCGGCCCTCCTCCCCCGAGTGAGGTGAGTGAGCATTGACGATCCCCGACTACACCTCCATGATGACTGCCATGCTCGTCCTTCTCCTTGTCAGCTGCCAGGACGCACCGCAGACCACCGATACCAACATGCCCGCCGCAGCCGTGAGCTGTGATCCGGTCGACTTTGAGGTGCTCGGACACTGGTTTGAGCCCGAGCTGCCCAGCCGCGCCAGCAACGACCACACCGATCCCGGCCTCGCGATCGGTGATCTCGACGCCGACGGCTGGCTGGATGTCCTGGTGGCCTATGCCGGGGGCGCGTATGTGCTGATGAACGACGGGACCGGCGGGCTCATCTTCGATGACACCTGGACCAGCAACGGCGAGCCCCTCCCCCCGCTGTCGTCCGCCGCCCTGGTGGACCTCGACGGCGACGGCGATCTCGATGCCTTCTTCGGTCAGGAGTGGGGCGGACTCGATCTCATCGCGATCCAGGAGGAGCCCGGGCGGTTCACCCACACCGAGCTTATCGGCAGCGAGGGAGCGGCTGAGACCGGCGCGTTTGCAGACGCCGACGGTGACGGCGACCTCGACCTGCTCATCGCGCAGATGGGCTCCGACCGACACCCCAAGGAGATCATCGCTGGCAAGCAGGTCGGCGAGCCCAACCTCCTCTACATCCAGGACAGCCTCGGCAGCTTCCAGCTGGAGAATGACCGTCTGCCAGAGGCGGACAACTTCGGGCTGACCTTCGAGGGGGCCTGGCTCGACGCCGACGGCGACGGCGATCTCGACATCTACGAAGGCAACGCCTGGGGCTCCGTCGTGGTGGAGAACCGCCTGCTGCTCAACGACGGCACCGGACACTTCACCGTGGCGGAGGACTGCGGCTGCGAGCTGAAGATGAACAGCATGGGTGTGGCAGTCGGAGACGCCAACGGCGACGGCTTCCCGGATCTGCACATCACCGACATCGGCACCCCCCGACTGCTGCTCAACCTGGGCGACGGCACCTTCTACGACGGCACCTTCAAGATGTCCGCGGACATCCCTCCCGACGGCATCAACCTCTCCTCCTGGGGCACTGTCTTTGTCGATCTCAGCGGAAACCGCTGCATGGACCTGCTCATCTCATTCGGAGGACTCGGCAGCGAGGCGGACAACTCCCTGGGCTTCATCACCCCCAAAGGAGAGACCTGGGTGGACCCCGAGCAGCAGCCCGATGTGATGCTGCTGTCGGACTGCACCGGCTTCAGCCGACAGGAGTCCACCCTCGATGCCTACCCCGAGAACAAGAACCGATCGGTCGTGGTGGGTGACCTGGATCGGGACGGGCGGCCGGATCTGGTGGTCGCCGGAAAGCACTACGTTCGAGCCTGGCGAACAACTGGCGGGTGCGACGACCGGCTGACCGTGCGGCTGAGCGGCCCACAGGGCAACCGCGAGGGCATCGGCGCCCGGGTCACCGCCACCGTCGACGGCCACCAACAAACCACCCAGTGGATGCTGCCCTCCGCGACCCACTCCGCCTCTGCCACGGAGCTGTACTTTGGCAGCGGCGGTGCCTTGACCTTCACCCGGCTGGAGGTTGTCTGGCCTGACGGGAGCACCACCACACAGGAAGACCTCGAAGCCGGCAGCACTGTGGAGGTCGTCTGGCCATGATCCTTCTCCTGCTCCTGGGCTGCTCAGATGCTCCCGCTGACACCGCCACGACCGCGCCAGCGTGCGACCCCATCGATGTCTCCCTGATCGGCGACTGGCAGGAGAGCGACCTCCGCA
The DNA here is from genome assembly GCA_047621685.1 of Myxococcota bacterium. Lineage (GTDB taxonomy): Bacteria > Myxococcota_A > UBA796 > UBA796 > UBA796 > JAQXDW01. Next base: position 7,311 of record JBLHNG010000212.1, on the reverse strand, counting down.
GCGACCACAAGCGCAGGCACACCGAGCCGGGCATCGCGATCGGCGATCTGGACGGAGACGGCTGGACCGACGCGCTCGTCGCCTGGGGTGGCGGGAGCTTCGTGCTGCACAACGACGGCACCGGGAAGCTGGAGGTGGACAACACCTGGACCGCCAACGACGCACCGCTCCCGCCCGCCACTGCCGTCGCGCTGGCGGATCTCGACGGCGACGGCGATCTCGACGCCTACCTCGGCCGCTCCGACGGAGAGCCCGATGTGCTGCTGTACAACGACGGCGACCGCTTCAGAGCCACGCTGCTCAGCGGCGCAGACATCGCCTCCTGGACCGGGGCATTCGCAGACGCAGACGGCGACGGCGACCTCGACCTCGCCGTCGCCGGGCGCGTGCTGGACATCCAGCCGGAGCCGGTCCTGTCCGGCGAGCAGATCGGCAAGCCCAACCTCCTCTACATCCAGGACGGCGGCGTATTCACCGAGTCCCCCGAGCGCATCCCGCAAGAGGACAACTACGGGCTGACCTTCCAGGTGGTCTGGCTCGACATCGACGGCGACGGCGACCTCGATCTCTATGAGGTCAACGACTGGGGATTCAATGTGGTGCCCAACCGACTGCTGCTCAACGACGGCACCGGACACTTCACCGAGGCGGAGGACTGCTCCTGCGACCTGCCCATGTACGGCATGGGTGCAGCAATCGGCGACCTCGTCCCAGACGGCATCCCCGATCTCTACATCACCGACATCGGCTCCCCGAAGCTGCTGGTCAACCTCGGCGACGGCACCTTCTACGACGGCACCCTGGCACACGGCGCGGACAACGATCCGACCCTCGGCAGCGTCACCTCCTGGGGCGCCACCGCGACAGACCTCAACCTCGACGGCTGCGCAGACCTCATGGTCACCTTCGGGGGACTGAATTCGTATCAGGTCGACGCGTGGTGGGGGAGCATGACCGGAGTGAACCCGGAGTGGCGGGATGAGACCGATCAGGTCGATGTCATCTTCCAGGGAGACTGTGCCGGCGGCTTCACCCGACTCGAAGACCTCAGGTTCTCGGAGCACGCTGGCCGGGGGCGCTCCCTCGCAGTCGGCGACTTCAACGCAGACGGGCGGCCGGAGCTGCTGATGGCCGGCAAGTACTACGTCCAGCACTGGGAGGTCACCGGCGGCTGTGAGCAGAGCCTCACCCTGCACTTCTCCTCCGACGACATCGGCGCCCGCATCGAGGCCACCGTCGACGGCCGGCAGAGCACCCAGTGGCTGCTGCCCTCCACCACCCACTCCCAGAGCGCCCTGTCGGTCATGCTCGGCCTGGGAGAGGCGCAGGAGGCCAGCGAGGTCACGATCACCTGGCCCGATGGCACACAGCAGAGCCACACCGATCTGGCCGCCGGCTCGACCCACACCATCACCCGGTAGTTCGATGCTGCTCTCCTTCCTCCTCAGCTGCCACGGTGCGTCCGACTCCGCCGCTCCCGTGGTGTGTGAGCCCCTCCAGATCTCGGTGGCCCAGGAGTGGAACGAGGAGGACCTCCCTGAGCGCCTCACCACAAGCACCCGCCCGTCGCTGGCGATGGGGGACTTTGACGGTGATGGCTGGCTCGATGTCTTCTTCGGATACGCCGACGGCTCGATGTTTCTGTGGAACGACGGCACTGGAGACCTCACCCCCGGGCCTGAAGGTCCCATCGAGATGCCCTGGCCGTCCGCTTCTGCCGCAGCCATTGGCGACATCGACGGAGACGGCGATCTCGACCTCTACCTCGGCCGGGCGCGCGACAGCGATCACCTCCTCATCAACGATGGCGGGCGCAGCTTCACCCTGACCACACTCCCCGACTCCGAGACTGCGGCAAGCCACGGGGCGTTCGGGGACTTTGACCGCGACGGTGACCTCGATCTCATCGTCGGGACCATGCCAGAGAACCCAGACACGGAGGGCATCGTCAACGGAACGGAGCTTGGGACCGGGAGCCGGCTGTACCTCCAGGATGGCGGAGACTTTCAGGTCAGCCAGGGTGCCCTTCCTGCGGAAACCGCGGCGGGAATGGTCTGGCAGATATCCCCCATTGACGCCGACAGCGACGGCGACCTCGACCTCTACCTGGCCCACGACTTCGGACCGTTCCTCGCGCCCAATCAGCTCCTCCTCAACGACGGCACCGGGTACTTCACCGTGGCGGAGGACTGCTTCTGCAACATCGAAATGCATGCGATGGGGACCGCAGTCGGAGACGCCAACGGCGACGGATACCCCGATCTCTACATCACCGATGCCGGAGGACCGAACTTGCTCATCAATGAGGGCGACGGGACATTCTACGACGCCACAATCGCCTCAGGGGCCGACATCGGGCCGACACCGGAGCACATGACCTCCTGGGGAACGACCTTCGCGGACCTCAACCAGGACGGCTGCCTCGATCTGCCGGTGCTCTTTGGCAACCTCGGGCAGCACTCCGACTACATCACCGAGAACATCAACCCGGACTGGATCGACGGAGAAGAGCAGCCAGACCTCCTGCTCCTCTCAGACTGCGAGGGTGGCTTCAGCCAGGCTGAAGAGAGCGGCTTCTCCGACCCCTCTCGCACCCGCAACATTGCCATCGGGGATCTCGATCGCGATGGACGACCCGACATCGTGACCGCCGGAAAGCACTTCATCCGCGCATGGCGAACGGCAGGTGGCTGCCCCCCTGGGCTCACCGTCTCGCTGCAGCAGGCACCGGGCGCGTCCGCACTGGGGGCGAAGATCAGCGTGATCGCCGACGGGCGGCACACCACCCAGTGGATCCTGCCGAGCACGACCAACAGCGCGTCCTCTGCTGAGCTCTACTTCGGTCTCAGCGGAGCGGACACCGCTGAGTCCGTCACGGTCCACTGGATGGATGGCTCACAAGAGACCTTCAATGTGGTCCCTGCTGGCTTCCTGACCCTCACGCCCCCATAATCCGTGAAGCATGCGTGCTCTCCTTCCAATACTGCTCGTCAGCGCCTGCCCGACAGCGCCCACCGAGACCGGCACCCTCCCCACCTCCTCGCCTGGCTTTGACTGTCTCGCAGTCAGCGTCACGGAGCGTCAGGTCTGGACCGGAGCGGATCTCGCCGCGCTGGAGGAGGTCTACGGCACCCTGGGGATCGCGATCGCGGACATCAGCGGGGATGGCTGGCTCGATGTGATCCTCCAGACCTCATCGGGCACCGCCTTCCTCTACAACGACGGCACCGGCCTGCTCGAAGCGGGCACGCCGCCGCCGATTGATCTCGCGGAGGGCTGGCCCGGCGGGACCGCAATCGCTGCGGTCGACCTGGAGCAGGACGGCGACTGGGACCTCTACCTCGGCCAGACCGGCAGCTCGGACCTGATCGCCTGGAGCGACGGCGACTCCTATCGGACGGAGGTCCTCGACGGGGCTGAGGGAGCCGCCTTCAGCGGGCACTTCGCCGACGCAGACCGAGACGGTGACCTCGATCTCATCGTGGCGAATGGCCACATGGACATTGATCCCGAGGCGGTCGTGGCTGGGAAGATCCGCGGCGACGACAACCGACTCTACCTCCAGCAAGATGGCCGCTTCACGGACGCAACCGATCACCTGCCAGCCGACACCCTCGACGGCATCACCTTCCAGGCAACCTGGGTCGATGTCGACGGTGACCACGATCTGGACCTCTACTTCGCCAACGACGCCGGACCGTGGGTCATGCCCAACCGCCTGCTGCTCAACGACGGCACCGGGCACTTCACCGTGGCGGAGGACTGCTCCTGCGAGCTGGAGATGTATGCGATGGGGGTCGCGATCACCGATCTGGAGCAGGACGGCGACCCCGACCTCTATATCACCGATCTCGGAGGGCCAAACCTGCTGATCAACGACGGCACCGGGCGGTTCTATGACGCAACCCTCGCCGCCGGAGCAGACATCCCGCCGACCGAGCACAGCATGGCCTCCTGGGGCACCGTCGCGGTCGATCTGGATCGGGACACCTGCGATGATCTCGCTGTGATGTTCGGCAGAATCGGCTCCAGCTCCGACTTCATACCGGTGCTCAACCCAAGCTGGGTCGATGGAGAAGAGCAGCCCGACGTCCTGCTCGCCGGGGACTGCGTGGGGGGCTTTGAGGCCGCTCCGGAGTGGGGCTTCGGCGACCCGGAGCGCGGTCGGGCGGTCGCAGTGGGGGATCTCGACCGCGATGGGCGTCCGGATCTGGTGACCGCCGGGAAGGCGTTCCTGAGGAGCTGGCAGACCCTCGGCGGCTGTCCGACCGGCATCACCGTCCGTCCGGCATCCAGCGTCCTGGCCATCGGCGCAGCGCTGGAGGTGACCATCGATGGGCAGAGCCGGACATCGTGGATGCTGCCCTGGACCGTCAGCTCCAGCTCCGCGCATGAGTGGATCGTCGGCCTGGGGGGCGCGGCCGCTGCCGATCAGGTCACAGTGACCTGGCCAGACGGAAGCACCACCACCCGCCTCGATGTCGCCACCGGCAGCGTGCTGGAGCTGCGACCGGACTGAGAGGCGGCCCTTACCGGGTGAGGTGGAGCATCGATCCGGCCTCGACGCCATCGTGCTGCTCGGTGTGACCATCCGGCCAGGTCACCGTGACCCGATCCCCGAGCGAGCAGCGGGGGACATCACCGCCACCAGCCTACCGCATGGAGTCTTCAGGTGGGGTCCCCTTCGGTTACCTTCCCGACTGATGCAGCTCTCTCAGGGAATCGCCGGCCTCCTTGCGGTCGGACTCGCCATCAGCCTGGTCACCAACACTCGCCGGGGCGACCGGATCGCCGCGCTGGAGGCATCGCTGGAGGAGGCCGAGGAGGCCGCCGCCAAGCCGGGTCGGGAGACCACCCGGACCGTCTACGCCGACGACCTCGGAGACCTCGACGGCAGCTCCGACGATCCCAACGACAAGCCGCCCCTCGACGACATCGCGGACATGGCCGCCTCATTGGCGGCCGATGATCCCAGCCTCATCCTCAGCCTCCCCGAGGTCGAGGCCGCGATGGAGGAGCACATCAACACCCAGCTCGGCGAGCGGCGAAAGGCCTGGCAGCGTCGCCACCTCGATGCGAACCGGGAGCGCTTCACTGCCTACGCCGAGGAAGCGGAGATGGACGAAGAGATCACGGAGGAGATCGACTCTCTGATGGAGGGAACGATGCTCGACATCGCCACCCTCCGCCAGGAGCGCCACGCCGGAGACGTCCCCGACGAGGAGGCCTTTGAAGAGCTGGGCGGCCTGCGCACGGACTTTCGAGAGGATCTCGTCGACATCGTCGGCGAGGAAGAAGCCGACCGGCTCCAGGAGCGGCTCATCGGTCCGCTGAGCCGGACCTACTACGACAACGACAATAACAACGGCAATACCCCCTCCGAAGAGCCGTAGAGTTCCCCACCAAACACACCGGAGTATCCCGTTGCTTGACTGTCCTGTCTGCTCTGACGCGCTCGCTCAAGAGCTCATCCATGGCGTCACCGTCGATGTCTGCCCCACCCACGGCCTCTGGCTGGATCGCGGCGAGCTGATGCTGATCACCGAGGGCGAGCGTCACGACGTCGGCCGCTTCTCCCTGGCCGATCTGCTGCGCGAGGCCATCCAGCCGCCAGTGAACACCGACCGGGTGCTCAGCTGCCCGCAGTGCTCAGAGAAGATGGGCCTGGAGCGATACCAGGAGGTCCACCTCGACCGCTGTATTGCGCACGGCATCTGGCTGGACGCCGGAGAGCTGAAGGCGCTGCTGAGCAACCTCCGACTTGACCCCCTCTATCGACGAGGGGCTTCGATTCGACTCTGGGAGGCCCGCTTTTAGGCTGAAGCAAGAGCCCTAAGCGGAGACCACCACCGCAATGCCCTGCCCGCCGCCGATGCAGACCGTACACAGCGCAGTCCGAGCGCCGGTTCGGCGGAGGGTGTAGAGCGCGGAGAGGATGAGCCGGGTGCCGGTCGCGCCCATCGGGTGCCCTAGCGCGATGGCTCCGCCGTTGGTGTTGACCTTTGCATCATCAAGCCCCATCGCCTGTCCAATGGCGAGGTGCTGCACGGTGAAGCTGTCGTTGAGCTCGATGATGTCGATGTCGGCGAGGGTGAGCCCGGCGTGGTCGAGGGCCTGCTGGCTGGCAGCAATCGGCCCCATGCCCATGCGACGCGGCGCGATGCCGGTCGTCCCCCAGCTCACCAGCCGACCAATGGGTGTGCGACCCAGGGCGGCGGCCTGTGCGGTGGTGGTCATCAGGATCGCGGCCCCGGCGTCGTTGAGGCCACACGAGTTGCCGGCGGTGATCACCCCGTCGGCGGCGAACAGCCCCGGCAGCGCAGAGAGGGTGGCGAGGGTGCTGTCGGGACGGGGGCTCTCGTCGGCGGAGACCGTGCGCTGTCGCCTCCCCCTCCCCACAGTGACCGGCACGATCTCCTCGGCGAAGATGCCCACAGCGATGGCGGCGGCAGCCCGCTGCTGGCCACGCACTGCAGCAGCGTCGGCAGCGGCCCGGGTGATGCCCTCCTCGGCGGCGAGGTGCTCGACGGTCTCACCGATGCTGCACCCGGCCTTCGGATCAAACAGCGCGGAGAACAGCATGTCGTCGACGTCGCTCTTGATCATCTTCCAGCCCTGACGCACCCCGCGCATGGCGTAGGGGGTCATCGACATGTTCTCAGCCCCGCCCGCCAGCACGACCCGGGACTCCCCGACCATCAGCGACTTCGCGCCTTGCACGACCGCCTCGATGCCGCTTCCGCAGGCCCGGTTGACGGTCAGGGCCGGGGTGGACTCCGGGATGCCAGCGTCGAGGCCGATGTGGCGGGCGATGTAGGCTGCGTCTTTGGAGGACTGGATGACGTTGCCAAAGTAGATCGCGTCGATCACAGCCGGATCGATGTCCGCCCGCGTGATCGCGCCTTGAGCAGCGATGGTCCCGAGCTGTGTGGCGCTGACCCGGGAGAGTCCCCCGAGGAAGCTGCCGATGGGGGTGCGCGCCCCCTCAAGAAAGACGACGTCGTTGGCGGCAGGCATGGTGGTTCCTCACAGCTCGCGCTTGGACTGCACGACGCGGAAGCGCCGGGCAACGAAGGCGATGTCGGTCAAGCAGGCGTTGCCCGCCGGGTTGAGGCCGGTCACATGGAAGTCGCTGTAGCCGGCGGTGTAGTTGATCGGAAGCTGGCGGCGGAGGTTGATGCCGACGGAGGCCCCGGCGTCAGCGAAGGCGTCCTCGATCCGGTCGCAGAAGTCGGCATCGACGCTGTAGGCATAGCAGGCGATGGCCCCATGCTCCCGGGCATCCTCGGCGGCCCGTCGCAGGGCGTGTTC
>JBLHNG010000211.1:0-10976 GCA_047621685.1 Myxococcota bacterium | reverse complement strand
GATGCTGTTGGCGGTGTAGGGGTGCTCGGAGGGGGCAGCGGTGGTGTCTGCCGGTGCGGAGTCTGCCGGATCGGTGCTGCAGGCGATCAGGAAGATGATGCTCAAGGAACCTCCGAGGCGTCTATCATAGCCGCATTATCGACGGACGGGAGGTCTGCGATGCCCCAATTGGGACGCGTCATCCTGTCGGAGCGACGCCGCGTCCTGGCGAGAGCTTCGAGCCCGGTGCGCTGTCCCCGCTGACGCCCTGGTGGCCAGACGCGGTGCCCTGGCAGACCGCTGAGGAGGCTCCGATTGTGGCTCGGGGGCTGTCAGACTGAGCGGGCGCGTGCCAGCTTGAACACATCGATCGCCCGCTGTCGGCTGGACTTGAGATCCACCATCGGGGCCGGGTAGCCACAGGACGCCCGGACGGTGGGGCTCGGGTCGTGGATGCTGCGGTCGGTGATCCCGGCCAGCTCGGGGACGTATTGGCGGATGAAGCGGCCGTCGGCGTCGAACCGTCGGGACTGGGAGACGGGGTTGAACACCCGGAAGTAGGGCGCGGCGTCGGTCCCGGTGGAGGCCGACCACTGCCAGCCGCCGTTGTTGCTGGCGAGGTCGCCGTCGATGAGGTGCTCCATGAAGTACCGCTCACCCCATCGCCAGTCGATGAGTAGGTTCTTCGTCAGGAACTGGGCGGTCACCATCCGCAGCCGGTTGTGCATCCAGCCCTCCGCGAGCAGCTGACGCATCGCCGCATCCACCAGCGGAATCCCGGTCTGACCCCGACACCAGGCATCGAACTCCCCCGGCTGGTTGCGCCATTCGACCGCCTCGGTCTGCGTGAGGAACGCCTTCCCGCGCCCGACCCGGGGCCAGGCGACCAGGACATGTCGGTAGAACTCTCGCCAGATCAGCTCGCTGATCCAGGTGTCCGAGCCCGGTCCTGGCAGACTGCGAGCCGCGGCGAGGCACTGGCGGGGGGAGAGCAGGCCGTGGGCGAGGTAGGGGGAGAGCCGGCTGGTGCCCGGGGTGGCGGGGAAGTCCCGGGCCTCGTGGTAGTCGGCAATGCGGCTGGCAGTGAAGTCCCTCAGCCGCCGCTGTGCCTCCTGCTCTCCGGCGGGCCATCGCTCCTCAGTGCGCTTTGCCCCAGGGAGCGCCCAGGGTGCCGGGTGCATCCGGGTCTGCTCGGCGGTGAGCATGGAGAGCAGCCGCTTCTTAAACGGGGTGAACACCCGATAGTGCCCGCCGGTACCGGTGCGGATGCTTCCGGGCGCGAAGAGGGTGGCATCGGTGAGGCAGTGGGTCTGGAGGCCGTCGGTACGGAAGCGGCGGGCCACCGCGGCGTCTCGACGCCGCTCGTTGACCGGAAGCTCAGCGCTGAAGTAGAGGTCGGTCGCGCCCACATCGGCGGCGAGCTGGGCGAGGCGCTCGGGCGCTTCATCAAACCGGTCGCTGCGGAGGATGTGGGTGGTCACCCCGCCGACCGCGAGGGCCGCCGACAGCTTCGCCACACTGCGTCGGATGAAGTCGACCCGGATCGGAGCGTCTCCATGCAGCGCCCACTGCCCGGGGGTGTCGTGGAAGACCGCGGTCACGCTCTGGTGCTGTGTGATCGCCGCATGCAGCGTGCGGTTGTCGGTGATGCGGAGGTCTGAGCGAAACCAGACAAGTGCGGACATCAGGGTCTCGGGTGATGTGGTTTGCCTGGGGTCTACCTGGATTTGTGCTTTCCGCTCTTTTTGCCTGAATCAGCAGTACGATGCGCCATGCGCTTCTTTGTCTTCCTCCCCCTCCTGGTGGCCTGCTCCGGCTCCACCACGGACTCCGCCAGCCCCGACACCGACACCGACTCCCCCGACGACACCGGTCCGGGTGACACCGCGCCGTTTGACCCACCGGACTGGTGTCCGGAGATCGGGACCGGGCTCCAGGACGTCACCACCACCGACGCCAGTCCCTACTTCCTCACCCACCCGATGACCGACAGCCTCGACGTGCCCACCGTCATCCTGTTTGGCGGCGGTCCGGGGAACCGGGGCAGCGCGGAGGGGGCGTTTCGTGGCTGGCTGGACGGCGGGGACGGGATGGCGGAGGTCCGCACGGTGATGCCCTACGCCGCCGATGAGGATCTCACCGATGAGTACGATCGGGCGCTGGCGGTCCTCGACGAGGTCCTGCTCTGCTGGGGCGGCGATCCGGCGGCGGTCCACATCGCCGGGACCTCCAACGGCGGCCGGGGTGCCTTCGACCTCATGCTCGACAACCCCGACCGCTTCGCCACCCTGCTCGGCGCACCCGGGGTCTTCTCGTCCGCATCGAGCGGGGAGCTGGCGGGGCTGGTCGGTCGGCGGGTCTACAACGGCGTGGGCAGCGAGGACACCTCCTGGCAGCCCTCCGTCGAGCAGACCCATGAGCAGCTCGAAGCCGCCGGGGTGGACTCGATCTACGCCGAGTTTGATGGCCAGGGGCACGTGCTCACCCAGGAGTTCGACACCACGGTCTTCTTCGACTTCTGGCTGGATCGCTGAGCCCTACTGGCCGCGGATGTAGCGCCACCACAGCGCGTCGTACCGCCGCCAGCAGGCGATCACCTCTGCCCCATGCCCGCAGGCTTCGATCGCTGCTGCCATCAGCTGTGCCCGCCGCGCGAACAGGGCCGGGGTGAGGTTGAGCCGGGCGTGGGCGCTGCGGAGGAAGTCGCCGTCGAAGGGGTTGCTGCGGCCCCGGGTCATCCGGATGAACCCCGCCAGCCGCTGCTCCTGTCGGCTCCTCTCGACGCCCGCAAACAGCGGCGAGAGCATCGGATCGGCATAAACCGCCGCATAGAACCGCGAGATGACCTCCGCGAGCTGGGAGTCGGTGAGCAGGTCGGTGAGGAACGGGGGATGCTCAAGGGTCAGCATGGGAATGGCTATCCGAATGTCTGCAGGAGAAGAGTGCTGGTAAGAGATGCAGTCTGGTAAGAGAACACCATGCCCACACGCTCTCGCTTCGCTGGCCTCCTGCTCACCTCCAGCGCGCTGCTGATCAGCGCAGACGCCGCAGCCCACGGACTCTGGGGCCACATCCATGTCACCGGCTGGGCGGTGGAGAACATGCCCGACGACGAGCTGCGGGCGTTCCTGCTGGAGCCGGAGGTGTTCAACGCCCTCCTGTTCGGCGCGACCTTCACCGACAGCGGCTATGCCGACGACAGCGCTGCCAGCCGGGCCTACTCCGAGCACACCCACTGGGAGCCGTTCATCGAGGACTTCATCACCTGGATCCAGGTCAACGATCCGCCGCCGTGGACCACCATGGAGTCCAAAAAGCGGGTCGCCTTCCTGATGGGCTGTGCCTCCCACGGCCTCCAGGACACGATGTTCGACTCGCTGTTCCTCTACCAGGTCGAGGAGCACGACAGCGAGGGGCAGGACGCCGCGGACCCGGCCACCGACGGCTTCCTGGTGATGGATGAGCATTTGCGCTTCTACCCCGAGCAGGATCTGCCGATGGAGGCCCTGCTGGAGCTGTACGCCGGGCTCGACGAGGAGATCACCGAGGAGGTGATCCTCGACGCGCTGACCCTCGTCACCTCCGTCTACATCAACGACACCTCCGGACCGCACATCGCGGGAACCCTCGGAGAGTCCTACGTCGACCGGCTGCCCTGGACGCGGACCCACTACATGGATCCAGAGGTTCCCGGTAGCCTTCGCGCAGAGATCTTCCCCACCATGAACCACCAGCAGGCGCTCTGGGCGCGGCTGCATGGGGAGCTGTCCGCCGACGATGTCACGGTGTTTGCCTACCCCGAGACCCCCCGCCGCCTGCTGAGCCCCGACCACACCGCCACCAGCAGCTGGTCCAGCCTCGTGTTCGGTGCCGGGGTTCGCTACGAAGACGACCTCGTCGAGCTGATCGGACCGGATGGCGCCTCGGTCGACTTCACCCAGGCCAACACCCGATGGGGTGCGGAGTACACCCGCCTCGTTCGCATCCAGCCCTCAGCGGACCTGATCCCTGGCGGCTGGTACACCGCCCGGCTGCGCGCTGGCATCGAGACCATCGACGGGCAGACCTCCACCCAGCCCTGGGAGCACGCCTTCCAGGTGGAGTGTGACGCCGCATCGGAAGCGGACTGCGAGGACCTCGGCGAGATCCCCATCGCCTCTATCGATGGGGTGGTTGAGGAGCCGGCGGACACTGGCGGGGAGTCTGAGGAGGGGTGCGGCTGTGCGAGCGCGGGGGGTGGGTCGGCGGGGCTGTCGCTGCTGGTGCTCCTGGTGGCTGGGAGACGTCGGGATCACGCGGTCTGAGGTCAGCGAGCGGGAAGCGCGGCGCTCGCCAGCCAGATCACATGACGGGCACCCTTCTTCTTGCCGTGGGAGCGCACCGTCTTGACCTCGACGGCATACCCGGCGCGCTTGAGGCGACTCGTGAAGGCGTCGCTGTGACCGGCAGACCAGATCGCCAGCACCCCACCGGGGCGCAGGGCCTTGCGTGCTGCGGCGAGTCCGGCGGTGGTGTAGAGGCGATCGTTGCTCTTGCGGGTCAGCCCCTCGGGACCGTTGTCGACATCGAGGAGGATGGCGTCCCACTCCCGGCGGCTGCCCTGGATGATCCGCACCACGTCGCCCTCCTGGATCCGCGCCCGGGGGTCGTCCAGCGGGCTGCCCGCCACTGCACCGAGCACGCCCCGGTTCCAGCGAATCACCGCTGGGACCAGCTCCGCCACCACCGCCTCGCCGGTCGGACCGAGGCGGGCCAGGGCTGCTGCGAGGGTGAAGCCCATGCCGAGTCCGCCGATCAGCAGCCTCGCACTCGCCGGGGCCGCCAGCCGGTCGAGTGAGAGCTCCGCGAGGGCATCCTCCGATCCGTGCTGCCGGCTGCTCATGAGCTGGTCGCCGTCGACGTTGATCGCCAGCTCAGCTCCGCGCTGGTGGAGCGACATCACGCTGCGGCTTCCGGGGATGGTCTCGCTGTCGAGCTGCTGCCAGTAGTTCATGGGGCTCTCGGGGTGGGCGAGGGGGATAACCTGAGGGAGGAGCCTGACGGCGAGGGTAGCAATGGCGGACGAGCAGCGGTGTGAGGAGTGCCTGGAGCTTCCTGGTGGGGATGGCACCTGCTCTGGGCATCCCTACGCCCGGCTGATCTGGATCTCCCCGGAGGATGCCCGGGAGGAGCAGGCGCTGATGAAGAGCTTTGGCCAGGCGCGGCGAAAGTCGGTGGTGATCCTCATCGGTGTCGCGCTCGTGCTGTTTCTCTTTCTCGGCATGATCTCCGGGCCAGGCGGCCGCATATTCGGCCTGCTCCTGGTGCTCCTGATGCTTGGCCTTGGGGGTGGTGTCCTTCACCTCCCCGCAGCGCTGATGTGGTCGCGGGGCTGGAAGATGCGGACTGGAGCGTCAGGACTGCCGGTTTGGCTGCTGACGATCCTGGGAACGGTCCTGTCGGTGGTGCTGAGCCTCTCCACTGTGGTCCTTCTGGACGCCCTGCATGTGCTCAGAGTCAGCGAGTGGAACCTGGCGATCGGACCGGTGACCGTGTGGCTGCTCGGGGCTGGCTCGCTGCTGCTGGGGATGCGCGTGAAGCGGAAAGAGCGGGCGGTGTTGCTGGCGGATGTCGCGCCACTCGATGCCCTGGAGGAGTCGGCTCGCGTTCAGCGACCTCAGCGCCAGCCCAAGAAGCACTGAGGGGGCAGTGCCTCTGAGTCAGCTCCTGCAGCCCCACTCTCCGGCCGACGTGGAGCGGTCGCCGTCCAGCCGCTGTCTGATGGCAGCACAGCGATCGCCGCGCGGACCTGCGCCTCTTCCATCGGGACTCCTGCCCCCGGCAGCCCGGCGCCCGACAGCACCCCGGTGTATCCCCAGTGTCGTCCGGAGCCGCTTCCCTCGATCTCGACTGCGGACATCCCCGGGGTGTCTCGCTCGCTGGCCGGCTGGTCGGTGAGGTGCGGTACACAGTCCGCGCCGCTGAGGACCGCTCCGCTCGGGAGCACACAGGCGATGGGGACGACCCCCGATGGCTGGACCTCTGCCAGCACCGAGAAGCGCGCTGTCGGGATGGTGACCGGCTCTGGGGCAGCCTCGACGGGGACGGTGTCGGCTCGGGTTCATCACAGCCGATGAGGAGTGTCGAGAGAAGGAGCATGGGGGCATGCTATCGATCCACCGGGCTGGTTACAGTGGACCAATGAGCACCATCCTCGTCCTGCTGAGTCTGACCGCTTGCTCCACCGCAGAGCCTCCCGTCTCGACCACCTCCACACCTGCCGAGCAGGGCCGCTCCCGGGACATCACCACCGCCGCCCTCGCTGAGGCACTCGCGGCTGGCAGCGTGGTGCTCGATGTGCGCACCGTCGAGGAGTTCACCGGGGGTCACATCGCTGGAGCGGTCAACGTGCCGGTCAGTGATCTGTCGGATCGGGTCAGTGAGCTGGAGGGCTGGCGGGGTCAGGAGATCGCGATCATCTGTCACTCCGGCGGACGAAGTGCTCGGGCCGCCGCACAGCTGGAGCACGGGGGCTTCACCGTCGCCAATGTCCTCGGCGGGATGTCCGCCTGGGAGTCCGAGGGGCGACTTACGGAGCGGTAGATCCGCCCAGGCGCGCTGATTCACCTCTCGGTGAGCCGGAGATGATGGCGAGATGCTCCAGTCCTGTCCGCCTCTAACCGGACTCTCTGAGATTCTCGTGACCATCGGGGTTTCCGAACCTCAGGCGGTCTGCTAAACCGGAGGCAGCCCCCCGATCTGATCATGCTGTTGCTCGTCTTCTCCTGCACCGAAGCCATCTGATATCCCCACGCCCCAGGCGTGGACTCCGGCTCGTCGTGGACCCCGATCGACACTGCGGACACCACCCCGGGAGCCAGCCTCCAGATCACCAACAGCGGGGTCTCCCCGGCGGTTCAGGTGCTGTGGCGAAACAACCTCTGTGAAGAGGTGCCCTACCACACCCTGCTCCCCGGCGACTCGATCAGCCAGACCAGCTACGAGGAGCACGTCTGGGTCGCCCGGAATACCGACGGCGTGGTGCTCGACTACATCGTCACCCCCGCCGGCAGCGCCTGGGAGATCCCCCCATGACCCGGTGCAGCCTCTTCCTGCTGGTCTCGTCTTACGGCGACGACTTCGCCTAGTGGCTCACCGCCAGCAGCGCCTGTCCGCTGATCCTGGAGGCCGCCCAGTGAGCGCCGAGGAGCTTGTCGACGGCGAGGACACCCTCAAGCTCGACTTCCCGCTGGCGAATGGCGACGGGCTGTCGACATCGCTGTCCAGCCTCGAAGACACCGCGTTTGATGACGGGGTGGGCATGACCTGGCTGCTGTCCCGCTCTGGAGCACTGGCCGAAGATTCGGGCTCCGGCGAATAGCGACTCGCGGTCAGCAGCGCTGTGCGAGGTAGCGGATCAGGTCGGTGCTGGTCACCAGTCCCAGAAGCCGGCCAGCGTGATCGACCACCGGCAGCGCATGGAAGTCGCCGTCTCCGAGGATGTCGGCTGCCCGAGCGATCGGAGCATCCGGGGCGATGGCCTCGGGCTCTGGAGTCATCGCCGTGCGGATGGTCGCGGAGGCGTCCAGCCAGGCATCCTCCATCTCGGTGCTGTCCTCGTAGACGGTCAGCGACATCCGGAGGAGATCGTGGCTGCTGAGGATCCCGACCAGCAGATCACCGTCGAGCACCGGGACGTGGTGGAACGGGTGGCTGGTGAGCAGGCGACGGACCTCGCTGAGGCGCTGGTCTGCCTGAACGGTGAAGACCTCGTCGGTCATGATGTGGCGAACGCTGTCCATGCTGTCTCCTGAGGTTGTCCAAAGAGAGAGCAGGGAGTGTGCCAGCCCATCTGGGCGGATTTACCGAAGGATGCGCACGGGGAGTGTGGTGAAACGCACACCACCGGGGAGCATCCGACACCCTCAGTTCGCCATCCGCTTCGGGGTCATCAGGGTGGCGAACGGGTGGCTGCCTTGGAGCGCGACCTCAGCGAGGGCCTCGCCAGCGAGCCAGGCGAACCCGAAGCCGTGGCCGGTGAAGCCCACCGCAGCGAGGGCGCCGGGTGCGCCGGGGGCCGGTCCGACGAGGGGCAGGCTGTCGCGGGAGAAGCCCATGATCCCCGCCCAGCGGTGGGTGATCTCGATGTCACGCAGCGCGGAGAACCGGTGGAGGAAGTCGGTCATGCGCTCCTGGATGACCGGGTGGAGGACCTGATCGAAGCCGACCTCGGTGCCGGGATCGAGGTTGCGCCAGCCGCCCAGCACGATGCAGTTGTCGGCATCCTGTCGCCAGTAGTCAAAGCCGTGGTCGGCGTAGATAGGCCACTCAAAGATGCGCGGAGCGGGGGCGGTGGCGAGCATCTGACCGCGCACCGGATCGACCTTGTCGGCGTACCAGGGCAGCAGCTGGCGGGCGCGTGCGTTGGTGCAGACCAGGGCGATCTGGCAGCGGATGGTGCCGGTGGCGGTGTGGAGGGTGACGTCGCCGGGGCTTCTGGCCTCCAGGTTTGTCACCGGGGTCTGCTCAAACAGCCGGGCGCCGTGCTTCATCGCTGCCGCCACCGCGCCGCGGACCAGCCGGGCCGGGTGGACCTCGCCGTCTTCGGGCAGCAGCACGCCCATGTGGAAGCCAGCGTCGGTGTAGGTCGCGCCGAGGGTGGCGGCGTCGAGCAGCTTCGCGGAGAAGCCGTCGGCGTTGAGCAGCCGCGCGCTCTCCACCAGCTCGGCCTCCTCCTCCGGGGTCCCGGCGAGCTGGAGGCTGCCGCTGCGCCGGTATCCGCAGTCGATGGCCTCCTCAGCGATGACCTGGGCGAGCCGCTGGTGGTTGACCAGGGTCCACTCGTGGACCGCCCGCGCCTTCTCAGCCCCCATGATGGTCTTTGCCCGGCTGTAGCGCTCGGCGGTGCCCTGGAGGATAAAGCCGGCGTTTCGGCCGGTCGCTTTCTCCGCGACTCGCCCGGCCTCGACCAGAACAACGTCCACCCCCTGCTTCGCCAGGGACAGCGCCGCCGCCGCGCCGCACAGCCCAGCGCCGATCACCGCGATCTCACACACCACATCCTCAGCGAGCGCGGAGGCCATCTCTCGGGCTGGATCGAGCCAATACGGGGTTGCCATCGGGGTGCTCCTTTGGAGGGCGTTGTATTCCGACCGATCCGATGGTGCGATCTCTGACACCAGTCATGTGGTTTCGGTGAGGTGGGCGAGTGGGGGGAGCCCGACACCAGTCACCTCAAGGAGTGACCCGTGAATCCACGTAGTCCAGCCCTTCCGCCAAAGTCTCCAGTCCCTCCCACCCCTCGGAGAAGCCACAGTGCCCAGACCCCGCTGCCGTCCGCAGCTGGACCCGCTCAAAGCCCAGCCCGGTGTAGAACCCGACGGCCTCCTCAGCGTTGCCGAACAGGTAGTCATCGGCGGTGAGCGCGAAGTCGAAGCGAATGCCAGCGAGTGCCTCCGCAGAGAGTGACTCCGGGGCCGGAGCAGCCGGTGGGGCGACCTCCATTCCGCAATTCCCTCCGTTGAGCCGGGGCAGGTCCCCACCACACAGCGCCACTGAGCCGCCGCGGTAGGCAAACCCGGTGTGGTAGTGGAATGCCGAGGCGAAGTCAGCACCTCCAGACAGCCCGGTCAGGAAGATCCGGTCGGTGTCGATGCGCAGCTCACCGACGAGCCTCTCCGCGACAAGCTGCGCGACATAGGCGGCGTTGTCCTCGACCGCGGGCGCCCACCAGCACCCGCTGGCCGACTCGGTGACCGGGGTGGTCATGGAGACGACGATCAGGTCATGCTCGGAGGCGAGCGGCTCGTGGAGGTCAGCCTCCTCCTGGTAGTAGCTGTCCCCGCCGTCCCAGCCGAAGAACAGCAGGACCCCGTAGGTGCCTGGCGTGATGTCCTCGGGCACGATGATGCGAAGCTGACCGGTCGCGCCGGCATCGTCGGTGAACGTCTCGTCGAGCACCCCGGTCTGAGGCGCATACTCCACCTCGCTGGTGTCGTCGCTTCCCTTCGGGGTGGACTTGTGGGCGCAGGACAGGAGCAGGGTGGAGAGCACGAGCATGTTGGGCCTGTGGTTCGGCGTCGAGGGGGCAGCTTAGTAGAAGCAGCGAATGTGCTGGGTGTACCCGTTGTCTTCGTAAGTGTCCCAGGTGCCACTTGCGTAGGTCACCCGAGTGCGGGTGGAGTCGCAGGTGTAGTAGACCTCGAAGAGGCGGCTTCCGGTCAGCAGCTCGCAGAAGTCTGAGTGGCTGGTGTAGGGGGACTCGTAGGTGCTCCAGTTCGGTCCGCAGTTGATGCCGTTGGGGAAGTACATCCCGTCGACCTGGAGATCCGCGCACTCGGTGTAGGTCCCGGTGGTCGTCACGCTGGCGCAGGTGATCGTGTGGCTGTCGATGGTCTGGCTCTTAGAGAACTCAAACGTCTCGGGATCGACCGCATCGCAGAGCCCGTCGCCGTCCCAGTCGTCGCCGTCTGCCGCTGGGTCGGAGACGCCGCTGATGCAGTCCTCGCAGGTGTCTTTGTCGGTGTCACCGCAGAGGTAGGGATCAAAGGGGTCGGAGTCCAGGTCGTCTGAGACGCCGTCGCTGTCGTCGTCGAGATCTCCCGCATCGCAGAGCCCGTCGCCGTCCCAGTCCTCACCGTCTGCCGCTGGGTCGGAGACGCCGCTGATGCAGTCCTCGCAGGAGTCTTTGTCGGTGTCTCCACAGACAAATGGATCTACCGGATCGCTGTCAGCGCTGTCCTCTACACCATCGGAGTCGTCGTCGGTGTCGGTGTCGTCGCAGTCGCCGTCGCCGTCGGTGTCGCCGGTCGCGTCGTCACCGACGCACTGGTCATCCTCATCGCAGACCCCGTCACTGTCGGCATCATCGCACTCCGGCTCGGTGTCGGTGTCGGTGTCGGTGTCGCCAGTGGCTGTGTCGAGGACGGGGGCGGTGTCTTCAGGTGTGTCCTCTTTGGGGTCACAGGCTGTGGTCATGAGCAGAAGGGTGAGGGTGGACAGACGCATGAGGGCTCCGG
>JBLHNG010000210.1:0-10980 GCA_047621685.1 Myxococcota bacterium | reverse complement strand
ATCCATTGAGAATGCTGGCCGACAGGGAGTGAGAGGCGAAGCCGCTGGAGCGGGCACTCGCAGAGGCGGCTAGAGCCGGCACTCGCACAACGGAGCTGCGACCGCGGAGGGGACCCGTGGCGATCAGTGCCCAAGGACGGAGACGGGGTTGGAATCACCGCAAGTCGAGGCTTCGCCCATCTCTACTTTTGATCGTGCCAACCAGTCCTCCTCGCCCTTCCGTCTCCTCATCCTCGTGGCTCTCGATACCTGAGTTCCGCCATCCTCCACGCCATTCATTTGGGCTACCCACCCAGCGGACCCAGCATGACACCAGTCACCACTACTCGCCCACCAGAGCATCGTCCCAGCAGGCCAGCGCGTCAGACTCCCACACCGTGCGGCTCGTGGCGAGGGTGATCGCCTCCGGATCCAGGGCAACGGTGACCTCGCCAACCCGGGGCCCAACCTCAAACCGGCCCACACCATCAACGACCTGCACCATCGCCTCAACGATGCCGCTGTCATCAGAGACCCACAGCTGTGTGTCCAGGGTGCCCAGCGCCACCGAGCTGTCGATGCAGCCGCGGATCGCCCCGGAGCCCTCCACCCGATACGCCAGCGACAGTGCCGGGATCGCACCGCTGTGGATCCAGGTATCGAAGAAGGCGGAGAGGTCCTGGCCGGCGGTCAGCTCAAACGCGGTCTGGAGATCCTCAGTGGTCACCGCCTTGCCAGCGTTGATCGCAGCGAAGTGGTCGAGCGCAGCGAAGAAGACGTCGTCTCCCAGCCGCGGACGCAGCATGCCGGCGAGCACATAGGCCCCGTAGTCCGCCCGGATGCCGGCGGGGATGTCGGTGTGTGACGGCGCGGCGGTGGGGGAGAGCAGCCGGGTGGCGTCGGTGCGCTTCCAGACTGCGGGCGCGCCCTGAGCCGCGGAGAACTCCCGGGGGGACTCCAGGCGACTTCGGATCGCCTCCATGTGCTCCTGGTAGGCCTCGACCCCGACGGAGGAGCGCAGGTAGAACGCGGCGTAGGCGCCGGAGAGGGCGTCGACAAGCCACTGGTCCCGGCTGGATGCGGCGACGATCTGCTGTCCCCAGTACTGACCGGCGACCTGTCGGGCGAGCTGGATGCGGGCCTCGTGGGGGCGGAGGTCGCGGACCATGCCGCCGGAGGTCACCGTCGGGCTGCTGACGGTGCGCAGGCCAATGAGGCCATCGTGAGCGGGCAGGTAGTCCTGCTGGAGCGCGACGAGGGGCGGGACCTCCATGTCCTGGTAGACCTCAAGCTCGTCGCGTGGGAAGTCCGGGAGGCGACCTTCGAGGAAGGACACCACCCGACGGATCTCCGGGGAGACCGTGGGCAGCGCCTTGTTCTGCTTGGGGGCGAGGGCCACACCGATCGCTGGCATGCCCTCTGCGGCGACGTCCTGCTGCTCGATCCAGCGACCCAGCGCGAACGCCGGCCCTGCGGAGCCCTCACCCTGAGTGGTGATGCGAAGTGAGCCGGTTCCCGGGTCGGTCTGTCGGGCGGTGGTCTGCCCGGAGAGGACTGCGGTGCGGCTGACGAACAGGGGCTGCGGGGTGGTGAGGGCCGCGGTGAAGTCCCAGGTCCCGGCCCCGGCGGCAGGCATCAGGCCCGGCAGGAGCGGCTGGGCGGAGGTGGTCGCGCCGAGGGGGCGGTAGATGGAGCGGGGCTCGGCGAGCTGATCGGGGTCGTTGGCGTAGAACCGCTCGCTGACGGCGAAGTTGGCGAACTTCCAGCGGGCGCTCCAGGTGAGGTTGAGGGTGACTTCCTCGCCTGCGGGAACGGCTCTCGGCAGCAGGACCATCACCTGGTAGCGGTAGGGGGTGATGCCAAACGCGATCGACTCGGAGAGGGCACTGTTCTCACCATTTGCGCCCAGGGAGAGGTCGGTGGAGTTCGCAGTGGGGGTGGTCGCTCCGCCGCTGCCCTGGGTGCCGGAGATGTTGATCCCGCCGCTGCTCAGCGTGCCGGACGTGCCAGCGGCGATGGTCGACTCGTTGGCAACGCCCTGCACGTCGCTGCTCATGGTCTCCCCGGTGAGCCCGGTCACGCCTGCGGACAGCCCGACCCAGGGGATCGCCTGACCGTCAGCGGTGGTCAACGAATCGAGCGACCAGCTTCCCAGAATGGCCGAGCCGACAGGCATGTCCAGGGCGGCGTACTGAAGCGGACCACCCTCTGCGCGCAGGGTGAGCTGTGTGGTGACCACGCCCTCCTGCTCCAGCCCCCTCAGGCGGGGGGTGATGTCGACGGCGACGTCAGCGCGAACCGGGGTGAACGCCGGACGCTCCGGTGTGCCGGCGGGCTCGCTGCGCTCTCCGGAGATGCGCATGAAGTGGCGGCGCTGATCGAGGTCGGTGCCGTGGGCGAATGCCATCGCGCGGTAGCCGGTGTTCTCGGTGTCCATGCCGTCTCGGCTGCAGGTCAGCCAGCGGTCGTAGTTGTCGGCGCCGAGGGTGTCCTCCAGCCCGGCGACCCGGAAGTTTCGGTCGGTGCGGAAGTCCGCCAGCACCCGCAGCACCGCGCCGTCGTGGCCCAGCTCCTCGCCCAGCAGCCGGTCCTGACGCAGCATCACCCGGGGGTCCATGCCTGAGCGCTTCAGCTCGTTGAGCCGGTTGACCAGGAGGTTGGTTGCCTGACGCTTCAGCCGTCCCTCGCCGTCGGACTCCGTGATGATGTAGGTCTCATCGCTGCCGTTGATGCCTGCGGTGATCAGTGCGCCGCCGCCGATGGGCTCGAGGCCCTCGAACAGGGAGAGCAGTGCGGGGTCCGCTGAGAGCACCAGACCGCGATCCACCTGAGAGGACAGGGGATCGCCGTCGAGCAGGCTGCGGAACTCTTCGGGGTCCGCGTCGGCGTTGATGACCATGTGGTTGGCAAACGCCAGGACATCGCCCCGGTCGTTGAACGACACCTCCGAGGCACCTTCTCCCAGCCAGACCAGCCCGATCATGCGCTCGGAGACCGGAGCAACCCCGGAGTACACCGGGATCATTGCCCCTGACGTCAGGGTGAACTCACAGACGCTGTCGGCGAGGACCACCGGCTTGTCGGCGATGCGGTAGACCGTGTCGCCCAAATATATCTGACCGGCTGCCAGCCACCAGGACTCCAGGGCGTCCTGGGTGGTCGGGGGCGCGGCGAGCGCGAGGGAGAGCAGCGAGAGAGAAAACATGGGGGAAACTCCAGACTCTACCGAGTAGGTATCTGGAGATCCGGGGAAAGTTAATTTTCAAGACATCTTGGGTGGGGCGGCAACCCGACCGTGCAGATGCTCAATCAGGCTACTCGCCGGAAGGTGCTGCCACCGGTGCGGGCACTGGTGTAGCCACCGGGCGGGCTTCCAGGGCGGTGATCTTGGCTTCCAGGGCGGTGATCTTGGTCTCCATCGCCTGAATGTTCTGCTGCTCGCTGCGGTTGTCCCGAAGCTCAAACGCCGACACAGCCGTCGCGATCTCATTGGCTCGACGGTAGTTGTGGAAGTTCAGTGCAAGCGCGATCAGCACCAGAACGAAAGCGACCGAAATGATCGTCGGCATGTTCTCAGAGTTGATCATGCCGCTGGAGGTATTGTCAGACATTGGGCTACCTTTATTGTGAAGCTTGATCGACCATAGACTACTTTCATTGCTGAAATTACTTTCATTGCCAAAATCAAGCGGTCCTGCTGGTCTTCGCGGGCCGCGTCATACCGGCGGCAGCTTCGAGAGTCGCAATGCACTGAGGCTGCGCACCTGCAGATCCGCCTCGGCGAAGTCCTGCACCACCGTCACCCGATTCGGTACTGCAATGGAGAACATTCCCGCAGCCTTCGCCGCCCGGATGCCGTTGAGCGAGTCCTCACAGACCACACAGTCCTCTGGGGGCACGCCGAGGGCATCGGCGGCGAGCAGGAAGACCTCAGGGTCTGGCTTGACGCGATGGACGTCGTCTCGGGTCCGCACTGCGTCCACAATATCGAGCATGCCGAGGCGGGTGAGGTGCCCGCCGACCCACTCATACGGCGAGGAGGAAGCAACCCCGACCGCCCAGCCGAGGTGCCGTGCCTGTGCGATGACCTCGCGGACCCCGGGCATCAGCGGCTTGCTGGCAACCCGGGCGGCCTTGCGGCGCTGCCGGTCGGCGAGGAGGGCGTCGATGTCGCCGAGGGGGCGGCTGGAGCGGGCGCGCAGGGTCTTGATTGGATTGAAGCCGTGGTCGCTGCCGACCCGGGCGGACCACTCCGGCAGGTACAGCTCTGCGCCGTGCTCGTTGTAGACCTCCCGCCAGGCGAGGAACGATGGCCACTCGGTGTCGACCATCAGGCCATCGAAGTCGAGGATGAGCGCCCTCATCCTTCCTCCAGCAGCCCGGTCAGGCTCTCCGCCCGCTCTGCCTGACCCAGCCCCATCCACTGCGCTCGGGCAAACCGCCAGACGCTCGCCGCCCGCTCGGACTGCCCGGAGTAGTGGGCGATGTAGCCGGCGCGCTCGGCTTCCTCTGCGACATCGACCCCGAAGCGCTGGCTGGAGAGGGGGTCGTCGAGGATGGCGGTCAGCTCCGCGTCGAATGCAGTCCACTCCCGCAGACCGGCCAGCGGGGAGAGCAGGAAGGCCCGGCAGTGCCAGACGATGAACGGCACCTTGAGGTCCTCGGCCCGCTGCTGGACCCCGCGCAGGAGATCCCGGGCCTCGGCGTACCGCTGCCGACGGATGAGCACCAGGGCGAGGTTGATCTGCGGCGGCTCCATCGGCCGCCCCCCGGCTTCTGCCCAGGCGAGGCTGGTGCGGTAGCGGTCCTCGGCCAGCGCCAGCTCACCCTGACGACGGGCCAGCTCCCCGAGGCTGTTCCAGGCGATGGCGATGGCCCGGAACTTTCCGGTCCGCTGCGCGATCTGGAGGCTCTCAGTGATGTGCGCCTCGGAGGTGACGAGGTCGCCCTCCCGGTCGGCGAGCACCCCGAGGATGAGCCGGCCGTGGGAGACCACGTCGAGGCAGCCCTGAGCCTGCCCGAGCTCGACGGCCTCGGTGGCGTAGCGCCGGGCGAGATCGAGCCGACCCGAGATCCGAGCGATGGAGGCGAGGTTGAGCCGGGCGGAGAGCTGGACGGTGGGGGCGTCGGGGTGCACGGGCATGGTGAGGAGCTGCATCAGGAGGGGCTCGGCACCGAGCTGGTCGCCGACCCTCAGGCGCTGGAGCGCGCGGGTGGACAGCAGCTCCTGCTCCAGCCGGGGCAGGACCAGTCGGTCGGCGAGCACCTGGGCGGCCTCCAGGCAGGCGCTGGCCTCGTCTAGGAGGTCGGACTTCTGACACGCCTCGCCCAGCACCCACAGCGCCTCGGCCTCCAGCTCCGGCCACTGCTCCCGGCGGGCGACATCTCGCCACCCACGCAGCTCATCGATCCACCGCAGCGGCTTGTGGCGGCGGATCTCGATCTGGCAGGTCAGCAGCCGACAGGCACACCGACTGCGGTCAGCCTCTCCCGCACCGAGCATCTCCATGGCCTCGCCGGCACGGGCGACCACCCGGCTGGCGGCCCGGGAGATGCCGCGGTGGTCGAGCGTGCGGGCGGCGGACATGAGGTGGGCGAACGCCATCCGGGGCTCGCCGGCGCACAGGAGGTGGTGACCGAGGCGCTCTTGGAGTTCCGGGGTGCGGGCGGCCACCAGCAACCCGGCGCAGGCCCGGTGGTGCGCTGACCAGCGACCGGCACGGCGGGCCTGCTCAGTGAGAACCTCGCGGATCATGCCGTGAACGAACGCCCAGCCCCGGGGGGTGAGCCGGGCGAGTCGGGCCCGGAGCAGACCGTCGACCAGGGCGTCCGGATCGAACGTCCCCAGCAGCGCCCGCCACTCCGCCAGCCGCACCTCCGCGCCCATCAGCGCCGCCAGCTCCATCGCCTCCATCACCGGACCGGGGATGCTGTCGGCCAGCCGCCACAGCCGCCGCTGCCACAGCAGGCGCATGCGATCCGGCAACCGCGCGCCGCTCTCGGGGAGGAGCGGGGCCTCGTCGGCGTCGAGCCGGAAGCCCTCCGGGGCCGGGTGCAGCAGCCCCCGGGAGATCCAGTCGCCCACGATGTGCACCGCCAGCAGCGGGTTGCCGTCGGCCTGCTCGGCGACCCGGGCGATGAGGGTGGGGTCGATGGGCAGCATGCGCTGGAGCAGCAGCTCGTCTTCGGGGGGCTGGAGCGGTCCGACGGGCACGGTGATCAGCGTCCCGGCGTCGTGCAGCTGGCTCAGGACAGCCTCGGCGTCGGGCTGCTCGGAGAGGGCGACCTCGCTGGCAGTCATCACCACCAGCAGCGGGGTGGGCTCGACGTCCTGGTAGCGGAGGAGGTGGGCGATGACATCCAGCGCGGCCTGACCCCACTGCACATCGTCCAGCCACAGCACCACCGGGCGCTGCCGGCTCATCGCGCGCAGCAGGACGGTCATCAAGACCCCCGGCGGCTCTCCAGGCGCGACCTCTCCCGGCAGCAGCCAGCGGGCGAGAGAGTCCGCCATCCAGTCCTCTTCCACCGCCAGCCGACCCAGCACCCGCTTGAGGTGCTTGACCGCCGCCGGCAGATCCAGCTCCACGCAGCCGAGGTATCTCGCGATGGCCGGGCGCAGGCCCTCCTGGGGATCCGGTGCGCCCCCGGAGTGATCGGCTCGCAGGAAGGCACCGGCCGCGCCGACCTCCATCGCCCGCTGCCCGACCCACTCCGCCAGCCGGCTCTTGCCCATGCCTTCTGGACCCCGCAGCAGCACCGCCCGGGCTCGTCGGGTGCGGCTCACCGAGTTGAGCGCCCTCCACAGCACGTCGCGCTCGGGGCTGCGTCCGACGAACGGCACCGAGCGCAGCCCGAACAGCCCGAGGCCGACATCCGCAAGGATCGCCGAGGAGGAGGTCGTGGCCCGCCAGGACGGCAGGCGAGGGGGCGGACGCCTGCCGGGGGTGCGCAGGGCGAGCAGCGCATCGCGGGCATCGGCGGCGACGGGGAAGCGGTCGGCGGCGTCTCGGGCCATCATCACCCGCATCCAGCCATCGAGCCCCATGGGCACGGAGCGGATCGGGGCGAAGTCGGGCAGGTCGCGGGTCAGCGGGCCGACCAGCATCGCCGCCCGGGTGGTGCCGGCGAACGGCTTCTTTCCGGTGGCGTACTGCCAGACCATCGCACCCACCGCGTACAGGTCGGTCCACGGGCCATACTCCCGCCACGCTGCCTGGATCTGCTCCGGAGCCATGCGCCCCAGGGTGCCGCCCAGCTCCGCCCGCCGCTCCGCCCGACCCGGCGCCCGACCCTGCCAGGACAGCCCGAAGTCGGTCAGCCGCAGCCCATCGACGAGCCCCGACGGTGCCGTCGACCCGCAGCCGAGCAGGAGGTTGGTCGGCTTGACATCGAGGTGAATCACCCCGCGCGCGTGGGCGTGAGCCAGGGCGTCGAGCAGGGCGAGGAGGACCGCCTCGACCTCTGACCACGCCATCTCCTTGAGCCGGGACTCCAGGGTGCCGTGGTGGGCATACTCCATGACGAGGTAGGGGCTCTCGCCGACCAGGGCGCCCCCGGTGGCTGCGACCACCGCCTCGGGCACCACTCCCAGCTCCAGCACCGAGATGATCCCCGGGTGATCGAGGCTGGCGACCACCCGGGCCTCGTCGCGGAAGGCGTCGGTGTAGCCGGGACGGAGTGCGGTCTCGGTGTCGAGGATCTTGACGGCGACGGGGTGGTCGGTCCGACGGTGAACACCGCGCCACACCTGTCCCATGCCGCCTCGTCCGATGCAGCACTCCAGGTCAAAGGCCCCCAGCGCGATCTTCGCCATCGGCCTTTCGTAGCCCGTTGATGGGCAGCAGGGGGAAATATGGGTCGCCGAGCGGCTTCCGGGCTCAGGTCTGGAGAAAAAATGAATGACGCTTCATTTTTGTTTGTTGATCGTATTTATTTGAAATCGCTGTGTTTATCTGGATTTTTGGCTCGGATGGGTTTGCGTGACGCCGATTTTCACACGGCACCGAGCCTCAGACGAGGTAATCCTGGCAGATCAGGAGGAGAGATGTCCCATCTGCTCGACACACATAAGCTCCCAGGCATCGGCCCGGGTCGAATCAAGCGTCTCAAGGCAGCGGGGTTTTCCTCGCTGGAGGATCTCGTCGCGGCGGGGGTGGATGCCGTCGCGGCAGTCCCACACATCCCGCCCGATGTCGCCCGTGGGGCGGTAGAGGCCGCAGCGGCAGTGGTCTCCGTGGAGGCCGTGGCTCCCGCTGAGGTTGCCCCGGTCGCTGAGGCTGCCCCGGTCGCTGAGGCTGCCCCGGTCGCTGAGGCTGCTCCGGTCGCTGAGGCTGCTCCGGTCGAGGCTGCTCCGGTCGTTGAGGCTGCTCCGGTTGCTGAGGCTGCTCCGGTTGCTGAGGCTGCTCCGGTCGTTGAGGCTGCTCCGGTCGTTGAGGCTGCTCCAGTGCAGGAAGCTGCTCCGGCACCCGAGGCGTCTGAGCCGATGGTGGAGGACGAGGAGGCGGACGATGGTCCCGTCGGTCGCTCCAAGCGCCTGCTTGGTCAGCTCGACGAGGCGCTCCAGCGTCTGGCTCCTGGCCCCTGGAATCGGATTCGGGAGCGGGCGCGTCGCCTCCGCAGCTGAGTGGGTGTTGACCGTGCCAGTGAGGTGAACCGTAGGTTGATGGAAGTGCCATCGATCTGGGGTGGCTGCCTGTTTCGACCTTTCGCTGAGTGTCGGCAAGTGCCGGTCGCAGACGGGCTGATTGCCGTGCCGTGAAGCGGTTCGGAGACGGGCGGAGTTCGACGGAGCCGGTCGGGTGGGTTGCTTGCTTCCTCACTGACCGCTGAGTCACGGCAGTAGCCGGCCTTTAGGCGGGGTCAACTGCCGATTCGGGGAGGGGTACGGGGACGGGGTGAGTCCTACGAAGCCGGTCAGGTGGCTGGCTGATGTACCCGCCTGAAGTTCGACAAGTGCCGGTCGCAGACGGGCTGATTGCTGATTCGTGGAGAGGCGCGGGGACGGGGTGAGGCATCCGAAGCCGGTCAGGTGGCTGCCTTCTCCCCTAATTTTGTTGATTGTATTGTTTTGGATCGCCTGATCTGGAGTCTCAGTTCGCCCGGGCGCGCGCAAGGGGAGCCCGGAGTGGGCCGTGCTGGAGGCCCCGCACGCCAGATTCTCTGGCGGGGCCGGAAGCAGCAAGCGACCCGAGGCTGGTGAGGAAGGCAGTCTGGTGAGAACGGACGCCGACAGGGAGTGAAGCGCGGACCGCGGAGGGGACCCGTGGCGATCAGCGCCCAAGGACGGAGACGGGGTTGGCAGTACCGCCGTCCTTCAAGGATTCGCCCATCTCTGCTTTTGATAGTGCCGACCTGTCCTGCTCGCCCTTCGGTCTTCTCAGCCAGGGGCGCTCTCAGCCTCGTGGCTCTCGAATCCGAAGGCTCCTCCCTCACCGGATGGTTGAGTTCCGCCATCGTCGACGCCATTCTTTTTCTGGCCACTCCGCACCAACGCTGGCCTAACGGCCCGCTCATGGCGCTGCGCTCAAGGGGGGCTTCACTCTCTCCATTCACCGCCTTACGGCGTCTCTCTCCGGGAGTGCCCGCCTTGCGGTCGCCCCCCTGGACTACCCACCTTGTGGCCCCCAGCATGACACCCGCTCACTCACTACCGTCCGCAGGCTCAAAGGACCGTCCTGTGCCTCGTAGGAACTCCCCAAGCCCTGATAAGCACGCCATCTTCAGCCACGAAGACCAACCAACAGGCACCGCATGCCTTCCCGCAGCAGGGCTTCGGACTGGCCTGTCGCAGCGAACCCATGGGCGAACGCCAGGAGGGTGTCGGCGATTTCGTCGACATCGAACCCTGGGCCGGGCATGACCTCGCCGCTGACGATCGCGTCCTCGACCCGAGCAACAAACACCGCCCGGGCACCATCGCCGGGGTGGGTCAGGGCGAGCTGGAGGCGGCCGGGGTGCTCGCACGCAAACCGCAGCCACGCGATTCCGAGATCGATCAGGGGGTGCTCCTCCGCGGGAGCGGTCTCAAGCGCACCAACCAGGGACGCAGCGTGTTGGTGCGCGAGGGCGTCGAGGATGCCGTCGCGGCCGGAGAAGTAGGCGTAGAGCCCCGCCGGGCTGTAGCGGCTCTCCCGGGCGACCTCTCGCAGCGACAGGGCGTCGGGACCGTCGCGATCCACCAGCCGCATCGCCACCGAGAG
The DNA here is from genome assembly GCA_047621685.1 of Myxococcota bacterium. Lineage (GTDB taxonomy): Bacteria > Myxococcota_A > UBA796 > UBA796 > UBA796 > JAQXDW01. Next base: position 799 of record JBLHNG010000210.1, on the reverse strand, counting down.
GATGCGCTGTCGGTTCTGCTCGTGCTGACTCTTCCGGCTCATCGAGTGCTCCCCAGCACCACACGGACCCGCTCCTGGAGGGCGCTGGTGGTGAAGGGCTTGGGCAGCAGCTCGAACGCCAGGTCGTTGTGCTGGATGCCGGTGTAGCCAGATATCAGCAGGATGCGCAGCCCCGGGTACGTATCCCGCGCCCGCTGTGCCAGCTCGGTGCCGGTCATACCGGGCATCATCACATCGGTGATCAGCAGGTCAGGGGGCTCGATGCGGCTCAGCACCTCCAGCGCCGCCGACCCGCTGGAGGCCTCCAGGACCTGGTAGCCAGCCTCCTCCAGCGAGAGCCGGACGAGCTGGCGGACCATGTCGTCATCCTCAGCGATCAGGATGGTTCCCGCAGTCTCCGTGGTCGGCACGGGCGTGCTGTCGGGGGTGGCCTGGGGGATGTAGATGATGAACCGGGTGCCCTCCCCGATGGTGGACTCCACCTGGATGAGCCCGCGGCTCTGCTGGACGATGCCGTAGACCGTCGACAGCCCCAGACCGGTGCCCTTTCCGGTCTCCTTTGTGGTGTAGAACGGCTCGAAGATCCGCGCCTGGATCGCCTCGCTCATGCCAACACCGGTGTCCTCAATGACGAGGCAGACATAGGGCGTGTCGCTGTGCTCTCCAGGTCGCTGAGCACGCGCAGTGGAGATGGTGAGGGTGCCGCCGTCTGGCATGGCGTCCCGGGCGTTGACCGCGAGGTTGATCAGCGCCCGCTGGATCTCCCCGGCGTCGGCCAGGACGTACATCGGCTCTGGCG
>JBLHNG010000209.1:0-10996 GCA_047621685.1 Myxococcota bacterium | reverse complement strand
ACACGGCCCACTGCGGTGTCCCCTTGCGCGCGCCCGGGCGAACTGAGACTCCTGAACTGGCGATCCAAAACAATACAATCAACAAAATTAGGGGGAAGGCAGCCACCTGACCGGCTTCGTCGGACTCACCCCGTCCCCACGTCGCTCCCCGAATCGGCAGTGACCCCCGCCTAAAGGCCGGCTACTGCCGTCACTCAGAGCCGATTCCTTCCCGGCGCCTCCCAGATCGCCCCAAGCACCCTACCTACAGCGTGCCAATCTCTTCCGGGCCGCTCCGGCCGAGGATGATCTTCTGCTCGGCGTCGATGTAGATCATCTCCTCGAACAGTGCGTACTGACCGTCGATGACGACCGGGGGGCTGACCGCATAGACCCCGGCCATTCGCCGAGGGTTGTACCACTGGATCTGGTTGCGACGCAGCAGGATGGCGGCCCGGGCGATGCGGGGCCAGGCGGAGGCGGCGCGCCCTTCGCGGGGGAAGCAGGCGTGTCCGATGGACTTCGTGCTGCCCATGCTCATCCGGCGGTTGTTGCACCAGGCCTCGGCAAACACGAAGACCTCGCCCGTGCACTTCCAGCGGCTGGAGAACCCGCAGGCCGCCTTGCACAGCTCCCGGGCTTCGGTGACCAGTCGGGGCTCTTCCCCTTCAAACGCCAGGGTCATCCCGATGTCGCCAAAAGCGCTCTCGGTGGCCGGGCCGAGGTCGATCTGGACGATCGCGCCGGGGCTGAGGTGTTGGGTCGCGGAGGGGCGGTAGAACCGACCCGGCGTGCGGTTGATGTGAACCTCCGGCCGATGGAACCACTCCACGAAGCCGCGCCCCTCAGAGGCGGACTCGGCGAGGGCGACGATGTCTTGCTCGCTCATTCCAGACGACAGCTGACTGGTGACCGTCCGGAGGAGATCCAGGGTCCGTCGCTGTGCGTCCTCAAAGGCGGAGAGCAGGCTGGGAGTATTGTTCGACACAGGGCTCTTATACCAACCCCTGGGGGGTGCGTCCCGCCGGCTCAGCGATTCCCTGTCCTCACAATCACTCCTCGCCAGGTGTGGGGGGCTGGGGCGGGAGGCGGTAGAGCCCGCCGATGCCCATCGACCGGGCCGTCCACGGCAGCCAGCGGACCATGCGTCCCGCTAGCCAGAGCGCCCAGGCCAGCATCACCACCCGCCAGCTCCACAGGGGCAGCGAGATGATCGCCGGCCGGGGCAGGGCGCTGTCGGTGCGATCGGCGAACCAGTGCAGCTGCGAGCTTGAAGAGCCGTTGCCCTGGATCTGCATGTCCGGCGGATAGAGCAGGCCGGTGTGGATGGCGGCATACAGGCAGATCAGCGCCACACCGGTCAGCCCAACCAGGGCGAGCTGCACCAGATCGAACTGCCACCACGAGGTCCGGGGTGCCGCCCGTCGCCAGCCCACGGCCACAAACCACAGCACCACGATCGCGGTGCACAGCAGCGGAACCTGGGTCATTCCGAGTCCCAGCAAGACCCACTGCGGAGTGGTCAGCGGGGCGTAGGGCAGCCGGGAGAGCAGTGGGGCGACGATAAGAATGAGCAGGATCGTGCTCCAGTACCAGGCGACCGGTCCCCAGGATGGTCCCAGCAGCCCGAGGATCCAGCGATCGGGGGGTGGGGTGATGGTGAGGGTGACGTTGGCGGCTGGTCCGCCGAGGTCGATCTGCGGTGCCCACTCGACGAGCCCGGGGCTGTGGGGCATTCGCCAGGTGACCTCGACCAGCTGGATGCCGGGTGTCAGCGGGATCGGCACCACCGACCCCCGGGCCTGCACCGGTCGGGAGACCCCGTCGATGAACACCTCCTGGAGATCGGCGGCGTCTGGCAGGGTGAGCAGCTGCTGGCCGCCCTGACTGGAGCGGATGGAGAGGATGAGGCTGGACTCGGAGAGCCGAGAGCCGGGGGTGACCTGGAGGCGGACCTGATCGATGGTGACGGTCTGACCGGCAGCAGCAGCGGGGCGGGAGATGTCGAGCTGCACCGTCTCGCCGGGCCAGGGACGCCAGACCGGGGCGTAGTGCCCGTCGTGGGTGTGGTGGAGCGGGGCGAGGCCGGATGTCGAGCAGCGAAAGACCGGGCTGCACGAGAGGGTCCACTGCTCGGTCCAGGGCACATTCTCGGGCGCGGACAGGGTGAGGGTGTCCTGCTCTTCGAGGTTGCTCACCCAGGTCCGCTCAGACTCACCGACGTCCAGGGTGATCGCCGCTGCACCGCGGTCGATCTGGATGCCCTCGGTGGTGACGGCCTCTCCGGGGAGGAGCGGCACGGAGACGGATATCGGAGCCTCGACGGCACCGGGACGGCGGACGACGGTGCGGACACGCCAGGGAATGCCGAGGTCGAGGGTGCGGTGGACCTCCAGCCAGGGGGAGAGGTTCTCCTGGCTGCGGACGGTACCGGGCTGGCTGGCGGTCTCCAGGGTCCGGGTGAGGTGGAGGAGGGGCTCGACGGTTCCGTCTCCGTGCAGGCCAGTGATGCCCCAGCCCTCCGCGGTGAAGTCGGTGTGCTGTGGGAGCTGGCCGAGCTGGAGCGCGAGGGCATCGCGGCCAGTGAGGGGACCAGAGATCCGGATGTGGTGGACCCCGGGGTCGAGACGAAGCATCAGGAAGCCGTCGCTCTCGCGGCGCATCGCCACCGCCGCTCGGTCATCGACACGCACCCGATCCGGGCTCCAGGTGGCTGCCGGTCCGGGGATCGGCCAGGCGGTCGCGGCGACGGCGTGGACCTCTGCTTCGATGGTCAGGGTGTCGTCTTCCACGGAGATCGCCGCGAGGGGCACGCTGAGGCAGTCCGGTGCGCAGGACGGTGCTGCGGTCAGCCGCCTCTCCAGCTCCGCGAGCAGGGCGGCGTTGGGGTCTGCGCGTGCCGGCAGGGCGATCAAGAGCAGGGCGAGCGGTGCGATGACCCGACGGGGCGGCAGCCGGAAGCGCTTCATGCCCAGGAGACGGAGGACCAGCAGCAACAGCAGGGCCACCCGAAGCAGGGCGAGGCTGGTGTTGGCGGTCGGTCCGATCAGCAGCAGCCGCATCTGGTGATCCTCGGTGACCGGTCCAGACCACTGCAGGCTCCGGCTGGTCCATGACCACCGGGGCAGGCCCGGTCCGGTCTGCACGACAGCGGTGGGATCCTGCTGGTAGGTGAGGAAGTCCCCCTTCTTGCTGCTCCGGTTCTTGCCGCCGTAGATGCCGTCGGTGGGGGTGTCCTCTCCGCGCCGACCGCTCCAGTCGTCTCGGCTGCCCTGGCTGCCCTGTCTGTCCTGGCTTGGGAGCATCTCGACGGTGTTCGTCTGCACCGTCATGTCGGAGTACATCGTGTCGTCTGCCTCGCTCCAGGGCTCCTCCAGGATCGGGAACAGCCCGGTGCGCAGCTGGTGGTTGGCGAACTCCACGACCATCAGGGCGACCCCGATCGCGACGATGCGACGGCTCCACAGCGCGGCGACGGACAGGCGACCACTGGGCAGCGCACGCTCCAGGGCGAACACGCTCAGCAGGATCACCCACGCCCAGCTCGGCGCCAGCGGCTCGTGTCGGCTGATGGTCAGCCCGATCAGTGCGGCGAGCCCCCACTTCCAGCCGAGCAGCTTCCAGGTCGCCATCGACAGGACGAGCACGAAGAAGATGTCCAGCAGGCTCCACCGGGCGAGCAGGGAGTCGGGGATGTTGTCCACCCCGGTGGCATCCAGCAGCCGCCAGCCCGGCGGAAGATGGAGGGTGCCAGAGAGGCGGTTGACGTCGGTGTCCCAGCCCACAGCCGGCAGCTTCCCGGGACGCCCCTCGATCCGAGACTCCGCGATCAGGCTGACCTCCGCCCACCGCAGCTCGACGCCCGAGAGCGGCGCAGCGGTGATCACCTGCTCCTCGCCGTGGTCAGAGACATGCCCGAGCTGTGCGGGCTCCAGGAGGTCCAGCCGCCAGCCCTGACGCATCTGACCGGCCCAGGTGTCCCGGACCGTCAGCCCGCTGCCGTCGGCGTCCAGCCACAGCTCCCGGTTCAGGGTGAGCTGGTTGGGGGCCGGCTCAGGCTCTCCCCGACGAAGCTCGGTGAAGGTCAGCTCACTGCCGGGGGCAACGATGAAGGTGGGCAGGCTGTGCCAGGCCTCGGGCAGCGAGGTGCGGGCCGGATCGACGGCAGGCGGGCCAGACAGATCGACCGCGCGGACCTGATCGTCAACCTGGACCGCCCAGAACTCCTGGCTCGGCCAGTCACCACCAGGGCTGGGTGCGGTCAGGGTCGTCAGCGGTCCGTCGTGCAGGGCTTCGAGGGTGATGGTGAAGCTGCCGGGGCGGGCCTGGAGGGTGAGGGTGCCTGCCTCGGACAGCCGCGCGGGCAGGTCCGCGGTCAGCGACACCGGGCGGAGGTTGTCGGGGAGGATGGCGCCGAGGTCGGTCTCCTGGGGACTGCCAGAGACCCGCAGGGCGATCTCGGTTGTGACCCGGACCGGGACCCCGTCGTGGATCCGCCGAGAGACGTCAATCTCCAGTCGGCTGTCTTCCTCGGCCTCCCCAGAGCCTGCGGTGAGCTGGAGCCGACCATCCCGAGGCCGTGCCGGGACCGACGCACCGCGCAGGGTCAGGTCGATGAGCCCGATGCTGGCGGGCACGGGCAGCTCCTGGGGCGGGCGGCTCCAGACGAAGGTGGCGGCGATGCGGTGCCGACCGGCAGACAGCGCCACCGACGGAACCCCACCACCGTCCTGGATCGGGACGATGTCTCCGTCGACCCGCACCTGCTGCGGCCATGCGCCCTCGCCGCCGGGCAGCGGCACCGCGATGTCGCGATCGACCTGGACCTCAAGGGTGAGCTGTCCTCCGTCGTCGTCGATGTCCAGCGTGAGCACGCCCGGCCAGATGCAGGCCGCCTGCTCGTTGAGGATCGGACAGCGCAGCGCCGGGTGTCGATCCAGCACCCAGGGCACCCACGGCTGAAGCTCGGCCGGGATGGCCTCCTGGGCGGAGGCGGTCAGAGAGAGCAGGACGGAGAGGAGCAGGGGGAGCATGACAGCGAGTCTGCCACACCCGCTCCTCCAGGCTCTCTGCTACAGCTTCGCCTTGTGGTTGTAGGCGCTCCAGTCGGGGAACGGTGTGCCAGGGTCGTAGACGGTCCGGTAGACCTGGTAGGTGCCCAGCACCCGCTTCACATAGCCGCGGGTCTCCCGGTAGGGGATGTCCTCGATGTACTCATCCGTCGGCTTGTTCCCTCGCTCTCGCAGCCACTTCTCCACGTTGCCCTCTCCGGCGTTGTAGCCGGCGACCGCGAGAAACATGTTCCCCTCGAACCGCTCCTGGAGGTACTCCATGTACCGGGTTCCGATCTTGAGGTTGCTCAGCGGATCGAAGCTGGTCTCCTTGGTGACACTCATGCCCAGCCAGCCGCCGACCTGACGCGCAGTGGCCGGCATGAGCTGGGAGAGGCCCCGGGCGCCGGCCCAGGAGACGATGTCTTTGTTAAACGAGGACTCCTCGCGGACCAGGGAGAAGAAGATGCGGGGGTCGTAGCCGTAGCCGTCGGCGGCCTGCTGGGTGAGGTCCCAGTAGTTCTGCGGGTAGGCGGTGCGGAGGATGTGCTCCTGGTTGTCGTCGACGGTCGAGGGCGGGTGGTCGAGCAGGTACTTGTGCAGCCGATCATGGGCACCCACCCAGTCCTTCTTCGCCTGGATCTGAGAGTAGATGCTCATCCCGGTCGGTCCGAGGGTCGCCCTGTCGAGGCTGGACAGCTCGTCGAGGGCCTCGGTGACCAGTCCGAGGCGGGTCAGCTGGAGGGCGCGCTCCAGGGCGATGGACTCCGCGAGCACTCCGGTGACCTGCCAGGTGTCCGGCTCTCCGGAGAACACCGGGCGGGTGATCTCGTCGAGGCGCTCGGGGGCCAGCTCGTAGAGCCGGGCGGCGGCCAGGAGGCTGTAGAACCGGGTGGTGTGCTCCCGGCAGAGGGCGGTGAGGTCGTTGATGCCCTCCTCGACAGAGTCGGCGTCCAGCGACAGCTCGGAGGGGTTGTTCACGTCGGGGTACAGCTTCCAGCGCGCTGACCAGTAGTGACCGGCCATGACATGCACCGGATCGGTCTCCAGGGGCACCGTCCAGATCATCGACTCCGCCCACTGGATGGCGGCCTCTGGATCTCCAGCCCGGTAGCTGTTCCAGGCCAGCCGCCAGAAGCCCTCCGCAGCGAGGTCGCCCTGGGGATATGCCTCGACCTGAGTGGCCCACAGCTCCATGGCCTTTGCCTGGTTGCCGCTCTCCTGGTAGCCGATCCCGGCAAGTGCGTAGCCGTCATCGGCCATGGTGTGCTCGGGGTACAGCTCGGGGATCTTCTGGTAGACCTTGCCAGCACTCCCCCACTGCTTCTTGCGCTCCAGGGCTTTGCCGGCGATGTAGAGCGACTTCGCCCCCCGATCCTCGTCGATCCCGGCGCACTTCTCACCAGCCGGGGTCAGGACAGCGGCGGCGTCGGTGACGTGGTTGCGCTTGAAACGGGAGCGGCCGTAGGTGTACCAGGCGATGCAGGAGGCCTCGTCGCCCTCGGTGTACTTGCTCATGTGCGGACGCAGGAACTCGACGGCGTTGTCGAACCGGTAGTCCCGCATCAGCGCCTCGCCGTGCTGGGCGATCTCAAGGCGGGAGGGTTTGTACTTGCTGCCCTGCGCTTCGTAGCTGGAGAGCTGACGGGTGGCGGCGTAGCCGGGGCTGGTCCGGGGATAGTGCGCCCAGAGCCGCCGGAGGTAGGGGTAGGCCTCCGGGGAGCCCTTCCCGACCCGGTTGGCCATCGCGAGGAGTGCCTCGGCGTTGCCGTCGGTGGGGTCGGGGCGAGCGGTGAGGGTCTGGTAGATGATCAGCGCCTCCCGGGTGGAGCCGGCGGCCTGGTGGGCCTCGGCCTGCTTGAGCCGGGCGCGGGTGCTGATCGGGGTGTCGTCGGGAACCGTGGCGAGCATTCGGGCAGCGTCGACGGCGTCTCCCTGGGCCAGCAGAAGCTCTCCGAGGACCAGCGCCCGGTAGCTCTCCGGGACATGCTCGGCCTTCTCGACGATGTTGATGAGCTGGATGGCCTCAGCAGACCGGTCCGTGCGCAGCAGCTCCCAAGCCAGCAGAAACGCCTGATCCGCGGCCACGGTGCCAGACAGCTGGTCGCGACCCATCTCGGTGAGCAGTGCAGCAGCGGTGTCGTGCTTGCGCTTGATCAGTGCCTGAGACAGCGCCTCAGACATCGGCAGCAGCGGATCGAGGTAGTCCGACCCGAGGGTGATTCCCGCCGGAGCAGTGGGGGGCGGGGGGGCAGCCAGGGCGGTGTCGATGGGCTCATCGACACAGACGACGAGGGTGAGCACGGGCAAGACGGCGAACGCGGAGATGCGCATGGTGGGATCCGGGCGGAATGCTGGAGAAGCAACCCGGGTGGAGGAGGGAATCATCCCGGGTAGGAGGGACTGCGATCCTATCACCCACCAGTGAGCAGGGCCGCGACCTCTTCGCACAGGACCGCATCGAGCAGGGCGCGGTCCTCCCCTGACAGCCCGGCGACTGCAGCCGGATTCTCCTCAATTACGTCGACCCACACATCTCCGCAGACCTCCTCCGACATCGCCGCGTCGCTGGCCTGGGGGCCGAGCTTGGAGCGGGCGGAGGCAATTCGGTTGGCGTTGGCCCGTCGCATCACCGCCCACTCCAGGGTGTCCAGGGCGTTGCCCAGCGGCACGACAGGCTTGCTCCAGCGGGTCGCAGCGTGGAAGCGGTCGTCCTCGTCGAACCGGGGATGCTTGCGCTTGATGACCGGTCGGATCGGGGCCTTTCCGGTCTCCAGCACAAACGCGGACATCGGCTTGATGACGATGCCCTCCGCGAGGTTATCCGGCAGCGGGGGGAGGTTCTTGTCGCCAGGAACCTTCGTGGTGAATTCCACCGACATCGCCATCATGTCGCCCAGCGGACCAATCAGCAGCGGCTCACAGAAGGGCACCCCGGCATCCCTCAGCCGGTCGAGGGCCTCCGAAACCGGCAACCAGATCCGCGCCCCGTCACAGACCCGGGCGACATCGAACGCCGAGAAGTCGACCTCGGGGCAGTACCAGACGCCAGTCTGGACCGCCTGGACCCCGGCAGTCGGAGGCACGTCGGGGTGGGGGTAGTGTCCGCCGAACAGCTCGCCATAGACCAGGAACCGCTCGCAGTCCGGCCAGGATGCCGACAGGGATCGGTGCAGCAACGTCAGCCGCTCGGCGTAGCGCGCCCGGACTGCGGCGTATCCAAAGAAGGCATCGTCAGCCTCTATGAGGCTGCGTCGGCTCGCGCAGCGGATGTCGTTGGCATCCAGCACGAAGCAGAAGCTCGCACCGTGGATCTTCTCGGTGGCGACCCAGCGCAGCTTCGTCAGCCGACGCATTGTTGCTGCGTCGGCATCCCAGCGGGTTGTTGAGGCCGGGATCTTGTCGTATCCAGTGAATGTCCAGTCCATGGGGGACAGTAATCGGCTTGAGATGCTTTCAGGTCCCCGCTGATGCACAGGACGGTCCTTTGAGCTTGCGGACGGTGGTGAGTCATTGGTGTCATGCTGGGGGTCGCAGGGGGAGCGGCCGCAAGGCGGGCACTCCCGGAGAGAATCGACGTAAGGCGGTGAATGGAGAGAGTGCAGCCCCCCTTGAGCGCAGCGCCATGAGCGGGCCGATAGGCCAGCGTTGGGGCGAAGTGGCCAGAAAAAGAATGGCGCGGAGGATGGCGGACCTCAACCATCCGGGGAGGGAGAACCCTTCGGAATCGAGAGCCATGAGGCTGAGAGCGCCCCTGGCTGAGAAGACCGAAGGGCGAGCAGGACAGGTCGGCACTATCGAAAGCAGAGATGGGCGAAGCCTTGAAGTCCGGCGGTACTGCAAACCCCGTCTCCGTCCTTGGGCGCTGATCGCTACGGGTCCCCTCCGCGGTCCGCGCTGCACTCCCTGTCGGCGGACCACCTAAAGCCACTGCCAACCTCATCGGCCTCGGGTCGCTTGCTGCCTCCGGGGCCGCCAGAGAATCTGGCGTGGGCTGAGGGCGCCCCCCGGCCCTCCGACACGGTCCACTCCGGGTGCCCCTTGCGCGCGCCCGGGCGAACTGCGACTCCAGACAAGGCGATCCAAAACAATACAATCAACAAAAAAGGAGAGGAAGGCAGCCACCTGACCGGCTTCGTCGGACTCACCCCGTCCCCGCGCCGGGTCACGTAGGTCAGCTCGCCCGTCTTCGACCGGCTGCTGCCCCCACTCAGCGTCAGGTCCGTGAGCCAGCCACCTGACCGGCTTCGTATGACTCACCCCGTCCCCGCTCCTCTCCACGAATCGACAATCAGCCCGTCTGCGACCGGCACTTGTCGAGCTTTGTGGTCAGTCCACAGGCAGCCACCCGACCGGCTCCGTCTGAACTCCGCCCGTCTCCACACCTCACCCCGTCACGGCAATCAGCCCGCCTCCGATCGGCACGTACCGAACTCAATGGCGAGGACCGTGAGCTCGCCCGCCTCCGACCAGGGCTGGGTGGGCAACCCCGGCAGCACACCCGCCACCATCCAGCGACTCCCCAGCGACTCCGGGCCTCACTGGCCAATCAGAACTGGAAGTAGAAGAACGGCGAGGCGAGCCCGGCGAACAGGGAGAGCACCCCGCCAGCCATCAGGATGATGAGCGCGAGACCCCAGGGCGAGGTGGTCGAGAAGGCATCAGAGAGCTGGCTCTTCCAGCGCTGGGGGGTGGCGTGCAGGGCGAACGCCGCGACGAGGGTGAGCAGGCCGATCGGATCGAGCACCCCGGACCAGGCGCGGGTCGGGGCGAGCAGGGAGGTGAGGATGAGCCAGGAGTCGTAGAAGCTGTGGGCGTGCAGGAAGACGAGGCCGAGGCAGATGGCGTTGAAGGTGACGAACATCTCCAGCGCCTTGCCCGGCAGGCTCGTGGCTTTGTGGCGGACGATCTTGCGCCAGAACGCCAGGAGGATGCCGTTGTAGAGCCCCCAGACCAGGAACGTCCAGCCAGCTCCATGCCACAGTCCGCCGAGCAGGAAGGTGATGATGAGGTTGATCTGCGTGCGGATCGGTCCCTTTCGAGAGCCGCCCAGCGGGATGTAGAGGTAGTCCCGCAGCCAGGTCGACAGCGAGATGTGCCATCGCCGCCAGTGCTCCATCGGGGTGCGCGACCAGAACGGGCGGTTGAAGTTGTCCGGTAGCTTGAAGCCAAACAGCAGCGCGGCCCCGATGGCGACGTCGGAGTAGCCGGAGAAGTCGCAGTACACCTGGAAGTTGGCCGACCACAGCACCAGGATGGTCTCAAGCGCGTTGTGGCCGTCAGGCTTCTCGAAGAAGGGCAGCACCATGGTGGTGTAGAGGGTGTCTGCGAGGATCATCTTCTTGGCCAGACCGGAGAGGATCAGGAAGATCCCCTGGCCGATGGCCTTGGTGTCCATCCGAGGTCGGGTGCCGATGACCTGGGGCAGAAGCTCGCTGGCACGCACGATGGGGCCGGCGACGAGCTGGGGAAAGAAGAAGACGAACACCGAGAATTCGAGCAGGTTTGCGGTCGGCTTGAGCTTCTTTCGGTAGACGTCGATGGTGTAGGACAGCGTCTGGAAGGTGTAGAAGCTGATGCCCACCGGCAGCTCAGCGGGGACCGCACCGAGCTGGACGGGGTAGCCGACCATTGCAGCGGCGGCCTCGACGTTGTCCAGGAAGAAGTTGCCGTACTTGAAGACCCCGAGGAGGGTGAGGTCGAAGCCGACGGTCAGGGCCAGGAGGAGCTTGCGCAGCCCGACCGTCTTCGAGCGCTCGATCAGCAGCCCGAAGGTGAACGAATTGACCGTCGAGATGGCGATGAGGATGAGGTACCAGGGCTTCCAGCAGCCATAGAAGAAGGCGCTGATGAGCAGCAGCCACAGCAGCCACGGCCAGCGCCACCGCTGGAGGAGGTGGTAGATGCCGAAGCCCACCGCCAGGAAGATGCCGAAGTCGAAGCTGTTGAACAGCATTCAGTTTCCG
>JBLHNG010000208.1:0-11006 GCA_047621685.1 Myxococcota bacterium | reverse complement strand
GAAGGGTCGAGATCGTAGAGGCACCAGCCCGCCGCAAGATCGCAGTCGTAGATGACGTAGAAGGTCGCGCTGTAGACCGCGGCGCCCAGCTCCCATCGCGCACCGTAGCGCTCTGAGCCCTCGACCTCGTAGGGGGTCAGACTCAGCAGAGGGCCGATCTCATCGACCCTGGGCGTGAGGTTCATGACCTGGGCGATTACTGCAGTAGGCGGGGCCGCGATGTCGACGATGCCGAGGCTCTCTCCATCGGGGCTGTAGCGAAACACCACGCCACCGGAGGTCAGCAGGGCGGACTCTTCGGCGCTCGGGGTGATCTGCGCAGGCTGGGGTGGGACTGCGGCGGCGATTCCGATCAGGGTCAGCAGGGTCACGGCGTCTCTCCAGGGGGACTCTTAGCACGCCAGATCAAGGGCATGGTCAGGGCAACCCCGAGGAGCGCCCTGACCTTCCCCGACTCAGATCACACGCCCTTTGCCTGGGCCGGTTCCATCGACCCGCCGCCAGACAGGCTGGTGTGTGCGATGGGGAGAGCGACCGTGTCCTTGTCTGTGAGTGCGGCGGCGAGGACCTCGTCCATGTGATCGACGGGGAAGAACTCCAGCGCATCCCGGACCTCAGCGGGCAGATCCTCCAGGTCCATCTCGTTGCGCTTGGGCAGGATGATCCGGGTCAGGCCGCGACGGTGTGCAGCGAGCACCTTGTCCTTGATCCCACCCACCGGCATCACCCGACCGCGCAGGGTGACCTCGCCGGTCATCGCGACATCTCCCCGGATGACCCTCCCGGTCAGCAGGCTGGTCAGCGCTGTGGCCATGGTGACACCGGCTGAGGGGCCGTCCTTGGGCACTGCGCCGGCTGGGACGTGCATGTGGACGTCGCGGTCTCTCAGGGCATCCTCAGGGATGTCCATGGCCCGGGCATGGGAGAGCACGTAGGTCAGCGCGGCGCGGGCGGACTCCTTCATGACGTCGCCGAGCTGTCCGGTCAGCATGAGCTGGCCCTTGCCAGGGATGGTCGAAGCCTCGATGTACAAGACGTCTCCGCCCGACGGGGTCCACGCCAGACCGGTCGCGATGCCTGGCCGGGTGGGCGCCTCATGGGAGGCATCGAAGATGCGCCGCCGTCCGAGGTACTCTGGCAGGTCCGCCTCGGTCACCTTCAGCGGGCCTTCGAGCTTTCCGCGGGCCTTCTTCACTGCGGCTGCGCGGAAGACCCGCCCCAGGGTGCGCTGGAGCTGCCGCACACCGGCCTCTCGCGTCCAGCCGTTGATCGCTGCCCGAATGGCTCCGTCGGTGAGGTCGACGTCCTCGATCTCAACACCTGCGTTGGTTGCGAGGGTCTCCAGCAGGTGGTTCTTGGCGATGACCACCTTCTCTTCGGGGGTGTAGCCAGCGATGTTGAGCACCTCCAGGCGGTCCCGAAGCGGGGCAGGGATGGTGGAGAGGTCGTTGGCGGTGGCGATGAACAGCACCCGGGAGAGGTCGAAGGGGACCTCCAGGTAGTGATCGACGAACGCGTGGTTCTGCTCCGGGTCGAGGATCTCCAGCAGTGCAGCGGAGGGATCTCCCCGCCAGCCGCGTCCGAGCTTGTCCAGCTCGTCGAGGAGCACGACCGGGTCGGCGGTTCCAGCCTTTCGCAGCCCGGTGATCAGACGGCCGGGGCGGGCGCCGATGTAGGTCCGCCGGTGACCGCGCAGCTCGGCTTCGTCCCGCACACCGCCCAGGGCGACCCGGACCAGCTTGCGACCGGTGGCATCCGCGATGGCCTGGCCGATGCTGGTCTTGCCGACACCAGGAGGACCGACGAGCAGGAGCACGTCCGCCCGACCCTTTCCGGCCAGCTTGCGCACCGAGAGGTGCTCGACGACCTGACGCTTGACGTCTTCGAGGCCGTAGTGGCTGCGGTCGAGGGCGTCTTCCAGCGCGTTGAGATCGACATCGACAGCGCTGGTGGTCGACCAGGGCAGCTCCACAATCCACTCCAGCCAGTCCACTGCCACCGAGCGCTCCGGGGAGGAGGCGTTGAGGCGATCGAGTCGGGCCAGCTCGCGGTTGACCAGCTTGCGGACCTCGTCAGGCAGGGGCAGGGCTTCGAGGCGTTCCCGAAGCTCACCGAGCTGATCGTCACCGGCCTCGCCCAGCTCCTCGCGGATCGCCTTGAGCTGTCGGCGGAGCAGGACCTCGCGGTTCATGCCCTTGACGTCCTCCTCCATGCGCTCAGAGATCGACTTGCGGGCAGCGATGACCTCGCGGGCGGCGATGACCTGCTTGAGCACGCTCTCTGCGCGGGTCAGGGGATTGATGGTCTGGAGGTGGGTGTGCTTCCAGGGCATCGGCGCGTTGACCAGTCCGGCGATGGCGTCGATGAACAGGGAGGGCGGGAGGCTGGCGAGCAGGCTGCCGGGAGCGCGCTCAAACAGCAGCTCCGCGGTCTCGGCCACTACGTCCTTGAGGGCGCCCAGGGTGCCGGCGGCCTCGGTGCTGACCGGCCAGGGGGCATCCACGAGGTTGAACCGGGCCTCAATGTAGGGGTGGGTCGCGGGGAAGCCGCGGAGCTGGACCCGCTTGATGCCCTGGACGACGTACTGCGGGGCACGGCCTCCAGAGATGGGGCCCTTGACGATGCGAGCGAGCACCGCGATCGGGAGGAGGTCGGAGGGGGCCGGCTCGGAGACCTCCTCGCGCTGGACGGCGACGAGGATGAGGCCGTCGTTCTTCATTGCAGCAGCGACAGCGGCCTTGGAGCGCTCGCGGCCGATGCCGAACGGGGCGAGCATGCCTGGCAGCAGCACACCACGCCGGAGGGGCAGGAGGGGGAGGGTCTCAGAGAGATTTGCAGGCACAGAGAAGTCCAGGCGCAGATCGGGCATCGTGCGTCACTCCAGTTCAGCGTTAATCGGAAAGGGTTCATGTGAGGCGCACTACCGTCGGCGTCTCAGCTTCCCTCTCCGCATGAGAACAGCGTAGACACCGCCGCTGAGCCGTCAACCCTTCTCGCCTCGGTTACCTGCTCGAGGTGGCCTCCACCCTGCCCATCTCCCGTCGAATTCTGTACTCCGGGGTGGTGTTTGTGTGCTTCCTCCTCATGCTGGAGGGGGCCCTGGCGCTCATCCCGGTGCTCGCAGTGGACAACCACAGCGCTGAGCTGGCGGAGGGGGCTGCGGGGACGGTGGTCTGTGTGGGGGACTCGGTGACCGCCGGAGTCGGGGTTCCCGCTGGGCAGTCCTGGCCAGACCACCTCTCCCTGAACCTCGCCCGCCACAACATCGCCGTGATCCGGTCTGCCACCCCGGGCGCACAGGTCCGCGACGGGCTCACTCAGGCGACCGAGCTGGTGGAGACACTGCCCGACGACGCCCGGCCAGTGGTGCTGGTCATGCTGGGCCACAACGACGCGCTGCGATGGGAGCCCGGAGCGCGTCGGGGGTTTGAGCGGCATCGTCGGGAGGCAGTGGCGGGAGAGGCCACAGAGACAGCACCCTGGCAGCCTCGGATCGTGCGGGTCCTGCGCTGGGTGTGGACCGCAGCATCTGACGAGGGCCCCTCGATCCGAGACGACGCCCTGGCGTCACTCCCGTCTGCGCTGGCCCCGCTGCGCGTCGCGACAGAGGCAAGGGGCGGTCAGGTGGTCCTGATGACCTACCTCGTGCCTGGACATCCTCCCGATGGACTCGACCCGGCGCTGTCTGGCGTCATCGCCTCGGCACGGCTGGCCCAGGCCGGGGTCAACGCGTCGATTCGACGCACCGCGGCCGACGAGGCGCTGGCCCTCATCGACCTGGAGGATTCGGTGGCGGTGGGCGCGGTCTGGGATCTTGCGGACTTTGTGGATCACATCCACCTCAGCTCCGACAGCAACGCCCGGGTCGCCGATGTGGTGCACCGGAGGCTGAAACGCTCCGGTGCACTCTCGCCCTGATCAGACTTTGTTAGCGTGCTGTCGGGCCGCTGCCGCCGCAGCGATGGTTCCGATGGCGACCAGATTGCGTTTGCGGAACAGGCGACGGGCGATTCGGCTCGGGCGGAACAGCCGCCGCATGATCTTCGCCGAGATGACAAGGGGAAGGGTGATGATCTTGATGAAGGCGCGCAGCATGTCTCTCCTCGGTCTGCCACATCGCTACAGATCGGTCCGCGGGGTTATTGCAAGCCCCATCACGCCTCGATCAACCTGGAGCCACCATGCCGCCAATCACCATCCAGCGCCTTGAAGACAACATCGTCCGGATCTCCCTGAGCAGCGGACGGGGTAACCCCCTGACTCCGGACCTCCTCGATGCGCTCTGCATGACCCTCGAAGAGCTGACCGCTGAGCCCCCCCGTGCGCTCATCCTCGACGGCGGCGGGGCCTCGATCTTCTCCGGTGGCTTCCCGCTTCCGCTCATCGCTGGCTGGGACCGGCCGGCCATTGCGAGCTTCTTCAGCCGCTTCCTGGAGGCCCTCTACCTCCTCATGGCGCTGCCCTGTCCGACCGTCTGCGGCCTCAATGGCCACGCCATCGCCGGCGGGTTCATCCTGTCCATGGGCTGTGACCTCCGGGTGTGTCGCGAGGAGGGGCTGAAGTTCGGGCTCTCTGAGGTCGATCTCGGCATCGCGGTCCCGGCTGGTACACAGGTGCTGCTCGCCGCCCGGACCACCCCGCAGGCGGCCCTCAAGCTCAGCATGATGGGCAAGCTGATGCGTCCGGACGAGGCGCTCCAGACTGGCTACGCCGACGAACTTGCGGAGGATGCCGAGGCGTTCGCCCTCGGACTCGCTCAGACCCTCGCGAAGAAGCCCGGCGTCGGGGCTTCGGTCACCCGTCAGCTCTACACCGCGCCGCTGCTCGCCGCAGTCAAGAAGGCCGACGACGAGAACATGGACGCCTTCCTCGACACCTGGTTCTCACCGGTCGGTCAGAAGTACCTCAAGATGATGGCCGCGAAGCTCAGTCGGAAGCGGTAGTCTCGAAGACTCGCTGGTCCCGAAGACTTACTGGCAGGTGGTGACCAGGCTCGCCGCCAGAAGGGCCTGGATCTCGGAGCAGTGCTCGGTGACCAGGACCGGCGCCTCTCCATCGAACCGGCAGATGCCGTTGTTGTGGAGTCGGCGGAGGCTGCCGTCTTCCCGGGAGAAGGCCAGGGAGTTGATGCCGTCCTGGTCTCGGGCGTAGCTGTCGGGGCCAGGGAACCCGTTGATGCCGTCCTTGACCGCCCAGGCCTCGTAGTGCTCGACGTTCTTCTCCCAGTACCGGTCCAGGCGGCTCCAGGCGCGATCGGACTCTGTTGAGGGCGGGGGCGGCGGCCAGACCGGCTCGGCGTTGAGCGGCTCGCTGTGCAGCCAGACGTTCTCTTCGGCATCTCCGCCGCCGATCTCCCAGTGGCTTCGCCCGGCCCAGGTCGCCCCCTCCTCGATGACATCTTCCCGATGCCAGGCGGTGGCTTCGCTGCCAGCGAGGGGGCCGGAGAGCACCGAGAAGCGCGGCCCGTCGACCTCGACGAGCAGGCGGCTGCTGGCGGCGTTCTCGGTGTCGATGCGCCAGACCTGACAGAGACTGGAGGAGAACGCCTGGCGGATGATGTCCTCGAACCGGGCCTCAAACGCAATCGGTGCGGCCGCGATGCACCCGGCTTCGTCGTCCTGCTCACAAGCGCGCTCGTAGAGGGTGAGGGCAGCGGGGAGGTCTCCAGCGGACTCGAACAGCGTGCCTGCCGCCACACAGGCGGGCACATGGTTGAGCTGACAGGCCTGCCTCAGCCAGTCGGCAGCTTCTGGCTCACCGGCATCTCGGGCGAGGAGACCAAGCTCCCCGCAGCTCTCGCCGTCGTCTCCAGCGCAGCCCTTCTCGAACCACTGCCGGGCGCCGCCGTGTCGGGTGGCCAGGATGCGACAGCTCTCGCCGTCGCCCTTCTCGCAAGCGGTGATGCGCAGCGACTCGGCGGAGACATCGCCTTCTGGGGCGCGTCCGTCTTCGTACAGCCCGGCGAGCAGCCCGCAGGCACGACCGCTGCCCGCGGTGCAGGCCTGGTGGAGCAGCCGGACGGCCTCGCTGCTGTCGGTCTCATCGCCCCGGCTCATCGCCAGTACCTCGCCGAGGTACTCGCAGCCGGAGACGTCCCCGGCTTCGCAGCCCCGCCGGAGGTAGCGCATGCCGAGACGCTTGTCGCGATCCAGGCCGTTGCCGGTCATGTACAGCTCGCCGATCTGCGAGCAGGCCGGCGCGAAGCCAGCCTCACAGGCACCGTCGAACATCTGGACTGCGCTCGCGGCGTCTTGACGCACCCCATCGCCTTCGACATACAGGCGACCGACCCCGTAGCAGCCGCGCTGATCGCCGGTCTCACAGGTCATCCGGAACAGGCCCATCGCAGTGGCCGGAGAAGGAGCGACCCCGCGACCCTCGGCGTACAGGGTGCCCAGCGCATAGCAGCTCTCGATGATGCCCCGCTCACAGGTCTGCTGGTACAGCTGGACCGCAGCGAGCATGTCCCGGGAGATGCCGGTGCCGTTCTCAAGGGCCACACCCAGCGAGGCGCAGCTCTGAGGGATGTCGTGGGCACAGCCGATCTGGCTGAGGCGCGCGGCCTCGGTGAGGTCTGGAGTCTGCGCCTCTCCAGACCAGTGCATCTCGGCGAGCTGGTGGCAGCCCCACCAGTCCTTCGCCTTGCAGCCCTCTTCGAACAGGTCCGCAGCCCGCGCCGGGTCCGCCTCGACCCCGATCCCGGCGAGGTACAGCGAGCCCAGCTCGGTGCAGCCGGGGGCATAGGCTTCCTTGCAGGCCCGGGAGAACGACTTGACCCCGCTGGCGGCGTCGGGGGTCCAGGAGCTCAGCTCTCCAGATACCCGGGTCTTTGTCCATCCCAGCACCACACAGGCCAGGGGCTCCGCGGAGCACTTACGGGAGAAGTACGCCTCGGCCTTGACGATGTCCCCGACCCACTCCTCCCAGTGACAGGCACTGGGGAAGCCCTTCTTACAGGCCCGCTGATACTGCGCGATGATGGCGCCTTCATCGCGGCTGAGATCCGGGGTGACCAGATCCGCACGAAGCGCCTGCAGGGCTGCAACCCGCGAAGGGTAGATGTCTGGCCAGGCGGCGTCAGCGGAGCCGCTCAGGAGCAGGAGGCTGCTCAGGAACATCAGGACTCAGCCTCCTCGACGATTGCCGCTGCTCAAGGCATTGCCTGGGAGTCGTGGACCTTCATTGGTGGGTGCGGAGTTTGCAACCGGTGCGGCACCCCGCCCACCGATGGGACCGGCGTTGGTCGGAGCGGTGTCTGCGACCGGCTCTGCCCCGCGTCCGCCGATGGGACCGGTGTTGGTTGGGGCGGTGCTGACTGGAGCCTCCTCCGCAGCCTCCTCCGCAGCCTCCTCCGCAGCCTCCTCCGCAGCCTCCTCAGCCTCAGGTTTGGCGGGCTGAAGCGGATCAGCAGGCTCGGGCTGTGCTGCGGGCTCGGGAGTGGTCGGCTCGGTTGGGTCGGTCATGAAGTGTTCCGGATTTCGAGAAGTGAGAAGGCTGATCGGATCAGTGAGCCGATCAGCCTCGTTGAAGAGTCCTACTCGGTCTGACCGCCGCCACCCTCACCGCGACCACCGATGGGTCCGGAGCCGTCGCCGCCGTTCTTCGCAGCGGTGGGATCCTCCGCTGCTGCAGAGCCGCCGTAGTCGACTGCATCGTTCGTGATGGGTCCGGCTCCCGCGCCGCTGTCGGCTGCGGCCTGAGCACCCCGTCCGCCGATGGGACCAGAGCCGTCGCCGCCGTTGTCTGCTGCGGTGGGATCCTCCGCTGCTGCGGAGCCGCCGTAGTCAACTGCATCGTTCGTGATGGGTCCGGCTCCCGCTCCGTCGGCTGCGACCTGAGCGTCTCGTCCGCCGAGGGGGCCGGTTCCGTCGCCGCCATTCTGTGCTGCGGTGGGATCCTCCGCCGCTGCGGAGCCGCCGAAGTCGACAGCCTCGTTTGTGATGGGGCCGTCTCCTTCGCCGCTGTCGAATTCAGCCTGAGCACCCCGTCCGCCGATGGGTCCGTCTCCTTCGCCGCTGTCGAATTCGGCCTGAGCGCCCCGTCCGCCGAGGGGGCCGGTTCCATCGCTGCCGTTTCGCTCAGCGGTGGGGTCGTCGACGGCTGTGGGCGCGTCCCATGACTCCTCGTTGGGGTCGAGGGGCACTCCATCGTCGCCAGTGGTGTCAGCGAACTCCTGAGACTCCCCGGTGGCATTGCCAGCGAACTTCGTGCCGGTGCCGTCTCCGCCGTTCTTCTCGGCTGTGGGATCTTCGGCGCCATCGGCCTCGTCCCAGGTCTCTTCGTTGGGATCGAGGGTCTCTCCTTCCTCCCCGTACTCTGCTTCGTCTTGAGCCCCACGCCCGCTCTTGGGACCGGTACCGCCGCCGGTGTCACCAAACTCCTGGGCCTCTCCGGTGGCGTTTCCGGCGAACTTCGGGCCGGTGCCGTCGCCGCCGTTCTTCTCGGCTGTGGGATCTTCGACAGCCTCCGGGGGATCCCATGTCTCTTCGTTGGGGTCGAACAGACCGCCAGCTTCGGCATGGATGGCCACGGAACGATCGAATTCCTCTGCGAGCTGATCCCAGAACGAGTTGTCGCTGACTGGATCCTCATGCGCAAGGCCCAGGGCGTTGCCCGCAGATATTGGCCCGGCTCCATTTCCGGCATTGGCATCGGCACCAGCGCTGGAGGTCTGGGGAGACATGGCGCTGGAGAGGGCCTGGGTGACTCGCTCACAGGCGAGCACGATGGTCTCGATGGCTGGCGCTGTGGAGGATGCGTCGAGGTTGGGGAGCTGCCAGCGGTGCGGCCAGCAGTTGATGAGGGTCATCTTCCGGACCGTGGTCTCCAGGTCTGGAGCGAGGATCTCAACGGTCACATCGCGGAGGTCATCGATGCCGTCCTCGATCTTGGTCCGCCAGTCGTAGAAGGAATCGTATCCCTGGTAAATCCGGGTGATTTCAATCTCGGCGAATTTCGCTTTACCCGGTATCTTTCTTACATATGGCTCAGGCCCTAACATGTACTCGACGATGTCGGACTCGGAGACAATGTTGTTGATGGAGACGACTTTCATCTTCTCCTGAGCGATGCTGTTGATGCTGATCCGGAAGTTGAACGAGCCGAGGTACTTGTCGAGATCCCAGGAGATATCGTTTTTGGGGTACATGGTGTGCTCCATTGGCTGGTGAGTGGCCCGGATCGGGCAGTGTTGAACAGGATGTCGTATGAGCCGACATGGTCGAGATAATCGTTGTCAAAAAGTATATAATGGCGATGACCAGCACCGCAATGACACACTGACAGCATTCTGTAGCGGGCGACAGACGCCGGGTGTGCGCTGCTGCTGAAGTCTGGAGGCGGAATGGGCATTCGAGATCGCCTGCGCAGGATGGTGAGATCGCCGCCGAAAGCCCCCTCGGAGCACCGCTGGCTGCTCGACCTCACCGGGCATCGAGACGGCCAGATCTACCAGCCTGAATTTGGCAAACCACACCGCATGAGCATTGAAGCCGCGCCGCTCAGCCGGCTCCATGCGGTCGTGCCTTCGGTCGATCCACGCTGGGCGCACACCGGGGTGTATTCCTATCCCCCCCGCGCAGAGCGCTCGGTCTGGCTGCAGGTGACCGCGGGGCTGAGCAACCCATGGCACGGCACGCTGCCGCCGTCCCTGCCGGCCAATCCTGCGACCGCTCGCTCGGGGGCTGGGATCGAGCTGTGCATGCGAACTCAGGCTCGCTCGGCCTGGGCGGCGGACACCCTCAGCGCGCTCATGGCACGCCAGCAGTGCATCGCCAGTGGCGCGCTGTCCGGGCGACGGCTCGCGGTTGGGGACATCCTCCCGCTGGCTTCCCTCACGCTGCCGAGGGGACCAGAGGCTCCTGCGGGCCTCAGCGCCCTCCTCGCGGCACGTCCCATCGAGATGCCGGCCCGCTTTCAGCTTCCGTATGGGCAGGTCGATTGGATCCTGCTCATCGGACTCACGCCGGCTCAAGAGGCGCGCGCGGTGGTGGATCAGGATGGTGTGATTCAGGAGACGGATGGGGTCACCTGATCGGGCTTGAGGCGCTCGTCGAGGAAGCTCAGCACCCGATCCAGTGCCTTTCGGGTGGGGTGGCCCGCTTCGTCGACCAGATCCCGGGTGAGCACAGAGTGCGCGATCGGCGGGATGCCGTGGGGGTTGCCCAGGCCAGAGGGGATCTCGATGCCCTCGAAGCCATCTCCGAGGGCCGCTCTCAGTGCGGAGAACCGGCTGCCGGGGCACAGCAGATCCCCGGTGAACCGCAGCCCGAGAACGGTCATGCCCTCCTCCCGGGTGCGCTTCTGGACGGCGGCAAGCTCAGACTCTGTGAGCTGGAGCGCGGAGCGGTGTGAGGCGGAAACCGAGAAGGGCAGGGAGGGCTGGCTGAGGACGGGGGCCATGACCACCGGATCTGCCAGCATCCCCAGGGCGAAGTTCCCGGTGAGGCACATGCCAATCACCCCGACTCCAGGTCCGCCCAGCTCAGCGTGCATGTCGCGACACAGGGCACGAAGCCAGTCGGTGACCGGGCTCTTCCGCCGCCTGGAGAGGACACGGAACTCCTGGTTGATGCAGGAACGGAGGATCTCTTTGCCCACATATCGGGCACCGAACGGCCGACCGGGCTCACCAAACAGGTGCGGCAGGAGCGCGGTGAAGCCATGGTCGGCCACAATTCGGCCAAACCGGATCACCTCGGGGGTCAGGCCGGGAATTTCATGGATGATGATGACCGCAGGGCCACTGCCCCTGCGGTACACCACCTTGACGGAGCCCTCATAGCAGCGGCTCTGCTCCGTGAATCCTTCCAGTCTGCTCATGACGGGTTCTTATCGCCCGAGCAGGCTTTGGGATCAGACGGCCTGAAGTTCCGGGAGATCTTCAGACAGGGTGGCCTTGCGGGTGCGGACCTCGGTGACCCACAGGCTGGCCATCTCCGAGGCGCTTCGAGGCTGGGCCTCCTGCTTGAGGGCGGTGTAGATGTCTCCGGCCTCTTTCTCGGTGT
>JBLHNG010000207.1:0-11023 GCA_047621685.1 Myxococcota bacterium | reverse complement strand
ATCCGCTCTGCCGGACCCAGCGACTCGATGCGCTGCATGTTGATAGACTGCGTCATGATGACCTTCCTTACTGGAGAGAAACAGGCCACAGGTCACCACTACTGTGGTGACCTGTGGCCTGAATGTTGAAAGGGAATCCCTGCCCGAGTTGAAATGCTGATTGAGTTGCGACCGGAATTGAACCGGCTCACACAGTTACTAAAACTGTTGCTCTACCATTGAGCTGCGCTTGTAAGCATGTCAGATTGGGCAGGGAAAGCGTTAAATATGGGCACCAGTCACCGGGCCGGACAGTATCCGGCCCGACTGGTGCGCTCTTGTCTGAGACGGGGGTTTCACCCCCAAGCCCCCCGCTACGCGCTGGCATCCTCTCACACAGACTGTCCGCCAGAAGGGGACGATATGACTGGTGCCTTAAATATGGGGAATCCTCCGCCCGAGTGGAGGTGCTGGGTTGTTTGCGGCCAGAATTGAACTGGCTCACACAGCTTAAGAGGCTGCTGCTCTACCATGAGCTACGCTTGTAAGCACAGACGATTGGGCGGAGGAAAGTGGTGTATTGGGGATAAGGGAGTCCCCACTCGAGTGAGTGTGCTGGGTTGATTGCGGCCGGATTTGAACCGGCTCACACAGTTGGAAAAACTGTTGCTCTACCAGTGAGCTACGCTTGTAAGCACATTCGTTGGAGTGGGGAAAGCGGTTGTTGCTTACCCTTAAAGCAAGGGGCGTTCCAGGGTTGAGCTTCCCGAAACCCGGCGTTTGCACGTCAGCCGACCATACTCGCTCTCCGAAGGTATCGCCGCTGATATCAACGGCGATACATCTGGATAGCTACCCTGCTCAGTGGTCGAAGCGGACCTTCCGCCGGACCAGCTTCACCGAGCGCCCGGTGCCCTCCAGGGAGCCGGTCATGCCCGAGCGGATCTCAGCGGCGTTGGCTTCGTCGGTGTCGATGTGCATCTCCAGGGCGTACTTCTTCGACACCCGGATCAGCACGTCGCCGAACACCAGATCGCGGCCCTGACTGTCGATGGCAACCTCGACCACATCGCGATCCTTGACCCCGAAGAACGCAGCATCGTCTGGGGTCATGTGGATGTGCCGCCGCGCACAGATGACCCCTTCCTTCAGCGTCAGCCGACCAGCCGGTCCCTGCAGCGTGATGCCCGGGGAGTTGGCGACATCGCCGGAGTCTCGCACCGGAGCATCAATGCCGAGGGTGAACTCGTCGGTCCGAGAGACCTCCACCTGGCACTTCGGGCGTGGTGGACCGAGCACACGGACGCCCTTGATGGTCCGACGGGGGCCGATGATGTCGACCTTCTCCGCCGCAGCGTACTGACCCGGCTGGCTGATCTCTTTGTAGACCGTCAGCTCGTGGCCCTTGCCGAACAGCGTCTCGATGGCGGCCCGGGTGAGGTGGATGTGCCGGGCGGAGACCGCGACGGGGATGCTGCGATCGCGCTCCACCCGGTCCTGATCGCGGACCAGCCGAGCGGCTCCCCGAGCGATGGCGTGCTCCTCGTCGGTGCAGATCGCCAGCAGCGACACCCGGCTGCGGTGGGCAGAGATCTCGGCGACCGGGTTGTCGGCAGACACCACCGCGTCCCGGTTGCGATCCTCGTCGAGTCGGGCGCCGAGGAACTCCAGCCGCTGCACCGCCCGGTGACGGATGAGCGCGCTGTTCTGCCCGATGCCGCCGGTGAACACCACCGCATCCACCCCACCCATCACCGCGGCATAGGCGCCGATGTACTTGCGCAGTCGGTGGGCGAAGGCGTGGATAGCCAGCCGGCAGCGCTCGTCGCCAGCAGCGGCCCGCTCCTCGATGTCGCGCATGTCGTTTCCGACCCCAGACAGCCCGGCGAGCCCGCTGCGGCGGTTGAGCAGGTCGTCGAGGTCGTCGATGGAGAGGTCCTCGCGTCGGGCCAGCTCCAGCAGCACGCCGGGATCGATGTCGCCGACCCGGGTGCCCATCACCAGCCCCTCCAGCGGGGTCATGCCCATGCTGGTCTCGACTGACCGCCCCTCCTCAATGGCCGCTACGCTGCACCCGTTTCCGAGGTGACAGGTGATGATGCGCAGGTCGCGGAGGTCGGCTTCGAGGTGCCTGGCAGCCCGGGCGGCCACGTAGCTGTGGCTGGGTCCGTGGAAGCCGTAGCGTCGGATGCCGTGCTTTTCCGCCAGCTCTGCGGGCAGGGCGTAGGTCCGCGCCCGTCGTGGGAGGGTGGCGTGGAAGGCGGTGTCGAACACTGCGACATGGGCGACATCCGGCAGCAGTGCCCGAGCGGCGCGGATCCCGGCGAGGTTGGCCGGGTTGTGCAGCGGAGCGAGGGCGCAGAGGGCCTCAATGGCGGACTCAACATCCGCATCGATGCGTGTGGGGGCGGAGAACTTCTCGCCGCCATGGACCACCCGGTGTCCGACCGCAGCCACCGCCACGCCCTCCACCAGTCGCGGCAGCATCAGGGTCAGCGCGGTCGTGCAGTCCACGTCTCCCAGCGCCTCCTCGACCCCATCCAGCGTCGCGCTGCAGCCTGGCTGCCCCACCCGCTGCACCCGGAGCTGTCGGACCCGCCGACCGGTCTCCTCATCGAGCACATCCGCCTTCACACTTGAGCTGCCGCAGTTGATCACCAGGACATCCATCGCACCCTCCAGAGAGGCTGCCTGTATCCTGCCGAGCGTGTCACAGCCGTCCAACCTCCTCCCCTGCCCTGCCGAAGACATCACCTTCACCGCGCCCGCAGATTCCATCCGGATCGCGACCGGCAGTGGTCAGGCCATCATCGGGGTGATCTGCGACGGCGTGCTGCGCTGGGCGGACACGGTGGTGCCGGCCCCGCTGAAGCTCATCGATGACCTGGAGGCGGTGGCCTACCACCGGATGTGGTCGGGGGTGCTGGAGGTGGAGCTGCCCACCACCCGTCCGCTGTGCGCGTGGCTCTGTGATGGCGAGCTGCAGGTGCTTCGGCTCTCCCTGGATGAGCAGGGGCATCCTCAGCTCATCCTCACTTGACAGACTCCTGACAAACCGATCCCGAGTCGCGCAGTCGTAAGAAGCACCCCCGGCGAATAGCGCCGCTGATTGAGAACCAACGCCCGATCCGGGCGAGGAGGAGCGGTATGTCTTCGACCCGAACTGCAGTTATCGCACTGGCCGTCCTGGGACTGACCCTCGGCGCGGTGGGCCAGATCATCATCTCCGTCGAGGAGCCCGAGGTGACACCCCAGGACCTTCCGGAGCGCCTCGCTGTGCTGGAGGTCGTGCAGGCCCCGGTGCCCATGGAGCCGGCGAGCCCCCTGGAGGAGGGCAAGGTCGGCAAGAAGGACGCCCGGATGGAGGTCGCGACGGGCAGCCAGACGGAAGCAAAGCCTGCGGCCGCTGCTGAGAAAAACCGAGAGGCCGCGGAGAGCGCTGGTGTTCTGGGTGTCCTCAGTGCAGAAGCCCCGCTCGACGGTGTCTTCGGCTCCTCCACACTCAACTCCGACCTCACCGGCGGCATCGGCGGCCTCATCGGCGCCAAACGCATCCAGACCGGCTCCGGTGGGCTCGGCTCTCGCGGCTCTGGCCTCGGCGGCGGTGGTATCGCAGACAGCCTCGGCGGACTCGGCACCAAGGGTCGCGGAAGCGGCGCCTCCGGCTACGGCTCGGGCGGCGGCAGCTTCGGCGCCGGGCGAGCAGCAGTCGAGCAGCAGTCCAGCCGGGAGGGCTACACCAACTACGGCATCAACGCCCAGACCCTCGTGGAGTCCGACCACCTCTCGACCTTCTCCATCGACGTCGACACCGCCAGCTACACCATCGCCCGCAGCAAGCTGCTCACCGGTCAGCTCCCACCAGAGTCCGCCGTGCGCGTCGAGGAGTTCGTCAACTACTTCAACTACCGCTACGCCGATCGGGCAGATGATGCGCCGTTCGCCGTCTTCATGGAGGCCGCCCCCTCCCCCTGGGAGCCCAACCACCACGTCCTGCGCGTCGGACTCCAGGGCGACCGCATCGACGAGGACGACCGCAAGCCGGTCCGGCTGACCTTCCTGGTGGATGTCTCCGGCTCGATGTCCGCCAACAACAAGCTGCCCCTGGCCCGCAAGGCAATGCAGCACCTCGTGAGCAACCTCGGCCCCGAGGACTCCGTGGCGATCACCACCTACGCCGGTCGCACCGAGATCCTCCTGATGCCCACCGCCGCCAGCGACCTCTCCACCATCAACGCCGCAATCGACACACTCCAGTCCGGCGGCGGCACCAACATGGACTCCGGCGTCCAGCTGGCCTACCAGCTCGCTGATCAGGCGTTCGTGGCGGGCGCGGAGAACCGGGTCGTGGTGCTCTCTGATGGCGACGCCAACATCGGCCGCACCTCCCATGAGTCTCTGCTCACCGAGATCACCGGCTACGCAAAGAAGGGCATCACCCTGTCGACCATCGGGTTCGGACGCGGCAACTACCAGGACACCCTGATGGAGCAGCTCGCCAACAAGGGCGACGGCAACTACTTCTACATCGACGACTACACCGAGGCGAAGAAGGTCTTCGGCCAGGACCTCTCCGGCACCATCCAGACCATCGCCCGGGACGTGAAGATCCAGGTCGACTTCGACCCGGACGTGGTGCTGTCCTACCGGCTCATCGGCTACGAGAACCGCGACATCGCTGATGCCGACTTCCGCAATGATGCGGTCGATGCTGGGGAGATTGGGTCGGGTCACAGCGTGACCGCGCTGTACGACGTCATCCTCCGGGATGGGTATCGGGATCATGCGGGGTCGCTGGCCACTGTGCGTCTTCGGGCCAAGCCGCCGGGTGCTGATGCGGCTGCGGAGGAGTGGTTTACCGCGTACCCGGCTGGCGATGTCCGCGATGAGATGGCGGAGACGACGGATGGTTTTCGCCTCGCGTTGGGGGCGGCGACGTTCGCTGAGAAGCTGCGGGGGAGTCACTATGTGGCGGAGCTGAGCTATGAGCAGATCGCTGCGCTGGTTGGTGGGGCGAAGCGGGATGGGGTTGCCATAGAGGACGAGCTGGAGAACCTGGTTCGTCAGGCGGGGACGCTGGCCGGTGAGAGCGGAGTCGCTACCCGGTGACGTACAGGACGGTCCTGTGAGCCTGCGGTGGGTGGGGAGTAATTGGTGTCGGGGTGGGGCCACAAGGTGGGTAGCCCAGGGGGCGGTGACTGGAGGTGAGTGCCCGCTCCCCCTGCCACCCCCCAGCATGACACCCGTGGTGAATCCCCGCCTGCGGCCACCGCCGCAGCATCAAAGGACCGTCCTGCACCTCAACGAGCCGTTAGATCCAGAGAGTGAAGTTCAACACTCCCCGGTCCATCAAGACCCCGATTATCCTCGGTGCGGGCTCCATCGCGCTCGCGATCGCCCTCCTGGTCGGCTGGATCCTCGTGCTCATCCAGAACAGCGAGCAGGCCGAGATGGCGGCCCGCGCCAACGGCTGGCTGATGGTCGGCGGCATCGTGTCGTTCGTGGTCATCGTGGTGGTGCTGGTGCTGTTCAGCGTCTTCCTGGTCCGGGAGATCCTGGAGAGCCGTCGGCAGGTGCGGTTCATCGACTCGGTCACCCACGAGCTGAAGAGCCCGCTGGCGTCGCTGAAGCTGTCGGTCCAGACCGTCAACCGCCGCAAGCTCACCGAGCCCCAGCGCAGCGAGCTTCACCGCCGGATGCTCGACGACATCGACCGCCTCAGCGCCTTCATCGACGACATCCTCGCCGCCAGCCGACTGGAGCAGCACCAGGAGGCGCTGGACTACTCCCAGGTCAGCGTGCGCCTGCTGGCCGAGCGCTGCGCGGAGCGGGTCCGGGGGCGCTACCGGGCACCTCCTGGCGCCATCCAGATCGACATCCCCGAGGATCTCAATCTCCTCACGTCCTCCACAGCACTGGAGACGGTGCTCAAGAACCTCCTCGACAACGCCCTGAAATACTCCGATGAGCCCGCCGGGGTCGTACTGATCGCCCGCGAGGGCGCAGGCCGGGTCCACTTCTCGGTGACCGACCGGGGCATCGGAATCTCCCAGGTCCACCTCAAGCTCATCTTCGACCGGTTCTACCGGGTGCCCGATGAGAACGTGAACACCCGCCGGGGTACGGGCCTTGGCCTCTACGTGGTCAGCTCCCTCGTCAAGACCCTCGGCGGGCAGCTCACCGCACTGTCCGATGGCCCCGGGCAGGGAACCACCATGCAATTCGCCCTGCCCATGCGATACAAATGAGCCTGATGAGTGAGACCGAAGAAAAGCAGCGACTCCTAATCGTCGAAGACGAGGCCCACCTCTCCGCAGGGCTGAAGCTCAACTTTGAGTTCGAAGGCTTCGCCGTGGACACCGCCGCGACCGCCCGAGAGGCTGCCGCGCTCCTCGCCAGCTCGAAGGGCTACGACGCCATCATCCTCGATGTCACACTGCCCGACTCCAACGGCTTCACCCTCTGCAAGCGGCTGAGATCCGCGGGCAATTTCACCCCGGTCATCATGCTCACCGCCCGCACCCAGGCCAGCGACCGGGTGACTGGCCTGGAGTCCGGTGCCGACGACTACCTCACCAAGCCCTTCGATCTCGACGAGCTGATCGCCCGGGTCCGCTCCATGCTCCGCCGGCTCTCCTGGGAGCGACGCCCGCCGGTCAGCGCCAGCAGCTACTCCTTCGGCAGCGCGGTGATCGACTTCGAGCGCCACGAAGCCACCATGGACGGCAAGCCCATCAAGCTCACCAGCCTGGAGCTGGACCTCCTGCGGTACTTCGCCCAGAACGCGGAGCGGGTGATCGGGCGCACGGAGCTGCTGGAGAAGGTCTGGAAGCTGCCCAACTACCCCAACACCCGGACCGTCGACAACTTCGTAATGCGGCTGCGTCGGCACTTTGAAGCGGATCCGGCCAACCCGGTCTACTTCCGCTCGGTTCGAGGGGCAGGATACAAATTCGTGCCCGCGGGATAGCTGTCGGCACAACGCAGGAGTTCCCATGTTTCTGATCCTTGCAGCCCTCGGCTGTACCGGCGAGCCCGAGCCCGCCACCGCCCCGGTCACAGACCCCGCCATCCCCGCTCCCGGTGCCCCCGGCGCAGCCCCTGGCGGTCCTGGTGGTCCCGGCACTCCCGGTGCCCCTGGCGCTGCTCCCGGTGCCCCCGGCGCAGCTCCCGGTGCCCCCGGCGCAGCTCCCGCTGGTCCGGAGTCCAACACCAACAACGGCCCGCCCCCCTCCACCAAGGGCACCGTCTCTGGCGGAGAGCTGAAGCTGATCCAGGTGAAGAACGGCAGCGCAGAGGTCGGCGCGACCCTCACCGGCGTGACCGGCTCCCTGGACTTCCTCTCTGGCGAGGCTGCGTCGGGAGAGCTGAAGTTTGACGTGAGCACCTGGGCATCGGGCGATGCTGGCCGCGACGTCAACGTCCGCGGGACCTTCTTCAAGGCCACCGCTCACCCCGAGGCCACCTTCACCCTGGAGTCCATGGAGGGCCTCCCCGACAAGCCCCTGCTCTTAAACACCGAGGCCATGGCAGTCGCAAAGGGCACCCTGGCGCTGTACGCCGGATCGGTCCCGGTCACCGCCAACGTCAAGCTCGCCCGGGGGCCCGACGGCTACACCCTCCAGACCACCGAGGACTTCACCGTCTCCATCGCCGGGCTGGGCATGTCCGACAACCTCACCGAGCTGATCAAGATCTGCGCCCACGACTCGGTCGATGACAGCGTGCGCATCGGGCTCAACCTCACCCTGTCCACGGACTGAGCGGCCCTGCCTACCTTCCACCACACCGTCCCCGACGACCCACCCCGGGAGCGCATCGACACCTACGCGGTCCGGGTGTTCATCGCCATCGCCTCGCGCGCTCAGGCCCGCAAGGCGATCAAGGCGGAGCGCCTGCTGGTGGATGGGGAGCGGGGTCGTACCGTGTGGTGGGTCAAGGCGGGCAACCAGCTCACCCTGAAGCTCCCAGACGGCCCCAGCATGCCGGTCCTGCCGATGAAGCTGGCGCTGCCTTACGTCGATGACTGGCTGGCGGTGGTCAACAAGCCGCCGGGCATCCATGTGCGCGGCAACCACGTCCGCACCATCCACCGGGCGATGCGGCACAACCTGCCGCTCTCCCCCCAGCCCGATGCCCTCCCCGATCCTGATCCGGTCCACCGGCTGGACTGCCGGACCTCCGGGCTGGTCCTGATCGCCCGGACCGCCACAGCCCGGGTGGGGCTGTCGCAGGCATTCGAGGCACGGCGCATCACCAAGCGCTACCGGGCAGTGGTGCTGGGCGCGCTGTCGGGGAGCGGCGAGATCAACACCCCGCTGGATGGTCGCGCCGCACTCACGCGCTGGCGGTCGGTCCGCACGGTGCGCTCGCTGAAGACGGACTGGCTCACCGAGGTCGACCTGTTCCCGATCAGCGGCCGCACCCACCAGCTCCGCCGCCACATCACCGAGCTGGGCCACCCCATCCTCGGCGATGACCTCTACTTCCGGGGGCCGATCCTGCGGGGAAGCGGCCTGTTCCTTGCTGCCGTTGAGCTGCGTCTGGCCCACCCGATCACCGGGGAAGACCTCCACGTCTCCATCGATCCGCCGGCCAAGTTCGTCACCCACCTCGCCCGAGAGGTGAGGCGCTGGAATCGATGGCATGCTGAGGAATAACGGTTGAACCTGAACCTCCGAGGTTTTCAATGCTCTTGCTGCTGCTGGCCTGCTCCAATGACTTCGACCACCCCGCCATCCGAGAGGGCGAGGCGGAGTACGACCCGAACAACCTGACCGACACCACTGAGGACACCGGGGAGCCCGAAGACACCGAGGAGCCGCAAGACACCGGCGATCCCGAAGACACCGGGACCACCCCGACCGTCGAGGAGGTCTGCTACCCGGGCGCAGCGGAGGACTACACCGCCTGCCTCCCCCTCACCTCCTACAGCACCGGCTGGGGCAGCGACTACACCTACCCCGAGCCCTACAACGGCTCCCAGCAGTACAGCAAGCCTGCCCGGTTCATCGACCTGACCACCGCTGACCCAGACCTCATCCTCGCCCCCAACTTCGCCCTCGACGAGGTGATGCAGGAGTACAAGGGGGACTATGGGCTGTACCAGGTACACGTCATGGAGTACCTCCAGGCGATCCGAGACAGCGTCGGCAGCGCGCTCTACATCAACTCCGGGTATCGAAACGTCGCCTACAATGCCGGGGTTGGTGGGGCGACCTACTCACGTCACATGTACGGCGATGCGGTGGACATGTACAGCAACGATGTCTCGCTCAGCGAGCTGGCGGACATCTGCGACAGCCTGGGGGCCGGGTACGTCAGCGAGTACACCACCCACGTCCACTGCGACTGGCGGGATGACGCCCAGGATGCGGCATTCTACGACATCGGGCGGAGTCGGGCAGGTGCGGAGGCGCCAGTCCACCACGCCGAGCTGCTGGTAGACGGGGGGCGCTGGGAGGCTGTCGCGACCGGCTTTGACGAGGGCGAGCCGCGACGGGTCTGGTCGGCCTGGGGTGCGGATGGCGGGCTGCTGGAGGTTGGCGAGGGGGCGGTGTATGTCCCGCCGACTGAAGCGGTGCGGCTGGAGGTTGAGGTCGGCGGTCAGGTCGGGGTGACCATCGCTCTTGACTGACTGGTGCTGATCGAAGTATGTAGGCTGCCACGCCCCCTTAGCTCAGCTGGATAGAGCATCGGCCTTCCGGAGAAATGGTATCAGGGATTTATCCCTGAGGGAGTTCGAATCTCCTGTTTCCGACTAAGCCGAGGGCCACAGGTTCGAGTCCTGTAGGGGGTATTTGTAGAGCACACCGTCAGAAGGAACAGGCGGGCGAGGACGCCAGCGCGCCTCGCCCGATTCTGTCGGTGCTACTCTTCTTCACGTAGGGCAAGCAATCCCTTCTGCTCAGCATGCACCTCACGGTGACAATTCGCGCAGAGAAGACAGCACTTATCCAGCTCAGCCTCCACCTCATGGTTGAACTTCAGGCTCCGTCTCTGAGAGACACTGAAATCCTTTTGCTCAGGGTCTCTGTGGTGGAATTCGAGCGCCCCGATGTAGCGAAAATACCCACACCGCTCGCAAGTGCCGCCCTTGTATTGAACACAGATTTCTTTGAATCGTCGCTGGCGCTCCTTGGCCTGCTCCTTCATGCAGTTCTTGCAATACGGGCTGTTCCCGGCTTTTCCTCTACGTTTATAGAAGTCAAAGATCGGCTTCTGACACTTGCATCTCGGACAAAAGCGTTCTTTGTTCATAGATGGATAATCTAAAACAATTATCCATCTCAGTCACGTGGTGTTTCGCACAGGCCGCGGCCCAGGTCAGCGCTGGCCTCAGCTACGACATCCTTCTCGGCTGACCTCCAGGTAAATGCCACAGCTCACCCCATGTCTGCTACCTCTCCGAGCAGTTCTACGGGCCGCGCTCCGAGCCGGTCATCGAGTGCGATTCCATCTGGGACAGGGCCGGCGGGCACTCCCCCGGCGTCGCATCACCTACCAACTCGCGGCCGATGTCCACTGGCTCAGAGCCGGGCAGGTCGTCCGGCCCACCGACGTCGACTACAACCTCAGCGGTAGCCGAGCAGTCATCACCCGGATCCGGCGGGCATCGTTCCCCATTGAGGCGACGCTGGAGCTGCTGGACAGGACGCCGATGACCCGGTGATCAGTAGTAGTAGCGGACGATGATCTCCTGAGAGTCGCCGCACCCATCCAGCTTCAGCACGGTTCCTGTAAGGGTTTTCCATGCAACAGGGGCGCAGTCAACAGCCCCGCAAGCCATCGCCTGAAAGGTGATCGGCTCGACTCCAAGGTCCACGTCGACGTCGGAGCCCGTGCAGGCTGCGGTGACCTCTTCCCAGGACAGATCCGAGGCGTCGCCGCCGACGCCCTCCTGACCTTCAGCGGTGTTGCATCCCATCATCATCATTGCAAGGAACACCTGACCTCCTTCCTGCCTGTACCAGCAGGGACGGGGATTGTTGCACGTCGAGGACGGTTCGACGACTTGAGTGCAATCGATTTTCGTTGAACGGAT
>JBLHNG010000206.1:0-11038 GCA_047621685.1 Myxococcota bacterium | reverse complement strand
GACAGTCTGTGTGAGAGGATGCCAGCGCGTAGCGGGGGGCTTGGGGGTGAAACCCCCGTCTCAGACAAGAGCGCACCAGTCGGGCCGGATACTGTCCGGCCCGGTGACTGGTGCCCGATTTAAAGCCCCGAGACGTTCGGCCGTTGGACGGAAGCGGGCGTAAGTTGGCTGGGGGGGCTGGCTCTCTCACGCTGACCACTGAGTTGCGGCAAGTGCCGATCGGAGGCGGGCTGATTGCCGTGCCGGGGAGCGGTGTGGAGACGGGCGGAGTTCGACGGAGTCGGGTGGCTGCCTCTCCTTTTTTTGTTGATTGTATTGTTTTGGATCGCCTGATCTGGAGTCTCAGTCCGCCCGGGCACGCGCAAGGGGACACCGCAGGGGGCCGTGTCTGACATCCGCAACACACCGCACGTCGGCTCACTCAGTGGTTCCAAAGCCTAGCGGCGCGACTTCCGTCCCTTCGACTGCCCCTCAACCTTCTCCGGGTAGGTCTCATGAACCTGACGCCGAAAGTCCTCAAAGGTGCCATCAACGATGCTCGCGCGCATCTTCGCCATAAACTGGGCGAACCAGGTGAGGTTGTGGATGGTCGCCAGGGTCGCCCCGAGGATCTCACCAACCCGGAACAGGTGGTGGATGTAGGCCCGGGTGAACTTCGCGCAGGTGGTGCAGGGGCAGGTGGTGTCTGGGGGGTACATGTCGTTGCGGAAACGCCGATCGGTGATTCGGATGCGACCGCCGGTGGTGTAGAACATGCCGGACCGGCTGTGGCGGGTCTGGATCACGCAGTCAAACATGTCGATGCCCCGAGCCACACCCTCGACCAGATCCAGCGGGCGCCCCACACCCATCAGGTAGCGGGGAGATTCTTTGGGCATCTCAGGGGTGGTGAAGTCGAGGACCTCGCACATCCGCTCGTGCCCCTCGCCCACGCTCAGCCCACCGATGGCGTACCCATCAAAGCCAATGTCGGTGATCTGTCGGGCGCTGCGCTTTCGCAGGTCGGGCCAGAAGCCGCCCTGGACGATGCCGAACAACGACTGGTCCTCGCGGGTGTGGGCAGCCTTGCTGCGGGCCTCCCAGCGGGCGGTGCGGTCCACACTGGCGATGGCGCGGTCCTTGTCGGTGCCAAACGGCAGGCACTCGTCGAACACCATGGCGATGTCCGCGCCGAGCAGCTGCTGGATCTCCATGGAGCGCTCAGGGGAGAGGAAGGTCTTGTTGCCATCGACCTCGTAGGCGAACGTCACGCCCTCCTCGGTGATCCCGGACTTCTTCAGCGAGAAGACCTGGAAGCCGCCAGAGTCGGTGAGGATCGGGTTGTCCACCGACATCATCTTGTGAAGCCCGCCGTGCCGGGCAACCAGCTTCTCTCCAGGGCGCTGGGAGAGGTGGTAGGTGTTGGCGAGGATGATCTGCGAGCCGGTCTGGGGGAGCAGGGACGGCGGGAGCGCGCGGATTGCGCCCTGGGTGCCGACCGGCATGTAGACCGGGGTGGTGACGCTGCCACGTGCGGTGTGCAGTGTGCCAGCGCGCGCACCCCCGCTGGTGGCCTCGATATCAAAGGGAAGGGACTTCATTCGCCCCCTCTATCTCGGGCACCGGCTACAGGGCGGGATACTGTCGGGGAACAGCACCGCTCCGGCAATCCGTCGCCCGACGTTGCTTGCAGACGCCTCGCCGCCTAGAATGGCCCCCAACAGTCTCTTCGCCGGCAGTTTTTGAATGGCCAACAACAGACAGCGCCCCAGCCCATTCCCTCCCGGGACGCACCTCTCGGAGCACTACACCATCGAGGGGCTGGTACGCCTCTCTGAAGGTCGCATGTTCTATCTGGCCAATGACGACCGGCCGGATCGACCACGTCGGTTCTGCTGGGAGTGTGGCTGCGACGACACCCCGCGCTCTCGCACGACCTGTGTGGCCTGCAAGGCAGATCTCTCCTCGCGAAGGTTCCTCGTCTCGGTCCGCTGGGAGGCCCACCTCCACGAGCCATTCACCGGTTTCTTCCATCGTCAGCTTGAACACCCGGGGCTGTGCGGACCGGTCGATCTGTTCTTCGAGCGCGAGGTCCTCTGCGCGGTCACGCCCTGGAACGGCGAAGGGCTGATGTTAGACGAGAGCTCTCCCCTCCCGCCCCGTCAGGTTCTCGATCTCGCCCAGCGCGCCACCGGACTTATCGCTTTTTTGCAGTTCTCTGGAATCTCCCTGGAGCAGATCAGCGCCGCGAACTTTCTGGTGGGAGAGGGTCGGGAGTACTTCTTCTTCGACCCAGACGTGCGCGCGGTGTTCGAGGGGCCAGTCCCGGAGAACGAGCAGGCCCACGAGATCAAGCTGCTCGCCGCCTTCCTCCAGCGCCTCGTCAGCGTCAGCGAGCAGCCCCTCGCAGACTTCTTCGCCACCGCCGCTCAGGGCGAGTACCCGACTTCCTTCCAGTTCGGACGTGCCCTGGAGCAGCTCATCCAGACCGAGTACCCCAACACCCTCGCCAGCAACCGTGCGGCGATGAGCGATGTGGGGCTTGCGAGGAGCCTGAACGAGGACAACTGGGGCTGGACCCACCTCTCTGGCAACACCAACCTCTACGTCTGTGCCGACGGCATGGGCGGCCACGATAAGGGTGAGGTCGCCAGCCAGATGGCCGTCGAGACCATCTGCCGCGAGGCCCGCGCCCGGCTCCAGTACGCCACGACCATCAACACTGAGGGCCTGGAGAACGTGCTGGATGAGTCCTTCCAGTGCGCCAACAACGGCATCAAGGACCACTCCGAGATGATGGGCAGCGACATGGGCACCACCATGGTCGCAGCACTCGTCGAGGACGGCCGGGTCGCGCTCATCGCCAATGTCGGTGACTCCCGCGCCTACCTCATCCGCGGCAACGTGCTCCACCAGATCACCCGGGACCACTCCCTGGTCGCCCGCATGGTCGAGCAGCAGCGCATCCGTCCCGAAGAAGCCCGCCACCATCCCCACTCCAACATCCTCCTCCGCACCGTCGGCACCGAGCGAAATGTCGACATCGACATCTTCCGGGTCGATCTCGTAGAGAACGATGTGATCCTGCTGTGCTCGGATGGGCTGTGGGGCGAGGTGGATGACGAGGACATCGAGTCGATCCTCAACCACTACTCGGACCTGCGCATCGGGTGCCGGGAGCTTGTGCGTGCCGCGCATCAGGGTGGCGGGAAGGACAACGTGACAGTGATTGTGGTGCGGGTCTGAAAAGGTGCCGCTTTGACCAAAGGTCATTGCAAGCGTTTTCACTAGCAGAGATGGGAAGAGCCACCGGGTGATCGCCCGGGCCAGAAGCGACGGCACCACAGCCAAACTGGGCACCCGTCATGTCGCCCCCTTCTGGCGGACAGTCTGTGTGAGAGGATGTCAGCGCGTAGCGGGGGTTTTGGGGGGAAACCCCCGTTTCAGACAAAAGCGCACCAGTCGGGCCGGATACGGTCCGGCCCGCTGACTGGTGCCTCAAATTGTATAGGGAAAAGGCTTGATCGCTTCGCGATGCTTCACCTTATTCCAGCAGTGGCCGCAGCTCCGCCTCAATGCTCTCGTGAAAATCAGTCCCCATCGGTCGGCCCATCGCAAAGATGTACCCACCCCCATCCACTACCAGCGCGAACGGCAGCTGCTCCACGCCATAGCGGCTGGAAACAATCTGGTGACTGTCTCTGAGCACCGGAAAGGTCAACTGTTGCTCCTCAATCCAGGTGGACAGTCCGCCGATCGGCCCGGCATCGGTGCTGATGGCAATGACCTGCACACCCTTGCCGTCGTACCGCTTCTGGATCTCATTGAGGTCGGGCAGGGTCATGCCACCGTCGCTGCGGTTGAAGAAGTAGATGATGACCGCACGCTGCGGAAGATCCGGTGAGACCCCAATAAAGTCCGACAGGGCTAGCTGCGTGCTGTTGATGAGGCCCTCAGTGACCTCTTCGTTGATCGCCGGCAGCGAGAAGGAGAGCGCGTGCTGTCCGACGCTGACGGTGGGCGGAGCGGCAAAGGCTGCACTCAGCAACATCAACGGTGTCATCGGGCCTCCAGATTGTTCGGTTGTGCGTATCCCACCCAGAGTCCGGGTGTCGATGCGCGGTACAGTGGATAATAGACCGCATGCTGGCAGTTGGTTTGGACAACACACCAACCCCCCGACATCAGCCCACCTGGAGGAGGCGATGAGTGTACGCAGTGACCGGCAGCGAGAGCTAGCCCGGCAAGCATTGAAGGCAGAGGCACAGTGCCTGCAAGCCCTCGATCACATCCCGTCCGCCCAGTCCATCTTGGACACCCCACAGCTTCGCAGGGCGCAAACCCGCGGTCTGATGGTCGAGCGCATCCCCGATGCACTCGCCGCAGCCGAGGTCGCAGTCCGCAGCACCCCCGCCCTGCGAAAGCACCTCAACACCGCGCGCGCCGCCTGGTCAGACGCCGAGGGGCTCCGCTGGCAGATGGTCGGCGAGGTCGAGGGGCTCATCCGGCAGCGCGCCGGAAAGATCGCCCGCACCTCGCGGCTGGAGATCGAGGATCTCGTGCAGGAGGGGCGACTGGGTGCCCTGCGCGCCGCACGTCGCTACGATCCGGATGCGCAGAACTTCACGACCTACGCCCAGTGGTGGATTCGCGCGGCAATGACCCGCTCGGTGGACGTCGAGGGTCGGCTGGTCCGACTCCCTGGCGGACTCGTCGAGCAGCAGCGCCAGCTCAACCGCATCATCGTCGACATCGTCGCTTCCGGTGAGAGCGTCACCAACGAGCGGCTGTCCAAGCTCAGCGGCATCGACATGGATCGGATCGCGCTGATCCGCTCACAGAGCCGGCCCGTCAGCCTCGATGTCTCCCCCGGCTCTGGGGACGGAGACGAAGGCGTCCCGCTGGGAATGATGCTGGCCGATGAGCACACCCCCGACCCGGAGCAGGAGGCGATCACCGCCGCCATGATGGCCCAGGTCGAGGATCTCCTCGATGCACTGCCGCCCCGCACCCGCGAGGCCGTGGTCCTGTACTACGGCCTCGGCGATGAGCCGCCGCTGACCCTCTCCGCGCTCGGCAAGCGCATGAACCTGTCTCGGGAGCGGGTCCGGCAGATCATCAACCAGGCGGTCCAGGCCATCCGGCCCCGTCTGGGCGTCTCGGTCCGTCCGCCGAGCCGCACCTACCGCCCACCACCCCGTCCGACCGCTCCCACCGCTCCCACCAGACGCCTCCCCAGCCGGACCCCGGTTCGGCAGCGGCGCCTGACCATCCAGGAGCGCCTCGCTGCGCTGCTTCAGGAGCCTGAGGACACCGAAGAGACGGAACGGTGAAGGACATCCCCGACCCGGTCCGTGACCTGTGCGCTGCGATCCGGCGCGCGGGCGGAGAAGCGTGGCTGGTCGGGGGATGTGTCCGCGATGACCTCCTCGGCCTCCTCCCCAAGGATCTCGACATTGAGGTCCACAAGCTCCCGGCAAAGCAGCTGGAGGCGGTCCTGAGGCGTGCGGGGCGAGTCAAGGCGGTGGGGCGCAGCTTCGGCGTCTTCAAGCTGCGCCTGGGCAGGCTGGAGCTGGACATCGGACTGCCGCAGACCGCGGCCTCTCACACGCCCTCAGAGGGCGGCGTGCGCGTCGAGGGCGACCCATGGATCGGGCTGACGCAGTCCGCCCGACGGCGGGACCTCACCATCAACGCCATCGCCTACGACCCGCTGACGGGCACCTACGCCGACCCCTACAACGGTCGCGCCGACATCGCCGCCCGTCGCCTGGACATGGTAGACGCCGAGACCTTCGTCGCGGATCCCCTCCGGGTCCTCCGGGTCATGCAGTTCGCGGCCCGATTCGATTTCTCGGTCACCGAGGATCTGGCGGCGCTCTGTCGGCAGACTCCGCTCGACGATCTGGCCGCCGAGCGGGTCTGGATCGAATTCGAGAAGCTCCTCCTCCGACCGACCCGCCCCTCGATTGGCCTGGCGGTCGCCAGACAGCTCGACATCTTCTCGCGCATGATGCCCGCGCTCGCTGCGGTGAACGACGACGCCCTCGGTGCCGCGCTCGACGCTGCGGCGTCCGCACGGGACTCGGTCGCCTCCCCGGTCGCGCTGATGCTCTCGGTGCTGCTCCACCGCTGCCCCCAGGCTGCCAGCGGCATCCTCGACAGCCTCAAGGTGTTCACCCTTGATGGATACCCGGTCCGTGCCCGCGTCCTCCACACGGTGCAGCACTGGTCCGATCTCTGCACTCCGGCCACCGATGCCGCACTCCGCTGGCTCGCAGAGGACGGCGAGATCGCCCTCATCGCCCAGACCGCCCTGGCCTCTGGCGGGGCCTGTGCACAGGACGCCCTGGACCGCGCGCGCTTTGCGGGCATCGACACCCGACCAGTCCCTGCCCTCATCCAGGGCCGCGACCTCAAGCCGCTCGGCATTCCGCCTGGACCACACATGGGGAAGATCCTCCGTCAGGTGCGGGTCGCACAGCTCGACGGAGACATCCTCGACCGCACAGATGCCATCGCCCTGGTACAGCGGCTATGGTCCTCACAGAATCTCTGAGACACCCCCACCCGGGCCGCGACGAATCCCATGAAGCCAGCGCTGTTGCTCCTCCTCCTCGCGGCCCCACCGGCCGCTGCTGAGCCCACCCCGGGCGCCACCCTCAGCGCGGACCTCCGTGCCGAGTATCTGGCCGGTTCGCCCCTCCTGGTCACCATCGAGGCGCGCAACGACACCGCGGCGACCATCACCCTCCCCGACCTCTCCGTCCGGCACGATCTCGTGCGCTTCGAGCTGCGGACCCCATCGGGAGAGATGCAGACCCGCCGCACCCTGGTGGAGTCTCCGGTGGAGAAGGAGTGGTCAATCCCGCCCCGAGGCAAGCGCGAGGTTCTCCTTGAGATCCCGTCCGCCAGCACGCTCAAACCCGGTGAGTACGAGATCGCCGTGCACTTCACCCTCGGCGCAGAGGAGATGGCGCTGGAGCCAAAGACGGTCCGGCTCTCCCGTCCAGCGCCAGCCGCCGCAGACCTTGAGGTCGCTGCGCTGCCCTTTGAGCGCTCCGGGGACTGGACTCCGTGGCTCCACCGCACCGGGGACTACTACGACCTCTACCTGCACCGAACCCCGGTCTCCGACCCACTGGGCACCGAGGCCGAGGACTACCTCACCCGCCTGACCTCCGCGTCTTCGCCGAGCCTGACCGCATCGCGCTCGGCTGACCTCGCGGATCGCTACGTGGTCTGGATGGAGGGAGAACGCGCGATCGGCCTCGCCCGGCTCCAGGGTCACCGACTTCGGGCCACCCCCCGGAGCATCGAGGCACCCTGGCCGAAGGTCAGCCTCGCCGCACGCGGAGCCACCGCAGCGGACGGGCGGCTCTATCAGCCGCTCTGGATCCCGGCCCCTCGGGGCACTGCCGGAGAGATCCGGGTGCTGTCCGCAGACGAGAACGGCAGCGCGAGCTACCGGAAGCTGGGGCGCTACAGCCAGCTGCCCGCGCGAATCCGCACAGTGGTCACCGACGCTGGCTCCGCTCTGTTCCTCATCATCCAGAACGGCCACCTCGATCTCTACACCGTGCAGCCCGGAGACGAGCGCGCGGAGGAGGAGGGCCTGCCAGTCCCCGGCCAGCGCCTCATCGCCGCAGACGACCCCGCCACCCAGATCCAGGATGTGCGCTTCACCCTCCTGCCGGCCTCTGAGACCTACGCAGGTGGCCTGGCAATGCTGGGACTGTTCTCGACGTCAACAACGACAGAGGGTGGCCTCCAGCCGCGCTGGATGAGTCTCTCCGGCGCTCTAATCACCACCGGTGCCCCCATCGCCATCCCCGAGGGCGCTGAGCTGGTGGATTTTTCCCCCAACGGCATGGCGTCCCCGGGGCTGCTCCTGCGCCTGCCAAACAAGACCCTCCGCTACCAGGAGGGGCCGGTGTACCAGAACCTCGGCAAGCTGGAGGGTGACGTCGCCCTGGATCGGACCGACGGTGTGGCCCTGCTTCGTCGCATCGGCGCGCCGATCACCGCCACCGCGCTCAAGCCCGAGACCCCGCTGGTGCCATAGAAGCGGGTCTCATAGAAGCGGGTCTCATAGAAAAGGCCCCGCAGCGTTGCGGGGCCTTCAATCTTGAGAGACTACTCAGCCCGTCTCAGTTGCAGCAGTTGTTCGAGCCACAGAAGATGCTTTCCAGCTCGTCGAGGTTGCTCACCTCGGCATCGTCCAGTGCGCTCTCACACTCATCGATGGAGGCATCCTCACCACACATGTCGGGGTGGAGGCAGCAGAACGGCTCCAGAGCGTCCTGACCACAGAACGCAGCCTCAAGCTGCGGTGTGCAGTCGCGGACCGAACCATCTTCATTGAGGGACTCACCGAGCAGTGAGCACTCAGTGATGCCAGCGCAGGAGCCTTCGCGGGCCATCACACCGAAGGAGAGCAGCCCATCATCCAGAGGAACCGAGAAGGTCTCCAGGACGACGGTGAACTCCACACCAACGTGGTTGCTGGTGTCGATGGTGCAAAACTCTGTGGTGGCCCGACCGGAGTGCGCGTCACTCTGCCCCAGAGAGCCGACCTGGGTGCAGAGGCCATACTCGATGGCGATCTGGTTGCCGAGGCTGTCGGTGTAGAAGCCAGTGAAGTCACCGATCTCCACGCCCGGGCTGCCGGTGTAGTAAGCGGACAGGCCAGCGTACATGTCGATGTCGCCGTCGTCCTCTTCCCGATCCGGGTAGGAGAAGTTGGTCTGGGAGGTCCCCGAAGCCACCGCCTGATTCCAGAAGACCGTCTCCGGGTCGACCACAAGGCAGACGTCGCCTCCCGTTCCTTCGAAGGTGAGGGTCGCGCCGCCAGTCTCACCACCGATCTCTGCCAGACCAACCTGGCCGTAGTAGCACAGGGGGAGGTCAGCTTCCTGATCGCGATCACCGACGGTCTCCCGTCCGAGAGCGGGGCTGGTGTCGTTGCACCAGGTCGAGGCGGCAGAGCCCTCTCCGGCCAGCAGGTTGTACTGGTCGAGGCTCATGACCTCAAGCTTGCCGATCTCGACGACGGAGGGGAAGGCGTCGTTGGGCTGAGGGACCTGGTCGAGTCCGTTGCGATCACAACCGACGAGAGAGGCCAGGAGGGTGAGGCTACTCATCAACATAGTTGAACCCGATCTCGAGGTCGAAGGAGTCTTCCGGGTTGGTCACCAGGAAAGGATCCTGGACAACCCAGTCACCCGG
Organism: Myxococcota bacterium; assembly: GCA_047621685.1. GTDB lineage: Bacteria > Myxococcota_A > UBA796 > UBA796 > UBA796 > JAQXDW01. Next base: position 1,831 of record JBLHNG010000206.1, on the reverse strand, counting down.
GTCGATGTAGTTCCCAGGATAGTTGAGCACGTCGATGTAGTTGGTGCCCTTGTCGTAGAACTCGTTGTAGTACGAGAACACTTCACCGTTGCTGGGATCGCAGGTGCTGTACTCGTAGGTCCGAGACGGCATGTCGACCCAGCCCCAGATCGCCATGTTCTCGGTGTAGGGCACCTGAGGGATCTCGACATCCTCGGCGACGAGGTAGTCACCATCCAGGACGAAGTCGGGCACCTCAGCGATGAAGAACATCTCGTAGTCCGCCGTCGCGAACAGCACCTCGTAGCAGTACTCCTGGAACTCCGTGCCGCTGTCGATCTCGAAGCCCTCGCTGTCGGAGACCGGGTTGCCCAGGACGTCCGCGAAGTACTCCAGGATGTCATCGTAGGAGGTGAACCGCCCGGTGGAGATCTTGCAGGCCAGCTCCTGATAGCACGCCCAGTCGAACCGACCGACCGTGGTGCCGCCGTAGGGGTAGGTGTTCCCCTCTGCGGAGGTGTTCAGGACGGGACCGATCTCAGGATGGGGGAAGTCATACAGCCCCTCCTGCACCGAGGGGAAGACCCCGATGTAGACCGGACCAATTGCCCGAGCGTCGTCGATGACCGTGAGGTTGTCGATGTCGTCGCCGTACTCAAACTGAGCGGCGGCGGCAGGGATCCGAACGGTTCCCAACAAGTCGATCTCTGGGAGGTCTTCCTGGTAGGCACAACCTGCCAGCACGACCGAGACGATGATGATGCGCTTCATGTGAGCGTCTCCAAGAAGAGGGGGCATCCTTAGAACTCGTACCGACCACCGACCGTCATCCGGATGGGCTCGATCCGGTAGTTGATGATCCAGCGGTTGTCGAAGGAGACGTAGGCGTACTGACCGTTGCGGTTGTTGGTGGCGTTCTGAAGCTCGAAGACACCGAACAGCTTGCCCTTGCGGACCGGGATGGCCTGCTGAATCTGGAGGTTCAGCTGCCACCAGGTGTTGGTGCGGGCGTAGGAACCGATGGTGTCCTTGAGGAAGTATCCGCGGCCGTAGTCAGCGTAGTTGCCGTTGCTCCAAGCCCGGGAGATCGGGTAGCCAGTCTCAAGGAAGAAGACTGCGCCGAGTCGGGTGGTCCATGGGTCATCCGGGAGGTCCCAGGTGAAACCCGCAGCAATGTCGTGGCGGATGTCGGTGCCGAGGTAGCCGTTGATGAAGTAGTCGACCTGCTGGGGGACCGAGAGGAAGTCACTCGGGGAGCCCTGCACGGTGCCGCGGCTGACGCTGTACGAGTAGTTGACCTGCATCCCCCACCGGTCCGACCAGACCTTCTCCAGGACGGCATCCGCGCGGTAGTAGACGCGCTGTGCGATGTCTGGGGTCCGCATCCGGTACTGGGTGACCAGGGTGCCGTCGGAGGCGCCGATGACGTTGTAGCCGGTGCCGTCCCAGATGAAGTTGGTCTCATCGAAGGCGTGGAGGTTTCGGGTGAGCTTGCCGTTGAAGTAGGCCTTCGCGGCGAAGTCGCGGGCGATCTCACGCTCAACACCGACCAGGAACTCGTCAGAGCGCGGGGCGGTGGTCTTGTCGTAGATCGTGTTGTTGTTCTCGGCGGGAGAGTAGAAGTAGTTGTTCGACGCTTCGTGGGTGAAGTTTCCGAAGTACTCGCCGAGGCTCATCTTGTAGCCGAGGTCGCCCTGGGAGAGGTAGTCGGCGATGCCGATCCGGCCCGGGTTGTTGAACCGACCGACGCTGGCCTTGATGGCGGTCTTCTGGTTGGACCACGGATCCCAGATGATGCTCAGGCGGGGGCCGAAGATGCCGACGTCGATGATGTTGTCGCCGACATCGTTGC
>JBLHNG010000205.1:0-11046 GCA_047621685.1 Myxococcota bacterium | reverse complement strand
ATCTGACGGTACTGGTGGAGTGGGTAAGAGGGTTTCTAACGGTGTGGCGTGCTGGAAAGACAGCGGATCTCGCCAAAAGTCTGCTTCACTCTTCGATCTTACGTTGAAGCATAGAGCCAGGGTTCATGTTGAGGCCGCTCAGAGCGGGTAGCCCGCTCCAGCGGTCGACCGCTGGCCTCTGGCTGCCCTGGGCTGAAGAGTCGATGCCGGGGACCGAGCCGGAAGAGAATCCCGGCTGGAGCAGCTCGATGTCGGTGGAGTAGCCGCCGGCCTGGGCCGGCGCGGCTATTAGAACCGCGTAGAGCAGGTTGAATGTGAACATGTCGGACACCCTCCTTTCGGGTACCGTGTTGTACCCGAAGACAGGATAGATGTCTTGACTTTGTAAAGTCGAGCCTTGTAACCGGAATACCGCGAGTGTTCTTCGCTATTCCGGCCGATCCAGCTCAGCGGGGATGGACATCCGAGCGGTTCCGTTGAGGACATGACGCTGCCAGACGTCCATTGCCCAGTCCTGCAGGACGGCTCCCTGGCACTCCTCGCCAGACCACACCCTGTCGGTCACCGTGCAGTCGGCGGTGTAGTCGTACACCCCGAGGTCGGGGAGGTGGAAGCTGAAGGTGGACGGACCATCCCGGTCAGCCAGCGCCCGGTGCAGCATCAAAGTCAGGGCAGTGGTGTCGTCGGCTTCGATGTCCCCAGAGCCGCCCTGCCCGAGCTGGTGGCACTCTCGCAGCAGCAGGTTTGCGCAGCCGCCGAGGTTGAACAGGGGGATGTTGTCGCCGGGGTAGACCGTCAGCCAGCCACCTGCCACACCCTCCACCAGCTCGTCGGCGTGATCGATGCGCCAGGCACTCGACCGCTGCCCGGTCTCGATGGGCCAGGAGTTCTTCGCCCGGGGATCCGCGTCGTGGCTGATCTCAGGGAGCGCGGAGATGCCGAAGAACAGGTAGCGATCCGGTCCGCCGGACTGCCGCAGGAGGTCCGTGAAGTCGTCCAGGTCATCCTTCGCACCCAGCCCGCTGGCCCAGGTCGGCTCTACACCAAGCGCGGCGATCTTCGCAGCCTCTCCGGCCATCCACTCCGCGAGGCAGTCGGTGTCGCAGTCGTCGGGGGTGGGGCTGTGGTACAGGACGCCGACATCGGCGGCATCCACCAGCGGTGTGAGGGTGTCGATCAGGTCGCACTCCGCCGCCCGCTGCGCGAAGAACGGGGTGATGCCGATGGTGGCGGGCAGGGGCAGGTCCGCGAGGAGGGTGTGGTTGGCCATCGCCTGCTCGACGTAGCTGGTGATTGTGGTGCCGTCTCCCCGACAGTCCGCATCGGAGCTTTCATTGCGTGGCTTCTCAACAAACGCGGTCAGCACCACATCGAGCGCATCGCCGCCGCTCAGTGCAGTCTCGTTGAGGAAGACCTGCACCTCAGCGCTGGTCAACGCGAGGATCTCATGGGGCGGTCCGATGGCGAGATCGATCGGGGCGTCCTGGAGGTAGCGGGTGATCTCTGCGCCGTCCTCGATGACCGCAATGCCATCCGACGTCGCCGCATAGGCCCGCTGCCCGTCCACCGCGATCGGGCCGGTGGCTCCGTCGATGGTGAGGGTCTGCACGGCGTGGCTGTCGCGGTCGATCCAGGAGACGCTCCCTGAGCCGCCGACCCACACCGCATCCTCTCCAGCGGCCATTGTGCTCCCCGAGGCAGACACCACCTCGCCATCCGCCCACACCCCGGCATCGGTCAGAACCCAGACACCGCCATCGACCCAGGCCACCGCCGAGGCGATCCCGGGCAGCGCGGTGATGGCGCCGTCGATGGTGAGGGTCGTGCCTGCCGCGATGGCCACGCTGCCGCTGGAGACGGCGAGCCGGGCGGTGGTGTCGAGTGCGCCCAGCCCGATCTCCACTGGCTCGCCCAGCCGGAGGAAGTCCAGGGGGTTGTCTCCGAGCAGGTCGGCGTCTGCGATCTGGAGGCTTCCATCGGCAGTGAGCACTGTCAGGGTCAGCTCGACTGAATCAAACGCCGCATCGATGGCTGGGACTTCGGGAGTCAGCTTCCCGCGCCGGGTCTGGACCTGGCCCTCAGGGCAGTCCCCCTGGCGCTCCGCGTGCCCCCAGTCCGGCCACTCCGTCGCGCTGACACAGTGGGCGGTGCTGCTCTGGTGGTAGAGCGGATCGAGGATGAGGACATCCGGCCCGTCGAGCACTGCGGTGAGGCTTCGAGAGGGCAGGGTGGCCAGCCGCTTCAGGTCGACGGGGCTCAGCAGCGGGGTGACCATCAGCGCCCGCATTCCCTCCAGCGGCACCGCCTCCAGCTCCGCCCACGGAGTCGGGGTGGTCGCGGTGTCCGTGGCGACGGTGTCTGGAGTGGGCACCGTCTTGTCGGCACAGCCGAGGAGGAAGAGGAGCATTGGCGCCACTGTAACCGAACATGACCGCATCGGGATAAGCCCCCGGTTGTGGAGGATGACCGATGCGATTGCTGCTGCTGATGTTCCTGGTGGGCTGCGGAGACAAGGAAGACACGGACACATCTGCCGAAGCCGATGCGGACACCGACAGCGACACGGACACCGACACGGATGCGGACACCGACTCCGACACCGATGCTGATGCGGACGCCGACACCGACGCGGACACCGACGCCGACGCCGACGCCGACCCAGACCCGTTCGCTGATGCCGTCATCGAGTACCTCCCCGGCGAGGCCGCGGGCTTCGGTCAGGACAGCCTCCCCGACATCGTGCTCGGCAGCCCCGAGGGCTCCGGAGAGTCTGCGGGCTCCCTCGACGTGCTCTCGCTGGGCTGCGGGGGCAGCATCGTCCTGGCGCTCGACGACATCGGCCTCCTCGACGGCGATGGAGCAGACCTCCTGGTGTTCGAGAACGCCTTCACCGACTTCGCCGAGCCCGGAATCGTCGCGGCGAGCGAGGACGGCAAGACCTGGGCGGAGTGGAGCTGCGATCCCGAGGACGCCGAGGGCGGCTATCCCGGCTGCGCAGGCGTCACCCCGGTGCTCGCGTCTTCCACAAACGGCGTCGATCCCACCGACCCGGAGGTCGCGGGTGGAGACGCCTACGACCTCGCGGACGTCGGCCTGCCGCGCGCCCGCTATGTGCGAATCACCGATGCCGGTGTGAGCGACTGCATCGGCACGACCGGCGGCTTTGACCTCGATGCGATCGCGGTGGTCAACGGCGAGTCTATTTGATCGCCCTACACCGACGGCTTCATCGAGATCACCACTGACTTGCTGGCTGGGGTGTTGCTGCCGATCGCCACGCTGCGGGCTGGGACGAGGGGGTTGGCCTCGGGGAAGTAGGTGACCACGCAGCGCCGGGGGAGGGACTGGCGGACGACCACGAACCGGGGTGCGTAGCGCTCGCCGTCTTCGAAGTGGCTGGTCAGATCGACCCGCTGCCCCTCCACAAGCCCGGCGGATGCGATGTCCTCAGGGCACATCATCACCACTCTCCGCTCCCCGTAGATCCCCCGATAGCGGTCATTAAGGCCGTAGATGGTGGTGTTGTACTGGTCGTGGCTGCGCACGGTCGCCATGAGGTACTGCCCCTCGGCCAGCGGGATGCGGGGGATGTCGTGAACGGTGAACGCCGCCCGGCCGCTTTCGGTGTTCCACTTCCGCTGTCGGGGACCGCCGGGCAGCAGGAAGCCGCTGTCGCCCCGGACCCGTCGGTTGTAGTCGTCAAAGCCGGGGATGACGTCCTGGATGAGGGTGCGGATCCGGTCGTAGTCGGCGATCCAGCCCTTCCAGTCCAGCCCCTCCCGCTCACCAAGCACCGCAGCCGCCATGCCCGCGACGATGGCCGGCTCGCTGCGCAGCATCCGGCTGGCCGGGATGGCCTTGCCCTGAGAGCGGCTGACGATGCTCATGGAGTTCTCGCAGGTGACGAACTGCGGTCTACCCCCCTGAATGTCCGCTTCGGTCCGGCCCAGACACGGGAGGATCAGAGCCGTCTCTCCATGGACGAGGTGGGAGCGATTGAGCTTGGTGGAGACCTGCACGGTCAGCCGGCACTTTCGCAGCGCGGCCTCGGTGAAGTGGGTGTCGGGGGTCGCTGCGACGAAGTTCCCGCCCATCGCAAAGAACACTGAGGCCCGACCATCGTCCATCGCATGGATCGCCTCGACCACGTCGAAGCCATGGTCTCGGGGCGGGGAGAAGGAGAACCGTTCGGCGAGCTTGTCGAGGAACGCCGCCTTTGGACGCTCGAAGATGCCCATGGTCCGGTCGCCCTGGACGTTGCTGTGTCCACGAACCGGGCAGGCGCCGGCCCCGGGCTTGCCGAAGTTGCCGCGCAGCAGCAGCAGGTTGACGACCTCCTGGATGTTGCCCACCGCGTTCTTGTGCTGGGTCAGCCCCATCGCCCAGCAGATGATGGTGGCTCGACTCTTTGCATACACCGCCGCGACCGTCTCGATCTCACTGCGATCGATTCCGCTCTGCTCGACGATCTCTGGCCACTCTACCGTCTGAAGTGCGGCCCGGAAGTCATCGAAGCCGGTGGTGTGCTCGGCGATGAAGTCGGCGTCGAGCACGGTGCCCGGCGCAGCATCCTCCAGGTCGAGCACCGCCTTCATGATGCCCTTGAGCAGCGCGACGTCGCCGTTGATGCGCACCTGGAGGTAGTGGCTGGAGAGCTTCGTGCTGCCGCCGAGCAGGGCGAGGGGCTTCTGGGGGTGGGCGAACCGCTCCAGGCCGCGCTCGATCAGCGGGTTGACGCTGATGATGGTGCAGCCCTTCTTCGCGGCAATCTCCAGGGCGGTCAGCATTCGCGGGTGGTTGGTGCCCGGGTTCTGGCCGATGACGAAGATCGCCTCGGCCTCCTCGAAGTCCTGGAGACTGACGGTGCCCTTGCCGATGCCGATGGTCTGCGACAGCCCGGTGCCCGACGACTCGTGGCACATGTTCGAGCAGTCCGGCATGTTGTTGGTGCCGTAGATTCGAACGAACAGCTGGTAGAGGAACGCCGCCTCGTTGCTGGTCCGCCCCGAAGTGTAGAAGACGGCTTCGTCGGGGCTGTCGAGGTCGCCGAGGTTCTCGGCAATGAGGCCAAAGGCGTCGTCCCAGTCCAGCGGCGTGTAGTGAGTCTCCCCCGGGCGCAGAACCATCGGGTGGGTCAGCCGCCCCTGGGCTTCCAGCCAGTGATCGGTCTGCGAGATCAGCTCCGCCACCGACCACTTCGCGAAGAACGCCGGGTTGGCCCGACCCCGCATCGCCTCCGCAGTCACCGCCTTTGCACCGTTCTCGCAGAACTCAAACGCGGAGCGCTCTGAGGCGGGCGGGTCGGGCCATGCACAGCCGGGGCAGTCGAAGCCATCGGGCTGGTTGACCTGGGTCAGAAGCTTCGCCCCCTGGATCAGCCCGGTGTGCCGGACCGTCTCAGAGAGCACAGAGGTCAGCGCCCCCATCCCGCCGGCAGCAGCGGAGTAGGGGCGCGTGGTGATCGAGGTGATCGCGGTGCTCTTGTCATCGGTGCTCATGCACCCATGATGGCACAGCCCTCATCAGCCCTTTGGATCGGGTGTGGTCCGGAGGTAGGGCTTGACGGTCTTGAAGCCGGGGAACCGCTCGCTTGCGGCTTCGTTGGAGAGCGAAGGCACGATGATGACGTCGTCGCCCGGGTTCCAGTTTGCGGGTGTGGCGACCTTGTGGTCGGTGGTGCGCTGGAGGCTGTCGATGACCCGGAGCAGCTCGTCGAAGTTGCGTCCGGTGGCGGGGGGGTAGGTCAGGGTGAGCTTGACCTTCTTGTCCGGACCGATCACGAACACGCTGCGCACAGTGTATGTGGTGTCGGCGTTGGGGTGGATCATGTCGTAGAGGGTCGCGACAGTGCGATCAGGATCCGCGACGAGCGGGAAGTTCAGCGCGTTGCCGGTGACCTCCTCGATGTCGCCTGCCCAGGCGTTGTGATCGGTGACCGAGTCCACGCTCAGGCCGATGACCTTCACGTTGCGCTTGTCCCACTCGCCCTTGAGGCCAGCGACGGTACCAAGCTCTGTGGTGCAGACCGGGGTGAAGTCCTTGGGGTGGCTGAACAGCACGCCCCAGCTGTCGCCGAGGTAGCTGTGGAGCGAGAGGCTGCCGGAGGTGGAGTCAGCGGTAAAGTCAGGGGCGGTGTCGCCGAGGCGAATGGCCATGGTAGGTCTCCAAAGATGGATGATAGTCGGATATCAAGTGCATTATCGCTCTGTCGTCCGTCCCCTGCGGATAACGGCCCTGCTTGGAGCGTCCAGAAGAAAGTACGTTTGTCTTTGTACGAGTTGGTGTCAGTCGGGTGTAACAGTTGATGACCCGATTCCTGGGTACGGTCCCTGCTCTTAATTGAGGAGGTCGAGATGCTGTTCGTTTTGCTTTGTGGGCTGGTACACGCTGAAGAAGAAGAGGCTTCGGGCCTCCGACTGGGGCTGGCCCCGGGGATCTTCTTCGCAGACTCCAATGAGTACATCAACTCCACCTGGACCCTGGTCCCGCGGGTGGGCTACCGCTTCAACAACCGGTGGGCGGCGGAGCTGGATCTCGGCTTCGGACAGGGACTCTCTGACCTCGATCGCATGTTTTGGATCTTCACGCCGCGGGTCAATGCGGTGCTCCATGGTCCCGTCTGGGGTCCTCTCCAGCCGTTTGTCGCTGCTGGCCCCGGTCTGCTGCGTCAGAAGGAAAACCGCTCCGACGAGATCGCCGCTGAGCAGACCAACGAGGCTGGCTACGGGCTGTTTGAGAACCCAGACACCGACTTCCTGTTCAACATCGGCCCTGGTCTCCTCCTGCGTCCCGGCGATGGTCCGCTGTCGCTGCGCACGGACTTCCGCTACCTCGCCAACATCGGCTCCGAGCCGCATGGCGCCAAGGCCAGCGACATCTACCATGACTTCGAGTGGACCATCGGCCTGATGGTGGAGCTGGGAGAGCGTCCTGAGCCCGAGCCCAGCGATCGCGACCTCGACGGCCTGATCGATGACATCGATGAGTGCCCCGATGAGCCCGAAGACTTCGACGGCTTCCAGGACAGCGATGGCTGCCCCGACGACGACAACGACCGCGACGGCATCGTCGACCGCGCCGACGACTGCCCCGACGATGCCGAGGATCGCGACGGCTTCGAGGACGGCGACGGCTGCCCCGACAACGACAACGATCGCGACGGCATCGCTGATCGCGCCGATGAGTGTCCCGATGAGCCGGAGACCCCCAACAGCTACCAGGACGAGGACGGCTGTCCCGACGAGGTGCCCGAGGAGGTCAAGCGGTTCACCGGCATCATCCAGGGCATCACGTTCGAGACCAACAGTGACGTCATCCGAAGCTCTTCGGAGGCCACCCTGCGCAGCGCCCTCGCGGTGCTCAGCGAATTCGAGGACGTCCGCCTGGAGGTCCAGGGCCACACCGACAACGTGGGCTCCGATGACTTCAACCTCGATCTCTCCCAGCGACGGGCCGAGTCGGTCGTGACGTGGTTCGCCGCCAGCGGCATCAGCTCCAGCCGCCTCGTGCCGAAGGGCTACGGTGAGACCAGCCCGATCGCCGACAACGGCACCAGCGCGGGTCAGTCCGAGAACCGCCGGGTCGAGTTCAAGCTCATCCAGTAGCGGTCAGTCGTCGATCTCCCCGAAGGTCGACTCCTCGATCGCGAAGGTGCCGTCTCCGACCACATCGATGATCCAGAGCTGCCCGTAGCCGCTGACGTTCAGCTCGCCGTCTGCCAGCCCCACCGCCTCGGCGAAGTCCCCCAGGGTGTAGGAGTGGCCGGCGTGCAGGACGGTCTGGCCGGGGTGAGTGGTGCGGATGTGTTCGGCGAGGTCGTCCTCGGGGTCGATGTCGGTGACCACCTTGAGGCCCTGAGCATCGGCGGTGGGCTGGACGGTCTCTTGCGTGCGCAGAAGCTCGGTGGCGTAGGTGCCATCGATCGGGATGTCGGCCATCAAGACCGCAAGCGCCTCGGCCCGCGCCGTGCCTTCTTCGGTCAGCCCCGGGTCGTCACCGCTGTCCTTCTCGCAGTGCCGCACGGCGTAGATCCGGATCGGATCGTGGGGGATGTAGGGTTCGGTTGCAGTATCCGCAGCGGTATCGGCATCGGTGTCGGTGTCGGTGTCGGTGTCGGTGTCGGTGTCGGTGTCGGCATCGGTGTCGGTGTCGGCATCCGCCTCTGTCGAGGTGGTGCCGGTGTCAGGGGAGGGAGTACAGCCGAGGGCGAGCCAGATTGGAAGCATCGCGCCAGTATGCCACGATTTTTTCCGTTAGCTCCACTACGGAGGATTCAATGCTGCTGCTGATGATGGCTTGCTCGGAGCCGGTGACCACTGAGCCCCTGGAGCTGCCCGAGGACCAGTCGGAGGCTGGAGTGCCGGTCGGTGTGCGGACGGTAGTCTCTGGGGACGTGACCTTCGAGGTTTGGTATCCGGCGACCGATGCCACCGCAGGGGAGCCTGGTGAGGGCGCTGACTTCCTCCAGTTCATCCCACAGACCTTCATCGACACCGTCGGATTGCTCTCCCTGCCGGAATCTCCCTCCGACGCGGTCCGGGATGCCGACGCTCGAGACACCGGCGAGCCGATGCCGGTGGTGCTGTTCTCCCACGGCTTCGGCGGATTCCGGCTCCAGTCCCATGCGCTGACCAGCCACCTCGCCTCCCGGGGCTATGTGGTGATCGCCCCCGACCACCCCGGACGGATGATGGGCGATGTGCTGCCCTGTCTGTTCAGCCCGGCACTGGATGGCTGCGATCTGACCGGGTTCTTCGAGGACCCGGCACTGGAAGACCTCGACGTGGCGCTGTCCTGGGCGGAGTCTGGTCCCGACTGGCTGAGCCTCGACCTCGACGCCATCGGGCTGTCAGGCCACTCTGCCGGAGGCAACTCGACCACTGCGTTTGGGGAGGATGACCGCATCGCCGCCCTGCTGCCGATGGCTGGCGGGAGTGTGGTGGAGCGGAGCGTGCCGACCCTGTTCATCGACGGCACCTGCGATGGCATCGTGACCACCGACTCCACCCAGGCCGCTGCCGAGGGCTCCGCCTCTGCGGACATTGTCCACCTCTCCGGCGCCGGTCACCTCGCGTTCACCGACCTCTGCTCCCTCGACATGCTCGGACTCGCTGAGGAGCTGCTGGCGGATCGGGAGGATCTCAACGCTGCCTTCTACGACCAGCTCATCGCCCTGGCCTCCGATGGCTGTCCCGGGGTCGCCCCCACTGTGGAGAGCCCCGACTGCGAGAGCGGCTACCTCGACGAAGAGACCGCTTCTGAGATCCTCCGCTATGGCATGACGGCGTTCTTCGACGAGAACCTGCGCGGGGAGGGCAGCGTGTCGTTTGAGGCGTATCCGGCGGTGTACTGACCCTGAGGGGAGCCGCTGACCCCCTTGCCTGCCGCCCGGGGTAGGATGACGCCCAGCAATGAGCCTCGACGACACCCGCACCGCGACCCAGAGCCTCCACCCCATCGACGCCGCACCGCGACCGGGTGTGCTGCTCATCGACCACCCCGACGCCCGGTTTGTCGGGACTGCCCGGGTCATTGCACCCGGGGAGTCGGTGATGTTGGGTCGGGGCAGCGAGGCTCTCATCCCCGGGGTGTTCGTCGACAGCCGCATCTCCCGTCGCCACGCCACCCTCACCAACCGCGGCGGCACGCTCACCCTCACCGATCACGACAGCCGCAACGGCACCCTGGTCGGCGGCGTCCCGGTGGATACCTGCCAGCTCTCTGACGGCGACGTGGTCACGCTGGGGCCGGTGCTGCTGATGGTCCGCTGGATGAAGACGGACCGGGTCGTGCCACCTCGGGGCGAGCTGGTCGGAATCAGCGCGGCGCTTGCCGAAGCCCTCGCTTTGGTCGATCGGGTCGCCCGACGCCCGGTGACGGTGCTGGTGGTCGGTGAGCCCGGGGTCGGCAAGGAGCTGATCGCACAGGAGGTCCACCGCCGCAGCGCGCGGCCCGGGGCACTGGTGGCAGTCAACAGCGCTGGAATCGCCGACGGAGTCCTGAGCAGCGAGCTGTTCGGACACACCCGGGGGGCGTTCTCCGGGGCAACCGGTGCCCGATCGGGGCTGGTCGAGGCGGCGCGGGGCGGCACCCTGTTCCTCGACGAGATCGGGGACGCCTCTCCGCTGATGCAGGCCAGCCTCCTGCGCCTCCTCCAGCAGCGGGAGTATCGACCGGTCGGCGCGGATCGGGTGATCAAGGCCGACGTGCGCTTCGTCGCTGCCACCAACCGGCGCATGGTCGAGGCGGTGTCTGCGGGCGGCTTCCGGGCAGACCTCTACTCCCGGCTGTCCCGCTGCGTCATCCAGCTCCCCCCGCTGCGAGAGCGCCCCGAGGACATCCTCCCCCTCGCCCGTCACTTCGCCGGACGCATCGCCGAGCGCCCCGTCGGGATCTCCCACAGCCTCGCCCTCGCTCTCCTCCGTCACCACTGGCCGGGCAACGTGCGCGGACTGGAGGGGGTCATCGAGCGAATCGTGCTGGAGCATGAGGACAGCGACGTGCTCCCGGAGCCGCCCTGGCTCGCTGCCGAGCTGGCACTCCAGGCCGGCTCGCCAGTGACCACCCCCACACCCGCCGCGCCGAAGTCCACCGGGCGTCCCTCCGCTGAGGCCCTCTCCGCGGTGCTTCGCCGACACGGCGGCAACGTCTCTGCGGTCGCTGCTGAGCTGGGCGTGGGGCGCAACACCCTGTACCGCTGGATGCGCGGCTACGAGCTGTCGCTGGAGTCGTTTCGGTAGGGAGGCAGGTGGGCGCTGTTTCCGTTGGTGAGTTTCGGCAGTGGCGCGGGGACGGGGTGAGGCATCCGAAGCCGGTCAGGTGGCTGCCTGGTGTACCTGCCTGAAGTTCGACAAGTGCCGGTCGCAGACGGGCTGATTGTCGATTCGTGGAGAGGCGCGGGGACGGGGTGAGTCCGACGAAGCCGGTCAGGTGGCTGCCTCAGTGGCCCCGCCGTTGAGTTCAGCAAGTGCCGGTCGTCAGACGGGCTGATTGCTGATTCGTGGAGAGGCGCGGGGACGGGGTGAGTCCGACGAAGCCGGTCAGGTG
>JBLHNG010000204.1:0-11056 GCA_047621685.1 Myxococcota bacterium | reverse complement strand
GGGCGGCGAGCATGGCGAGGGCGAGCTGCACGCCCATGACGAACCGGAACGGGTGGGAGATGCGGTCGAAGACGGGCAGCGCCTTGTACAGCGGCAGGAAGGGCAGGGGGACCCGCCGCCCGAGCAACTCGACGTACTCCCCGCCGACGTTGAGGTAGGGGCCGAGGCTGAACAGGAAGAACACCCCGCCCAGCAGCAGCCAGGCCCCGAACTCCCGCCGCCGACGGGTCGCCCACAGCGCGTAGCCGGCCACCAGCAGCCCCACCCAGCCCAGGTAGATGACGATGATCAGCTCCTCGCCGTACAGGGTGCTCAGGTCGGGGCTTGGGATCCGGGAGGGTCGGAAGAAGGCCAGGATGTCGGTGATGTTGTGGTTGATCAGCGAGGCCTCGACGAACGCTGGATCCCGGGTGACCAGGGCGTCCTCGGCGCTGAGCGAGGCGGAGAAGCTGGAAAACACCGGGAGGATGAGGGCCAGGGTGCCCGCCGCTGCGCCGATCAGCGCGGCGATGGTCCGCCCCCACTGGATCGACCACGACCGCTGGGTGGCCTGCCAGCCGATGATCAGCAGCGAGCCGAGGGCGGCGAACAGCCCGAAGTACCAGGAGGTCAGCACGCAGGCCGATGCACACAGCGCGAGGACCACCGCCCGCCCCACGCTCGCCCGCTCCAGCAGCCGGAGCACGCACAGCAGAGTCAGCGGAAACCAGCCCGCGCAGACCGTCTCGGAGATGCCGTTGTAGGCCTGACCCAGAAGGTGCGGGGCCGCTCCGTAGACCACCAGCGCCGCCCCGCTCGCCAGGGCATCGCCGGTCAGCCGACGGGCCAGCAGCCACGCCGCGAAGCCGGACAGGGCCAGCTCGAACAGGATCACCGCGTTGAACGCCAGGGCTGGTCCGCCGAGCCACTGGAGCGGCCAGGAGACCACCGCCTGGACGGTGTCGATGAAGTAGAGGGTTCCGCCGTGGGGGTAGGACAGCAGCTCGGTGTGGATCGGCCACCGCCCCGCAGCCAGCTCCGCGCCGACCCACCAGTAGCCCCAGACGTGGTTCCAGCTGTCATTTCCCGGATGCCCGACCAGCTGGGTGGTTGGGTGGAGGGCAATGGGCCAGGTCACAATCGCCGCCAGCACCAGGGAGGCGAGGGCGGCGAGCAGGGGGGCTGCGTTGTCCTTGAGGCGCTTCACAGTGTCGGGGAGTCTACCGCGAATCTCATCCCTGCTCAGTGAGATGGTAGTCTCGGCGCATGAAGTGCCTGTGGACAGGGCTGATCGCGATGCTGATTGGCTGCTCAACCCAGCCGACTCCGCTGCCCACTCAAGAGGCGGTCGCGGTGTTCGATCGGGCTGCTGCGCCGCCGCTGTATCAGCTCCTCTACACCGCCCCCGTCCTCCCCGCAGACAGCACCACCCAGGCGCAGCTGCGCATGCTCATCTGGATGCAGCACATGGGGCTGTCCGCCAGTCAGCTCGACCAGCTCGACGGGCTCCGGGCACTGTCCGCGGAGCGTGGCGCGCGAATCCAGGCTGCCGAGGCAGAGGTTGCCGCGCAATATGTAGAGGCGGACTCCACGGTCTATGCAGCGATTCTGGAGCAGGTCGCTGCCGGGGTGCCGATCGACGATCCGATCTTCCCTCCGCTGCTCGAACAGCTCGCGGACCTGCGGGCGGGCGGGGAGCGGGAGCGGGAGCTGATGAAGCTGCGCATGGAGAGCATGCGCTCGATCCTGGAGGCCGAGAGTGAGTTCCTGCGCTCCTTGAGCCCCGACCAGGAGCGCATGCTCGCCGACGCCCTGTTCGTCCTGCGCGCCCACCTCGACCCGGTCGCCAACCCCGGGGACTACCGCGCCCTGGTCGGCACCACCTATGAGCCCGGTCAGTACGCAGTGCTCACCCGGGGGACGGGGGAGGGGGCGCGGGATCCGCTGAACATCGGCGCGCTGTGGACCGACGACGGCGAGCTGACCGGCTACGCGCTGCACGAGGCCCGCCGAGAAGTCCTGCTCTACCTCATCCTGCTTGAGCCGGGGCTTGAGGCGGCGATTGTGCAGGCGAAGGCGCTGCTCTGAGCCAGTCACCGACTCCTGCTGCGATCCCCGACAGCCGACCAGGTGGCCCGCCCTCCCGGATCACCTGAGCGACTGCAAGGCCGACCACCACCGGCACGAGACGCCGCCGACCGAGCAGGCGCAGGTGTCCAGAGACCGCGTGGCGCTGAGCGGTCGGGGATCGGCGGGAGAGGGTGGCGCCGCCGAGGTGCTGGCAGCGGGCGGCGGGCACGATGCGCACCGTCTTGCCCTGGCGACGGAGCCGACTGCACAGCTCGATGTCCTCAAAGCCATGGGCAAACCCTTCATCCAGTCGCTCCCCTGCGCGGATCATCAGGCAAGCACCCGACAGCGCATCCACCCCGGTGATCCCTTCCGGCGCACGCTGCGCGACCTTCACCCGCCCCCAGGACGCCACCGAGATACCCGCCGACTCCACCGCGCCGTCGTGATCCAGCAGCACCGGACCGACCGCGCCGCTGCGATCATTCCAGGACGCAACCAGCGCCGCAATGCAGCCGGGCAGGAGCCGGGCGTCGTCGTTGAGCAGCAGGGCATGGGTCGCGCCGAGGTCACAGGCCGCAGCGAGCCCGGCATTGACCGCACGGGCAAACCCCTGGCTGCCAGCAGTCCGCACCAGGGTCACCCCGTCGGGCTCGTCTACCGCGAGCCCCGGCGGCGCGTCGTTGACCACCACCACCGGCAGACCACCGACCGCCGCGATGGCGTCTGGCAGCAGATCCCATCGTCGGTGGCAGGGGATCACCACGACCAGCTCCACAGCTACTCCGGGGGCTGGACGGTCAGGGTGAGGTCGATGCCGGTCTGTGCCGCCCCACCGGCCACCGGGTTGCCCCCATACCAGCCGACCGGCTCGCTGTGGTCGGGCTTTCCGTCCTGGTTGTCGTCTGCGTATCCGTCCACCCACAGCTGACCGCCGCTTGAGGAGACCGACACCGACCATGCCCCCGGTTCCGTCAGCCGCGCCACCCCGTCGAAGACATCCACCCGGATCGGCGCGCCGGACCATCCGGCCAGGCTGACCGTGCCTGAGAGGGTGATCTGGGGACCGCCATCGCCCAGCGGCTGACCGGGCGGCGGCTCATTGGGAACCCCCGGCACGGGCTCCTGAGGAACCCCCGGACCGCCGGGCTGCGGCGTGGCCATCGGTGGAACACCCGACCCACCGGGCTGGCCAGCGGGGCCTCCTGGCGCTCCACCTGGCTGCGGGCGAGTCGTGGCAGGCTGTGGCGGGTTGTTGTTCTGTGCAGCCAGCTCCGCAGCGCGCTGCTCGATGGGATCGTCTCCACATCCTGTCGTCACTGCGGCCATGATCAGGCACGCCAGAAAACCACGGTTATAGGTTCCCATGAACCCCGCGATGAACATCCTGCGAGCCGGAATGCGCTCTCCCATCCTCTCGATGGTTGCAAAGGTGTACATCCCGACCCTCTTTCCGCTGACGTTTCTGATCGCACTGACTGCAATGTGGCTGGATGCCCTGCTGGGCTTTGGCGATGGCTTCCTACCAGCCTCTCTGCCTAATAGCGCAAACCTCGGCATCGCTGCTGTCAGCTTTATATTGGGCGCTGTCCTGTGGCTGTGGACTTACGAGCAACTGACACGACTCGGTGAAGGCTCACCGTCCCCCACTGCCGGCCGCACACAGAAGCTCGTCATCGTGGGCATCTATGCCCACTCCCGGAATCCGTCCCTGTTCGGGAAGCTCCTCGGCGTGCTCTCTGTCGGGTTCGCCTTGAATTCCTTCTCTTTCTGCTTCATCCTGGTTCCCATGCTCCTCACCGTCTCGCTCGTCGAGAAGGTTGTGCGACAGGAACCCCAACTCGTCGAAGTATTCGGCGAGGACTATGAACAGTACCGCAAGGACGTTCCGCTCTTTATCCCCTGGAGGCTGCTCCTCCCTCGCAAGTAGTCCCCCTGGACGCGCAGCAGAGCAGCACTCAGATACAGATATGGTCAATACACGGAGGAATCCATGGACATCACCCTGATCAACCCCCCTGAGAAGCTCAGGGTATGGGCTGGAATCCCCAAGGCGCATGCCCATGGCGTGTACTGCTTCCCCCCGCTGGGCCTGATGTACATCCAGGCCGCAATCGAGAAGCGGTCCCACTACCGGGCCGAGGTGGTCGATCCCGTCGTTGACGACCTCGACTACCCCGAGTTTGAGCAGATGCTCAAGCGCTACCCGCTTGATCTGGTCGGCATCAGCACCTACACGCACTCGCTGCCTGACGTGCAGATGACCATGAACCTGGTCCGCAAGCTCAACCCCAACGCCACCATCGTCCTCGGCGGGCCGCACTGCGCGATGTTCCCCGAGTACGCCATCCAGCTCGATGGTGCCGATGCGATCATCACCGGCGACGGCGAGGATGCCTTCCTCGAGATGGTCAAGCGCTTCGACGCCGGCAACCGCGACTTCTCCGGCATCGCCGGGGTGTGGTGGAAGGGTGATGGCCAGGTCATCAAGAACATCGAGCGGGTCTCCACGAAGAACCTCTCCGCCTACCCCTGGCCCGATCGTCGGCGCACCCGGTACAAGGACTACTACCTGCCGGGCACCAAGCAGCCGATGGTCACCACCGCGATCACCAGCCGAGGCTGTCCGCACTCCTGCCCGTTCTGCCTCACCTACAAGAAGCAGTACCGCATCCGGGACATCGAAGACATCCTCGACGAGATGGAGGACTGCGTCTCGCTGGGCATCACCGAGACTCACTTCATCGACGACCTGTTCACCCCGAACAGCCAGTGGGTGCTCAAGTTCTGCGACGCCATCGAGCGCCGTGGCCTGAAGTTCAGCTGGGGCTACAAGACCACCATCGCTGGCACCACCCGCGAGCAGATCCGTCGCTGTCGGGAGACCGGCTGCACCAAGATCCACTTCGGGGTCGAGTCCGCCAACAACGAGGGCCTGGACTCCTGGGGCAAGCACTGCGACACCGACGACGTCCACCGCGTCTTCAAGTGGTGTCGCGAGGAAGGCGTGCGCAGCGTAGCGTACATCATGCTCGCCGGTCCCCACGAGCACACCCTGGGTGATGCGGTCAAGAACATCGACGAGATGCTCAAGCTCGACGCCGAGTACGCCGTGTTCGCCGTGTTCTCGCCCTACCCGGGCACCGATTCCTTCGCCGATGGCGCCAAGATGGGCCTCTACCCGGCAGATTGCTGGGATCGCATGATGAAGGATCCGCTGTGCGGAGTCGAGGTCCCGGTCTGCTGGGAGGAGCACCTCAACAAGGCTGAGATCCTCGAGCTGCTCAAGATCGCCCACCGCAAGTTCTACATGCGTCCGCGGTTCATCGCCCGCCAGATCCTCAACCTGGAGACCGGTGCAGAGTTCAAGCGCCTGACCAAGGCTGCGATGTCTCTGGCCAAGCTGGAGCTGCTCAAGGCCAACAGCCGAACCGCTCCTGTTTAGGCCCACTCCCGCTTGATGAGAAGGTCCGCCACATGGCGGGCCTTTTTTGTTGTGGATAGAGCCACTGTGATGACTCTTCCCCACTCCATGCTCACCTTCATCCTCCTCTCTACCCTCCTCTCCACCAGCGCTCAGGCGGAGGACACCGACTGGCTGGTGCGCACTGCACGCATGGAGGGGGCGGCGGCGAACATCGAAGAGACCGCTGCTACGCTAGAGGAGACCGCCGCCCGGATCGTTGCCTCCAAGCGGCTTCATGGCATCGCAGAGCTGGTCTCGGATGCCGACGAGCTGAACCGTCGGGTGCTCGCTGCCGGACTCGCTGCTGAAGTCCTCGACAAGGCCCGATAGCCGAATCGACGCAGAGGCTGTCAGAGTTTGCTTTGAACGGGGATCCCTGTGAGGATCCCTGTGGACATCTGCAAAACAATTTGCTATGTCAATACATGCGCGCGAACCGTTCTCAACGTTTCTCCTCAGCGCGTGTCCTCGCCTCTGCTGCTTCTCCTCCGGATTCCCACATGTCCAACGGCCTCGCATTTACCGAGCATCCTCGATCTACCGGCGAAATCGGCGCAACCGAGCAGATCGCCCAGATCCTGCAGAATTCCGGCCTCGATGCCCCGGCCACCCTCTACGATGAGGCACTGGCGTATGCGCAGGAGGGCAAGCTGTCCGCCGCCACTGAGCGGCTTCGCATGCTGCTCTGCCTCGATCCCACCGACGCCGACGCCACGCTGCTGCTCGGTAAGGTCCTCGCGACCCGCAGTCAGTGGCAGGAAGCCCTGGCCTATATCGATGCGGCCATCAGCAACGGATCCGTGGCCCCTCCGGGACTCCGGGATCATGTGGAGATCAATTTGCGACGCAAGGTAGAGGCCGATGAGCAGCGTCGTGCACGGGTGACTGCCCGGGAGCAGGGTGAGATCCTCAACCTCCGCAGCGAGGCCAAGCGCCTCCGCAGCGACAACGCCGCGCTGGATGCCCAGGTCGACGACCTCCAGAAGCGCGTCCGGATCTGGAGCAGCGTCACCGCGCTGATCGCCGGAAGCGCCAGCGCACTGCTGCTCGCCTCCCTGCTGTTTGGTGGCGGCTCCGATGCCACCCCCGAGTCAGTCGCAGACGACAACACAGTCACCGTCGAGACCCCGGCTGAAACCTCCACTGAGACCACGCCCAGCACTCCCATCGCCGCTCCGGTCGAGCCCGCACCGCTCAACGCTGCCCCGGTCGCTTCAGACCCCAACGCCTCCGGTCAGGAGTTCCCGGCGACCCACACAGTCAAGAGCGGCGACACCCTGGGCCAGATCTCGATGCGCTACTACGACAAGGCCAGCCTGTATACCCACATCAAGCAGGCCAACGACCTCACCTCCGAGAGCCTCCAGCTCGGCCAGAAGCTCCTCATCCCCGAGCCCCCCGACGAGGACTGAGCCGCAGCACTTGAAGAGCCCGCAGCGCTTGAAGAGTCCGCAACGCAGAGAGCCCCTCCACACAATGGAGGGGCTCTTGTCGTCGGGGGCAGGGGAGGCGACTCAGCCCCCGGCTTTCGCCCGACGGGTCTCGACGCGCTCCAGCTTCGTCTTGGCCCGCTTCAGCTTGTCGACCCGCCACGCTTCCTTGTAGGCGGCCTCGGCCTCGTCCCATCGCTCCTGCTTGTAGTAGACGTTGCCCTTGTAATACAGCGAGTACGCCCGCTGATAGTCCGACAGGTTGAAGGCGAGGTACTTGTCAGCATGGGCGATGGACTCGTCGAGCTTGCTCCAGCGGAGGTAGAGCCGCTGCATGTAGTAGTGGACCCGCTCGTTGTTCCCATCGATGGTCAGGATGCGCTTGTAGGTCGTCTCGCTCTCGGCATACATCCGGCGGTACATCTGGATGCGGCCGAGCACCTGGAGGTTGACGACGTTGTTGGGGTAGGCCCGGGACAGGGTGGTCGCCAGCCCCAGTGCCCGGTTCATCTCCCCTTCCTCAATCCAGGTGTACGTCAGGGCGTGTCCGGCGGCGGGTCGAAGGAAGACAGACTTGCGCTGGGCGAGCTGCATCATCTCGATGCCCTTCTGGCGCTCATCGGAGAACGCCGGGACGCCGGGGGTGTTCAGCGCGACCACGCTGCGCCAGTACAGCCAGAGGCCGTCTCCGAGCTGTGCATCCACGAACTCCGGAGCCATCTCGCCAGCCAGCGCGACGTACTTCATCGCCTCCATGCCGCGGTTGATCGCGCCGACGAACTCCTCCTTGCGCATCTTGTGGATCGCATCGACCCCCAGCAGCGCGCCGAGCAGGAAGGTCTCCCAGACCTCGTTGCCTGGTGAGAGCATCGCCTGCTCCATCGACTGCTGTGCGCGGTTGAACGAGGTTCTGTACTGGGAGTCGTACTTGAAGTCGAAGTTCTCCAGCATCAGCGCCTGCCACACCAGGGCCTGCCCCACCGGACCGACCCCGGAGCCACGCCAGCGCTGCTCGATGCCGGCGAAGGTGGACTTCGACTTGGCGTAGTCCCGCTCATAGAGCCCCTCCATCGCCAACCAGCACTCCCAGACGAACTCAACGTCCATGTTGAGCATCTCCGCACCGTTGACGATCCGGGCGGGGTACTGGCCGATCAGCTCCTCCTCGGCGGACGGTATGATCGTGCCGTCCGCGCGGATGGTGCCCTGCAGCGGGGGCGGCTTGCGGCCGGTGACCGAGTCGCTCTGGGGGACGGTGTTCTCCTCAGGGGCCTCCTGGGCGAGGGCCGGGGCGGAGAAGAGCAGGGGGAAGATGAGGCGCATCATGAGGCGACTCCGTTTTTGGTTCGGTTGACCACAGCATCTGTCAGGGTGCGCTCCAGGCGCAGTCCCATCAGCCGGTTGATCTCCTGGATCCCGGTGGGACTCGTGACGTTGATCTCGGTCAGATAGTTCCCGATGATGTCGATTCCGACAAACAGGAGCCCCTCTGCCTTCAGCCGGGGGGCCAGCTCATCGCAGATCTCGCGGTCCCGCGCCGTCAGCTCGCAGGCCTCGACGGTGGCACCGACGTGCATGTTGCCGCGGTGATCACCGGGCTGGGGGACCCGAGCCATCCAACCAACCGGCTCGCCGTCGATGAGGATGATCCGCTTGTCGCCCAGGAGGATCTCTGGAATGTAGCGCTGCACGAGGATGTACTGCTTTTCTTCTTCGGTGAGGATCTCGATCATCGAGCGAAGGTTGGGATCCTTCGCATGACTCACCAGGACACCCCGCCCGCCGTTTCCATCCCACGGCTTGAGCACGATCTTCTCCCACTGCTGCGCCCAGGCCTTCGCACGGGCGATGTGCCGGGTGGCGAGGGTTGGGGGGCAGAGGTGGGGCCACTGCATCGCGTACATCTTCTCGTTGGCGTTGCGGATGGTCGCCGGGTCGTTGAGGACTGTGGTGGTCTCCGGGACCAGATCCAGCAGGTAGGTCGAGAAGATGTAGTCCATGTCGAAGGGGGGATCCTTGCGCATCCACACCACGTCGAACTCTGCAAGGCAGACCTCTTTCGCCGGCTCGGGGGTGATGTGGGGGGCGTGATCCTGGACCTCGACCACGCTGATCTTCCCCCAGGTCGCGCCGTCCACGGCGTAGAGATCGCCGGGGGTGCAGAAGGAGACCGGCCAGCCGCGCCGACGGGCCTCCAGCATGAGCATGTAGGTGGAGTCTCCAGCAATGTGGAGCCGCTCCAGGGGATCCATCACAAACAGCGTATTCAAGGGGACTCCGATCGCAGAGGCGGGTGAGGTTCAGGAGATTGTATCCGACAGCCGGGTCACCACCACTGCCCCGACCGCATCTCCAGCGACGTTCACGGTTGTCCGCACCATGTCCAGGATGCGGTCCACCGCAATGATCAGCCCCACGCCCTCCAGGGGCAGCCCCACAGCGGTCAGCACGATGCCCATGGTGATCAGCCCGGCGCTGGGAATTCCAGCGGCACCGACCGCAGCGAGGGTCGCGGTGATGAACACGGTGACCTGGGTGGTGAGGTCGAGGGAGAGCCCGTAAGCCTGGGCAATGAACATCACCGCGACCGCCTCATACAGCGCGGTGCCGTCCATGTTGAGGGTCGCCCCCAGCGGCAGCACGAAGCCGGCGACCTCCTCGGGCACGCCGAGGTTGTCCTGCACCGCGTCGATGGTCACCGGCAGGGTCGCGGCGGAGGAGGCGGTGGTCATGGCGATCATCAGCGGTGCCCGAAGGGCTGGCAGCAGCTTCCAGGGCGGCACCCCGCCGACCAGCCACGCCAGCCCCGGCAGCACGATCAACCCATGGATCAGCAGCCCGGCGAGCACCGTGCACATGTACCGCCACATCGCCACCAGGGTCTCCGCTCCCTGCTGCTCGACGACTCCCGACAGCAGCGCGAGCACCCCCAGCGGCGCCAGCCACATCACCGCCTCGGTCAGCCGCATGAGTGCTCGGTTCAGCGCATCGAAGAAGCCAACCAGCGGCTTTGCAGCCTCGCCCATCGTGCTCGCCACCCCACCCAGCAGCAGCGAGAAGGCGATGATCCCCAGAACGTCGCCGTTGGCCAGGGAGGCAAACGGGTTCTTGATGGTGTTGCTCAGCATCTTGAGGAAGAACTCCCCGGGGGTCGTCTTCACCAGGGCATCCGGCAGCACCGCAAGCTCTCCCGGCATCTGGAAGCCAACCCCGGGTTCCATGACATTGACCAGGAGCAGGCCCAGGCCCACGCTCAGGGCGGTGGTCGTCATGAACCACATCAGCGTCTTTCCCGCCATCTTCCCCGTCTTCCGGACGTCCCCCAGACCGACCATGCCCATGAAGATTGAGGCAAGGACGAGGGGGTAGATGATGAGCAGGAGGAGCTGCTTGAACAGCACGCCCAGCCAGGCAATGCCAGCAACCACTCCCGACAGCAGCGGCACCTCCCGAGCGCCGAGGCCCAGGACGACCCCGAGGACCATCCCGGCGAGTATGAGAATGGTGAGCAGGAGGTCGGATCGTCGAGCGTTCATGACGCAGACCATACTAAAAGGTTGAGATTCGCAGTCGGTTTGGACACTTCGGGACCCGTTGAGGCACAGGACGATTGTGGGTAAAGAATGGCGCTGACGATGGCGGAACTCAGCCCATGGGTGAGGGAGAACCC
This sequence comes from Myxococcota bacterium, assembly GCA_047621685.1. Classification (GTDB taxonomy): domain Bacteria; phylum Myxococcota_A; class UBA796; order UBA796; family UBA796; genus JAQXDW01. Next base: position 441 of record JBLHNG010000204.1, on the reverse strand, counting down.
TTCGGAATCGAGAGCCACGAGGCTGAGAGCGCCCCTGGCTGAGAGCGCCCCTGGCTGAGAAGACCGAAGGGCAAGCAGAGCAGGTCGGCACTATCAAAAGCAGAGATGGGCGAATCCTTGAAGGACGGCGGTACTGCAAACCCCGTCTCCGTCCTTGGGCTGAGGGCGCCCCCGGCGCTGATCGCCACGGGTCCCCTCCGCGGTCGCAGCTCCGTTGTGCGAGTGCCGGCTCTAGCCGCCTCTGCGAGTGCCCGCTCCAGCGGCTTCGCCTCTCACTCCCTGTCGGCGTCCACTGTTGTGCGGCTGCCCACGTCCCAAGCCTCGGGTCGCTTGCTGTCTGCGGGGCCGCCAGAGAATCTGGCGTGGACTGAGGGCGTCCCCCGGCCCTCCGACACGGCCCACTGCGGTGTCCCCTTGCGCGCGCCCGGGCGAACTGAGACT
>JBLHNG010000203.1:0-11090 GCA_047621685.1 Myxococcota bacterium | reverse complement strand
GGAGAGCGTCTTGCCATTTTGCGGCACCCGTCATGTCGCCCCCTTCTGGCGGACAGTCTGTGTGAGAGGATGTCAGCGCGTAGCGGGGGGTTTGGGGGTGAAAACCCCGTCTCAGACAAAAGCGCACCAGTCAAGCGGGATAACTGTCCACCGCGATGACTGGTGCCCATTTTGCTCCCCGAGACCGCCCGCCTCTACCTCCAGCGCGACGGCCAGCGCAGCGAGCGGCAGCTGATCCTCCGAGAGCTGCTCCGGGTCTTCGGAGACATGAAGGGCCTGCCCCTCAAGCTCGGCCAGATGCTCTCCTACATCGACGAGTTCATCCCGCCCGAGCACCGCCACGTCTACGAAGAGACCCTCGGCCGACTCCAGATGCACACGCCGACCATGGAATTCGAGCACCTCGCGCACCTCTTCGTCGAGGACCTCGGCGCCCCACCCGTGACCCTGTTCGCCCGCTTCGACCCCGAGCCGATCGCCGCGGCGAGCATCGGTCAGGTGTACCGGGCCACCCTCCACGACGGGCGTGAGGTGGTGGTGAAGGTTCAGTACCCCGGGGTGGTCGATGCGCTGCGCTCAGACCTGGCCAACATCGGCTCGCTGATATCCGCGATGAGCATGGTGATGCCCGGGGACTTCAAGTCGCTTGTCGAGGACTTCGCCCACACCCTGCTCGATGAGTGCGACTACGAGGCCGAGGCCCGCAGCCAGGAGGCCTTCCGGGCGGCGTGGGGGGCGGACCCCGATGTGGTCGTGCCCGCGGTGGTGGCAGAGCACTCTTCTGGTCGGATCCTGACGAGCACGTACATCCCCGGCAAGGAGTGGAGCGTGGTGCTGGCGGAGGGCACAGCGGCGGAGAAGGCGGCCTGGGGGCGGACCATCTTCCGGTTCGTGTTCGGCTCGCTGTTTGACCATGGCATGTTCAACGGCGATCCCCACCCTGGGAACTACATCTTCCTCGACGGCGGCAGAGTCGCCTTCATCGACTACGGCTGTGTGAGTCGGTACACCCCAGACCAGCAGGCGGCCTTCTCTTCGCTCCGACTGGCGGTCCTTCGAGACGCCCGGGGGGAGGAATTCCGCCGGCTGGCCCGACAAGCCCTCACCATGCCCGAGGACCTCGACCCGGAGATGATGGACGCAGTGGCGGCCTACCTGCACCTCGTCTTTGAGCCGGTCACTCGACCCCAGCCCTACACCTGGACCCGCGAGTACTCCACCGAGCTGCTCCGGCACACCATGGCACTCAAGCAGCAGATGACGGTGAAGCTGCTCCGTCACGGCAAACGTGCCTACCCCCTGGACCTGGAGAACGCAGACAGCAGCGTGGCCTTCCTCGGCCGCATTGTCTTCGGACTGGGGAGCATCCTGGCGACCCTGGGGGCTGAGGGCGACTTCCACGCACTGGTGGCTGGGATGGGCGACGACGACACCTGAGCGTGATGTCCAGGGCTGGCACGCCGCTTGCTAACTGTGCAGGTACGGCCATGGTTTACGGACCATATTTGTTCCTATCCACACATCAGGACGTGTCAGATGAACCACCCCGAGCACACCATCCCGCTCAGCTACTGGAGCGACCCGCTGTGTGTCTGGGCTTTTGTCGCCCAGGACAAGCTCGACCGTCTCCTCAAACAGCGCGGAGACATCCTCGCTATTGACTACCGGGTCATCCCGGTCTTTGGCAGCGTTCCCCACCGGTTTCGAGAGGGCGCGTGGGCGAGTGTGGGGCCAGAAGGGCGTGCGGAGGCCACCCGACGGGTTGCTGCGATGCGGGGGCACGACACGGTGACCGGACAGGTCTGGATCGACGATCCACCAGCCTCGTCCTGGTCGGCGGGCATGGCTATCAAGGCGGTGATGGCCCTGGAGGCTGCCGAGCAGGCCGCCGAGGGTGCTGGGGCGTCGTACCAGCGGCAGCTTCGGCAGTGCTTCTTCGAGGACAATTGCAACGTCGCCCGGCGCAGCGCGCAGCTGGAGGTCGCGGAGCGGATGGCGCTGCCGATCGCGGCCCTGGAGGAGCTGCTCGATGATGGTCGGGCGATGGCGCTGCTGTGGGAGGACCACCTGGAGCGAGAGCGCCTCAAGCTCCGGGGCTCGCCGACCTATGTCTTTGACGGTGGTCGGGTGCAGCTGTACGGCAATTTCAACTACGCGATCCTCGACACCACCATCAACGGACTGGCCCAGAGCCTGGAGGCTGGCAGCTCGAACTGCTGAGGGGTGGAGTCGGTCTGCTCAATTTCACAATACGACAGAACAGAGACCCCGATCAAGTCGGAAATTTTTGCTGATAAATGGCTGGTGTAACGCCAACTAATCGGTGAATCACAGTGCTATTGGAGGTGGCTGTGTTGCACTCAGCAGGTGTCGATCCCGAGCAGGAGCTGCTTGCGGATCACGATGTGTTTGTGGTCCGAGAGCTGCTCTCCGCAGCGGAGTGTCAGGCGTTCATCGAGGAGGTCGAGGCCGAAGGCTTCGAGGACGCGCCGCTGTCCACGAGTCAGGGCGCAGTCAGGGACGAGTCGGTCCGCAACAACACCCGGGTCATGCGGGATCGAGAGGACTGGGCCGAGGCGCTGTGGGAGCGGGTCGCAGGGCTGGACCTGCCCTGGTGCGAGGGCCGCGAGCCGCTCGCACTCAACGAGCGGTTCCGGTTCTATCGCTACGATCCCGGCCAGTTCTTCGCCCCGCACTACGATGGCTTCTTCCGTCGGGCTGGGCAGATGAGCTTCTACACGGTGATGGTCTACCTCAACGATGACTTCTCCGGCGGAGAGACCGCCTTTGAGATGCTCGACATCGACGTGGTCCCAGAGGTGGGGATGGGGCTGCTGTTCTTCCACGACCTCCTGCACGAAGGCCGCCCGGTGGAGGCCGGGCGGAAGTACGTCCTGCGCACGGATCTGATGTACGCAGACTGAGAATCAGCGTTATCCGCTGGACATCACCAGCCGCCGCCGAACACCACCCAGGCCGCACCGCCGTCGGTCAGGCCCCCGGAGTCGCTGTAGGGCGCGCCGACGATCACATCGTCGATCCCGTCTTCGTTCACATCCCCGATCGCGCCGACCGCGGAGCCGGCTCTGTCGGAAGTGGCCTGACCCAGCAGCAGGCTGTCGCACTCCCCAGCCCCGATCGCGCCCGAGATGGGGCCGAGGAAGATGTAGGCCGCCCCGGCATCGCTGCCGCCGCGGTCTTCCTTCCTTGCTCGCGCCGATGAGCAGATCAGGGATGTCGTCGTCGTTGAGGTCGCCCGCGCTTGCGAGGGAGGAGCCGAGGTAGTCGTGGCTGGACTCGGCCGAGATGAGCGCGTCGGCATCGGCCAGCCCGATGTCACCGGAGATGGGGCCATGCACCAGGTAGACCGCCCCGGACAGTGAGCCCGCGGTGTCTTCTTCTGGGGCACTGATGAGCGCATCGTTGTAGCCGTCACCGTTGAAGTCCTCGCCGATGGAGACGCTGCTCCCGGTGAGGATGTAGACGGCGCCCTCTGAGGTGCCGGTGGTGCTGGCCCGAGAGGCACCGACGGCGAAGTCATCGAAGCCATCACCGTCGAAGTCGCCGATGCCGGCGACCGACTCGCCGAGTCGATCCCCGGCTGCGCTGGCGGTGAGGGTGACGTCTTGAGTGCAAGGATCGACGAGATCGTCGCAGTCGTTGTCCACCCCGTCTCCGCAGACTTCGACGGCATCCGGGGAGGTGGTCGGCTCTGTGTCGTCGCAGTCGCCGTCATGCTCCGAGAAGCCTGCCGGGGGGCTGCACGCCTGCTGCTCTCCCAGAGCCGAGTCGCCGTAGCCGTCGGTGTCACCGTCGGGGTAGTACGGCGTCGCATCGTCGAAGGCGCCATCGCAGTCGTTGTCCAGGCCGTCGCAGATCTCCGCAATGCCGGGATGGAGGTCTGAGTCGGTGTCGTCACGGTCCTCATCGTTTGCCACAAATCCCGAAGGCTGGGTGCAGCCAACCTGAGCATCGTAGGGCGAGCCATAGCCGTCGGCGTCGCTGTCGGCGTACCAGGTAGTCGCATCCAGCGCGGTGCCCTCATCGACCGTTCCATCGCAGTCGTTGTCCGCAAAGTCACAGACCTCGTCGCTGCCGGGGAAGGCGTCGGGGTTGGCGTCGTCGCAGTCGATGGGGTTGTCGGCGTAGCCCTCGGGGCGGGTGCAGGCGGTGGTCGGGAAGTCGCTCTCGCCGAATCCATCCCCATCGAGGTCCGCGAACCAGGTGACCGCGCCGATGGCATCGCCCTCATCGACTTCGCCGTTGCAGTTGTTGTCCACGCCATCGCACAGCTCAAGGGCATCGGGATGGATGAGCGGATCTTCGTCGTTGCAGTCGGAGGGCCCAGACAGTGGGCTGGACTCGAAGCCGTCGTGATCGCCATCGGGCGTGTAGGAAACGGAGTCAGAAGGGGCGGTGCACGCGCTGAGCAGCACGCACGACACCACGGAGAACAGACCCATGCGTTGCATGCATCATCCCATGGAAATGGTTGTTATAAAGCGGTATTCGGGGGCTGACGGTATCCCTCGCTTCCAGGCACCCGCTACACTCGTTTTTGGGCACCAGTCATGTCGCCCCCTTCTGGCGGACAGTCTGTGAGAGAGGATGTCAGCGCGTAGCGGGGGGGGGTGAAACCCCCGTCTCAGACAAAGAGCACCAGTCAAGCGAGATAACTGTCCACCGCGATGACTGGTGCCCGTTTTTGGCTTCTTCAGATTTATTCCGAGAGAGCAGTCACAAAAAAAATCCATCCCTGTCTACCCGTTTGTAGCTGCGACACACCGCACTGCACACCCCGACAGGAGCCCACCATGACCGCGACTCTCCCCCTCATCTCCATCTTCCTCTCCAGCATCTTCGTCCTGCTGGGGATCTTCCTCACTGTCCGGGTCATCATCGGCCGGGTGAAGTACGAGGTCGACAACGGAGACGGCGGCATTGATGACCTCGGATGCCGGATCCGTGCCCACGGCAACTTCATCGAGCAGACCCCGCTCGCCCTGCTGATGCTGACCTTCGCTGAGCTGGTCGGTGCCCCTGCGGTGCTCGTCATCGGACTCGGCTCGGCCTTGCTGGCCACTCGGATTCTCAGCGCCATCGGGCTGAGCCGGACCCGCGAGCAGAACCCGCTGCGAAAGAGCGGTGCAGGTGCCACCCAGCTCACCATGGTGATCACCACCCTCGTGGTGCTCGTTATGTCTGCACGTCACCTCATTGGATAAAGCCAGCTCATGAGCATTGAACACCTCGTCCCCCGTGCTGCAGTGGGCGAAAAAGCCGCACTCAATGAGATCATCGACGCGATCCGGGATCGCATCTACGGGATGTCGATTCGCATGCTCGGAAACCCCGAGGATGCCGAGGAGGCCACCCAGGAGATCCTGATCCGCATCATCACCCACCTCGGCTCCTTTCGCGCGGAGAGCCGGTTCATGACCTGGGCGTACCGCATCGCGACCAACCACCTGCTCAACACCCGCCAGAGCAGCGCGGAGCGTCTCGGTCGGACTTTTGAGCGCTTTGGGGCGGACATCGAGCGCGGGGTGGCGGCCTCACTGCACTTCAGCGCCGTCCAGGTCGATCGCGTCCTGCGCAATGAGATTCGGCTGTCGTGTACCCACAGCATGCTGCTGTGCCTCAGCCGAGATGAACGCATGGCGTTCATCCTGGGCGGCATCTTTGAGCTGAGCAGCGACGAAGCCAGCACCCTGCTCGACATCCCGCCCGCCACGTTCCGAAAGCGGCTCTCCCGCGCAAGGGAGCGACTCCAGACCTTCATGCGTGCACAGTGCGGGGTGTTCGATGCCAACAACGCCTGCCGCTGTGACAAGCAGGGCAAGATCGCCAGAGGCAGCGGACAGCTCATGCCCGAGCAGCACCGGTTCGTGCCGCTTTCCATTGAGGGCGGGGGGCTCGCAGCGGACGAGGCCCGGGAGTTCACTGACTTGCTGGATGTCGCGAAGGTGATCGGCACCCAGCCCAGCTACGCCACACCGACCCGAATCGTCGAATTGCTCGACCAGATCATCAACCAGCCAGCCTGAGCGGCCCTACAGCGCCACCCCTTCCACCACGACCAGCCCCAGCCGACTCAGCACGACGTGGTGGTACATGTCGGTGTAGACCGACAGCGGCACCAGGGCATCGAGCGCTGCAGCATCTTCGCGGTACAGGATGCGGGTGCCCTCTGCCGTGAACAGGCGGTCCTCCCAGACCCCCATCAGAACCGCCAGCTCCTCGGTATAGAGCTGGTGTCCAGTGGTCTGACGGGCCGGCACAGCGGGATCGCGCATCATCACGCACTCCTCGCCCATTGTCCCGGCCCACGACTCGGGACGGTCGGTGGTCAGACGCTGAGCGAGCAGCCCGGCGGGGTCGGTCTCGTCGGACTCAAGCAGGAATCCCGCAGACTTCCCGGCGGGAACCTTCGGGGCGTACCAGACCTGACGCTGGCCGTCCTGAACCTTGACCACGAACACGTCGTGCACGTCCCAGTCGGTGGTGTTGTGGAGGATGTGGTGGTTGTCTGCGGTCGGCCCGTTGGTGAGGCGAAGGGCAGGGGACTCCCGGGTGGCGCCTTCGTAGAACACGAACCGCTCGACCTCTTCGCCGCGCTGCACCCACCAGGCATCCGTGACTGCACGGAGGGGCGCGACCCAGCCGACCTCATCGAGGGGAAGCGTGGAGGAGGGCGCTTGAGAGAGCAGATCGAGGCGGCGCCAGTGCAGGGAGGTCTCGGTGATGGCATCGACCTGGGGATACCAGATGATTGGTTGGCCCAGCGCGAACCCGATGTCGAGGGCCACCGGGATCGACTCCCAGTGTCGGGGTGAGTAGAACTGCAGCACCGGGAGGGTTCGGAGCCCGGAGTCTGCCAGAAGCTCCGCGACAGGCTGGGCGTCATGGGCCGGGCCGTCTGCGATGGTGTGGAACCAGTCGGGAAGCGGCGGGCCGGCGAGGGGGCGTCCGTCGGCAGAGAAGACCTGAACCCCCCACTCATGGACGGTGAGGGGGGCAGCACACCACGATCGCGCGGTGGCGGACAGGGAGAGGAGGGTGAGCAGCATGGTTCGTGCCCTACTTCGGCCGGGGGATGGCAGTCGGGGTGTCGAGGAGCGGGCGGTAGGTGCCGTCGGCGTCTACTGCCACCACCCGGGCGATGATCTCCGGCCCGCTCCAGGCGAAGGCATCTCCCAGGCAGCTGATGTGCCCCAGCTCCAGCCGGATGCTGCGATCCCCGGTGTGTCGGTAGAAGCCCATGAGGTTGCCCGGGAGCCAGTCGGTCTGGCGCTGCCCGGCGGTCCACGCCTCCGCACTCGGCGCCCACTCGACCGCCCAGGCGGCTGGTGCTGTTCCGGTCACCTTGAGGTCCGTGCTGAGCTGGTGGGAGCAGGGCCAGATGTCGCTGGTGACCTCCATCGCGGTCAGGGACCGCCCCTCGGGTGCCTGCCAGTCCGCAGTGACGGTCAGCGTCATCGGCTGTGCGGCGATCCAGGTGTCTTCGGAGAACGCGGCAGAGAGGGTGATCTCTCCGGGGGTCGCAGCCTCGATCTTGAGCTGCCAGGCACCCAACAGACCGCCCAGTGACTCTGCGGTGAACGGCACCGGCGTTTCCTGCGCATCAAGCACCGTGAAGCGGGGCTGCATTGCGGCGTTGGGTGGGGCGAAGAAGAACACCGTGGCGCTCTGAGGCACGACCGGATCGGTTGAGAAGAACGCCTGGGGCGACATGCAGTCTGCATGGGCGGGGTTGAGCAGGAACAGGGACAGCATCAAGACCTCCGGGGTGCAAGACGCACAGCGGTGATGCGATCTTACAGCCCAGCCCGCTGGATCGTGAATAAGTGGCTGTTCAGGTATGCTTCCATGCTGCTCCAGGAATACTGGTTTTTACCTCTTGGGAGGGAATCCGGTTATTTCCGAGGAAATAGTTTGTTTATGGGTAGTCAGAGGGGGGCGGATAGAGTTGCGTCCTATGCCTGGGGTCGTAGTGAACAATCAAGTCGATTCGGTACTTGGCAAATTGTAGGTGACGTGGCCAGATTGAGGCACCAGTCAGCGGGCCGGACAGTATCCGGCCCGACTGGTGCACTTTTGTCTGAGACGGGGGTTTCACCCCCAAACCCCCCGCTACGCGCTGACATCCTCTCACACAGACTGTCCGCCAGAAGGGGGCGACATGACGGGTGCCCAGATTGATGCTCTCCAAGACCGGATTGATGACGTGAAAATCAGCCTGAAAGAAGATGTCTGAAGCCGTCGTCAGCTTGATCCTCGTCGAAGATGACCACCACGTGGGGATCGTCATTCGGCGTCTGCTGGAGCGCAGGAACATCCGCGTCGTCCTTGTTCGGACTGCAATGGCTGCCCTGGCTGTGCTCAGCAAGCGCGACTTTAATGTGCTCCTCAGCGATGTCCACATGCCGGGAATGACCGGCCTGGAGCTGTGCGAGCGCATCTCGCCGGCCATGCGGTCGCGGACCGTCCTCTACACCGGAGCACCCGAAGGCATCGTCCCACCCCCCGGGGTGCCGCTGCTGGAGAAGCCGATGGACTTCGCGCTCCTTCGCGAGACCGTCCTCCGAGCTGCCCGGTCACAGCCCACCTGCTGAGTCACGGTGACTGCTACAGTCGATATGCCTGCTTGATCGCGTCTGTCAGGGCCTCCACCTCTGCCGCCTGGGTCTTGAGCGACTCTGCCTCTGCGGTGATGGAGGCAAGCCCGGCGAGATCTCCGGTCGACAGCATGCCCTCCCAGGGGGACAGCATCTCGATGGACCGGGTGACCGTCTGGCGGTGGTGATCCTCGCATCCTGCCGGTGGGGTGATCGCCTCCATTCGCTCCAGCACGGCGACGTTGCTCTGCCGGAGGGTCTCCAGACCGCCGGTCTCCCCCTGCGTCATCTCCGCGATGAGCGTCTGGGCCCGCTCGTCGGGTCGGCGCCAGTACTTCCCAGACATCAGGGCATGTTCGACATCTCGCAGGTAGCGGTTGGCCGCGTCTCCGATGCTGGCCCCGATTGGGGTGACCGGGGCGGGTTCCCGGGCCACTGAAGAAGGCGCTGTTGGGCGGGGTTGAGGTGCGGCTTCGGCGACCGGCTGCGAACCTGAAACCATGCAGTCCCCTTGCATCTCGGAGAGTCCTGAGTCTGGGATGTAGATCGGGTCACGCTCGATGTCATGCAGGTCGGCGAGGGTGAGGTTCGAGACAGACCGAAGCTCAACGGCCATCGGCGGGCGTGACTCGGGATCTTGACTCAGCAGGGGACCAGGACAATCACGAGACCGCCAGTCCGCGCGAGGAAGAAGGGGCGTCGGGCCATGCTCAGAGTGTACTGGCCGGCGTGATCGACTTCTTCTGGTTTCTCACGACCTCATCGCGGAAGCGGCTCTCGCATCAGCGTCAGCTCCCCGGTCTCTGGAGCGGTGATCTGGATCCAGAGCTGCGTGGTGTCCTGCTCGACAAAGTCTCCCATCACCGCCAACGCCAGCCCGTCGATGCGCAGGATCTCATCGTCGAGCAGGGCCGCCCCGTCGGTCCGATTGCGGCGGAGGCTGTGGTAGAGGCGCAGGTCAGTCCGCGGCGGTGCGAGTCCGGCCCCCGGCAGCAGGCGAAGCTCGCAGACGACCGAATCCTTGAGGTTCATCGTCGAGCAGATCACCGTCTCACCCGCCCGCTTGCAGCCCCGGTCGGTGCATAACTCCACCACAGCATTGCCGGTGAGGCTGTCGTAGAGCATCTGTGCGGTCTCGTTTCGCAGCTTGACGTAGGCCACTTCCCGGGTCGGACGAATGGTGACGGACTCGCTGGGAGCATGGCGACAGCCGGTGAGCAGGAGCGTGGCGATGAGCATGACTGCATTGTGCCTGAGAGGACATCTGATACAACCACCCCACCCAACGCTGCTTTCACCGGGATGATCACGATGAGACTGTACAGAGCCAAGACTGCCCTCGGCGGAGTGAAGCGCCTGGCGAAGCTGCCTGAGGCCGACAAGCAGGCCTGCATCGACGCGTATCGGTTCTTCCAGCGCATGCAGGACGGGGAAGAGACCGAGACGGAGGATGAGACGAAGGCGGTCGCGGCCTACTACAAGGTCCTCAACAACATGCTCTCGATCTTCGACATCGAGAAGCTCTACATCCCCCCACAGCTCGACGAAACACTGGGCCTGTATGGCAACCAGCTGCTCTGTGAGCAGGCTGTGCTCAAGGAACTCGCCCTCGACCGTCCGGCACAGAGCCACCTCCTGGACATGGGCTGCGGGCGAGGGCGGATCTCTCACTACTTCGCCTCGCTGACCGGCGGCGCGGTGTCTGGCTACAACATCGACCCCGATCAGATTGACAACGCAAAGAGCTGGGCTGGGGAATGCCAGATGACCGACCGGCTCCACTTCAAGGTCGGCAACCATCACGAGCCACTTGATTACGAATCTGATACCTTCGACGGGTGTTTTTCCTTCCAGGCGGTCTGGCCGTTCTTCAAGAAGCCGGAGCTGGATGACCACGCCAGGGAGATGTTTCGGGTGCTCAAGCCCGGCGCCCGGTACGCCTGCTCCGAGTACCTGCTGACGCCCTACTTTGAATGGGACAACCCCGAGCATGTCGCGCTCCACAGGCTGTTTTTGCCCACCCTGGCCGCCACACAGTCGATGTACCCGGCCGATGTCTGCGCAGCATTGGAGCGGGCGGGGTTCACCATCGTTCTCTCGGCTCCATCCAAGAGCGAGGCCTGGCCGCTGTGTGAGCAGAAGCGCGATCTGATCCTGGGCGCCCGTCGGGTGATCCGTGCCCTGGAGGCGGTGCGAATCCTGCCTCCATGGGTTGAGGAGTCGCTGGATCTTCTGCAGAAGGGTGGCCAGGCCTGGACGGATGCCGAGAAGGCCAAGATCGCGGATCTGAACTGGCGAATTGTGGCGGAGAAACCTCGGGTATGAGCTGAGCAAGGAATGGCGCCGACGACGGCGAACCTCAGCGCATGGGTGAGGGAGGGGCCTTCGGTATCGAGAGCCACGAGGCTGAGAGCGCCCCTGGCTGAGAGCGCCCCTGGCTGAGGGCGCCCCCAGCTCTGATCGCTACGGGTC
>JBLHNG010000202.1:0-11126 GCA_047621685.1 Myxococcota bacterium | reverse complement strand
AGCCACAACATGCTGGCACGCTTGTTGCGGGTGCAGACATCGTCCCCAGGAGCTTGATGTCTGCACTCCCCTCTACTGACTCAACCGTCACCCGAGACAAGCTGCTCATCGCATACCACCCGCTTGTCCGCATGCTCGCCATGCGTCTGGCGCGGCGACTCCCACCATCTGTAGACGTCCATGAGCTGATCAACGTCGGCATGCTCGGGCTCATTGATGCGGTGGATCGGTTTGATTCAACGCGCGGAGTGCCGCTGAAGAGCTACGCCGAGATCCGCATCCAGGGCGCGATGATCGACACCCTGCGACAGAACGACTGGATCCCACGGAGCGTGCGCCGTCGGTCGAACCACATCGAGCAGACTCGCACCCGCCTCTCTCAGCGGCTCGGTCGCCTCCCGACCCGAGCGGAGATGGCAAGTGGCCTGGGAATTGCCGTGCGTGACTTCGACACGTTGCTCTGCAATTCTCGCATCAACAACCTCGTCTCCCTGGATGCGTCCACTACCGAGGATGGCCATATCCCTCTTGTTGAGAGCATTGTCGACAACACGAAGAACCCCGAAGCCCTCCTGGACTCCGCAGAGCTGAAGGGCCTGCTGAACCACGCCGTCCGCGACCTGCCCGAGAAGGAGCGCCTGGCGGTGACCCGCTCCTACCTCCAGGGGTTCACCCTCAAGCGAATCGGTGACCTCCTCGGTGTGAGCGAGTCCCGGGTCTGCCAGCTCCGCGGTCAGGGAATCCGCCGCCTCCGCCTCCGGATGCAGCACATGGCCTGCGTGGTTTGATGTGGGGGCAGTCCCCTACAGCTCTTCGTAGTCCGACAGGGTGCGCTTCTTCTCGCGCTCCCACGCCCGGACCTGGATGCCAATGTGGATACCCGCCGCAGCACTACCGGGCTGAGTCGGGTCAGTGACCATGCCTTCCTCTTCGAGGATGCCGCTGCCTTCATGGTAGATCGACGGCGCGTTCCAGGTGGCAATGACCGCACCGACCGGCACATGCAGCCACAGGTCAAGCGCATCACTCATGGTCACCTCGACCCCTCCGATCGCGTTGACCGACAGCGCATAAGGCACCGGCAGCGCCTCCAAGACTCCGCCACCGGGAAGCTCGGCAGACGGGATGATGTGGCTGTCGACCCCCGTGCCGCGCCAGAGCACCGCTGAGCCGCCGATGACCGGGCGAATCTGAGAGGTCGGCAGCAGAACGTAGAGGGCCTGGGGACCGATGAAAAGGGTGGTGTTGCCGTAGTCGACGAGATCAGAAGAGGTCGAGAAGTCGCCCTCGGTGATGCGATCGATGTCGATGTTGAAGCGACCGGTGACCAGTCCGCCGGTCAGCCCGACCTCCAGCTCCGGCAGGAGGCCGTAGCCCACCGAGCCTGCGACAGACACGCCTGCAGCGGTCGCCATGCTCTGCCAGGCGTAGGTCTCTGCCACCTGGAGGGTCTCGTCTGCCAGCGCGATCCGCCCGTAATAGTCGCCCTGAACCGGGCCGCGCCCGTAGCCCAGGCTGGCACGGAGGAGCACCTGTCCCTGTCGCCCTTCCGACAGCGCGCGCCATTCGTACAGCGGACGGCCGGAGTTCTTGTAGCGGAGGTACTCCCGGGGCGTCATCTCCAGACGCTCCCAGGGCTTCGTGCCCTCTGCCTCCATGTCCGAGAACAGATCCTCTCGGCTGTAGTCCTCCTGGGTGAGGATGCCCTCTTCGCGGGTGTCGAGGGTGTCGATCCCACCGATCTCTTCGTTGAGCCGGTTGAGATCGGTGGCGGCTTCGTCCTTGTTTGGACCGAGCGGGGCCTCAACAACCCCCTCCCCCCGGGCATCGCTCTCCTGCCCGATGTCCCCCCGCTGCACTGCGGCGAGGACTGCGGAGACTGCGTCTGCGAGAATCGCATCGTCTCCCATGGCGACATCGACCACAAAGCCGACCGCTTCCCGAGCGTTGTCGACGTCGACGATCCGCACATCGATTCGACTTCCCCGCTCATGCGCCTCGATGGTCCCGGTGATCGCAAAGCGGGCCTCGCCAGCTTCCGCGAGCACGAACGCACAGCCGACAAACTCACCGGGGGTGCAGCTGCTGGCGTAGACCTCGGCGGGGGTGTCGTAGATGGTGCCGATCTCGGCGAGGGAGAGCACCTTGAAGTCGGAGCTCGCGGCGAGCTGCTGGCCGAGGAAGTCGGGCATCATCGCGACGAGCCCCGAGGCGCTGTCGTTGAGCGGCTCAAACGGTGCCACAAGGACCGTGGTTGAGTCCTGGGCGAAGGCTTGCGAGAGGATGAGCAGCGACGACAGCATTGGCGAACGATAGCAGCCTTGTCAGCGGACGGGAACGTAGTGCGCCGGTCCGTTCGCTATAGTGCCTCTCCGCTCCTCTCTTCATGGAGGCCCGATGCCGCTCCCGATCCCTCCCTCGGCGCTGCTGGACGCGCTGGATACCGGGCTCGCCGTGCTCGGAGAAGATGCGCGAATCCAACACGCCAACCCCGCCCTGGTGGGGCTCTGCGGTCGGGAGAACCTGAAGGGAATGTCCCTGGCCGATGCCCTCGGTGTTCCGCTGCGCTGGGAGGGTGGCGCAGCGACGGTGACAGCCATTCGCATGAGCGGTGAGCGGTGGGAGGCTCACCTCACCCGGCGCACCCTCCATGGCCTCTCCCTCGTCTCCGTCCGGTGCGGACCCAGTGCCGCTGCGCTCGCCACGCTCGCCCGGGATCTCGCCCACGACATCAACAACCAGCTCCACGTCATCGCAACCCTCAGCGGAGCCCTCTCCGCCACCGCGATCCCTGGCTCCTCAGCCTGGGAAGACGCCCGGGAGATCAGCGCGACGGTCAAGAGCACCCACCAGAAGGTCATCCGGCTTCAGCGCTGCGCCCGAAGCGTGCCGATCCCCATCGAGCCCAGGGCCACCGCCACCGCCACCATTGCCGCCAACATCCTCCTGATGGACCGCAACATCCACATCGGGGAGGTCACCGCGGGGATGCTGGAGCGCAGCGGCTACCAGACCACCGTCCTCTCCAATCCAGACACCGCGCTCGATCTGTTCGAGACCGGCATGATGTCCTGGGACCTCGTGATCCTCTCGATGAAGCGTCAGATCGACGGCATCGAGGTGGCCCGCGCCTTCCACAGCGCCTTCCACAATGAGCAATCAGACCTGCGGGTGGTTCTGTGCGTCAGTGAGGCAGGACAACCGGAGCCCGAGGCTTGTCAGGCTGCCGGCATCACCGCGGTCATTCAGAAGCCGTTCAGCCACGCCACGTTGTTGGCTGCGGTCATCGCAGCACTCACCGAATGACCTTGCGCCGGGGAGCGCGTCGGGTGACCGGGGGCGGCGCGTCGGCTGGGGTGAGGATGGCGAGGGTCTCGATGTGGGCGGTCTGCGGGAACATGTCGTAGGCCTTCACCGACTGAATCGACCAGCCAGCCTCCACAAACGCCGCCATGTCCCGGGCCATCGTGCGCGGGTTGCAGGAGAGGTAGGCGATCCGGGCTGGAGCGAGGTCGAGGAGCCCCTCAATGACTCCGGCCTCCAGTCCGCGACGTGCGGGGTCGACGACCACCACCGGGGCGCGACCGTTCAGGCGGGTCTTGACGTCTGGGAGGACATCGACGACGTCCCCGGCGATGAACTCCGCGGAGATGCGGTTGAGGCGAGCGTTGGCGCGCGCGCGGGTCACTGCGCTGGTGATGCCCTCGATGCCCAGCGACCAGCCGTGAGCCTTTCCGAGCGCCAGCGCAAAGCCGCCGACCCCGCTGTACAGGTCGATCGCCGGCCGATCGCGGTCCCCGGCGAAGGCTTCGAGCACGTCAGCGACGATGACATCAGCCATGGCGGGGTTGATCTGGAAGAAGTCCCCGGGTCCGATCTGCATCTTGATCCCGCCCAGCTCGTCCTCGATGACCATGTTGCCCCGCATCGGCAGCACCCCGACCCGTCCGTCCTCGTCGCGGTCGAAGATCGAATTGCCCTCGATGTCGTTGAGGTGGAGGTGGATGGCGGCGATGTCGGGGTTCTGGGTGGAGACGGCCTCGACCAGCTCGCCCAGGATGCGGTCCTTTCGCCCAGCGACCAGGGTCAGCAGGATCTCCCCGGTGGAGCGACTCTGGCGGATGACGGCGTAGCGGAGCACCCCGCGGTCGCGCTTTGTGTCGTAGGGCTGGATCTCCAGGTTGAGGATGTGGTGGGCCAGGGAGCCCATGACCAGCCGCAGCTTCTCGGTGGCGACGTTGCACTTCGGGATCGGCACGATGGTGTGCGAGTCCCGGCCCAGCGCGCCGAGCCGGAGGCTGCCCCGGTCGGAGTAGCCAATGACCACCTTGACCACGTGGCGGTAGCCCTCGTCGCCGTCGGGGGAGGACACGACGGACTTCGGCGTGTGTGCCTCCAGGCCGTACTCCCGCAGCGCGTAGCGGATGAGGGCCAGCCGGGCGCGGTGCTGGCCGGGCGTGGTGAGGTGCATCAGCGGACAGCCACCGCAGAGGGTGTACTTGTCGCAAGGCGGCTCGCGACGGAGCGGGTGCGGCTGGCGGGCGGGCTCTAAGAACCGGCCCATGTCCTGGTGCTGGCCCTGTCGGTAGATCCGCACGATGGCTTGCTCGCCCGGGATGCCCCCCCAGATCAGCAGGCGGCGACGGCCACGGGTGATGACCGCCTCTCCGCGGGGCACCCACGCCTCGGGGGTCACCAATGCATCGTCAGCCATCGTCGTGCTCCTGTGTCTCAGCGGTTGCCTGACTCAGCCCGTTATCCGACCGCGCACGATCTCCCCATCCCGACTCAGAGATACGAACCGACCGGTCTCCAGATCTTCGAGGCGAACCGCGTCGATCCCCTCGACAAAGCCAACCTGCGTGCGGCCAAACGGGCGGCCCAGCCCTCCGGCGTTCATCATCAGGCAGTCGGAGAGCTGGGTGACCCCGAAGCTCTCGTGGATGTGGCCGCACACCAGCACTCCCTGGTGGGCCTCTGCGCGCTCCCGGATGGCGATGCTGCCGACATGACGGGCTGCACCCCGGGCGAAGTCGAGGGGGGTGTCGACGGGGGGGCAGTGGCTGATGAGGATGTCGGACTCTGGCACGGAGCGCGCCCGAACCTCATCGTCGGTCCACTCATAGGGGAAGCCGCGGTGAGGCGGGTTGGTGCCGCCGATGCCGGTGATGCGCAGGCCAGCGACCTCCGTCTGCTCCCCATCGACGTTGCCTGGATAGCGCAGCGCCTGGAGGTCGTGGTTGCCCGGCACGTAGCAGACCGGAACCCCGAGGGCCTCCACTGTGGAGAGCACCTCGCGGACCTTGCGCCGATAGAGTCCGAGCTTCTTGCTGGTGCGCTCCCCGAGCCCCGCACAGGCGAGGTCCCCGACCATCAGCACCCCGTC
The DNA here is from genome assembly GCA_047621685.1 of Myxococcota bacterium. Taxonomy (GTDB): domain Bacteria; phylum Myxococcota_A; class UBA796; order UBA796; family UBA796; genus JAQXDW01. The sequence continues at coordinate 5,740 of JBLHNG010000202.1, read as the reverse complement.
GACTCCGACCTCATCAATGCGCTCGACCACCCGGGCCAGGCGCTTGAAGTTAGCGTGGACATCTCCGATGACAGCGAGGCGGGTCAACCCGGTCGGGCGGACATCAGGCCGAAGATGACCGCGATGATGAGCAGCTCCCCGACCACACCGCCGATCAGACGACCCGATGCCTGTCCGCCGTCCTGGACGAGGCTGACCTCAGGGGCGACCAGCCGCTTGCTGAGGACCTCGATGGGCCCCCACAGCAGGAAGGAGACCCACAGCCACCACGTCGTGATCGGCCAGCCCTTGAGATACCAGAGCGCTGCGCCGAGCACGAGGCTGAGCCGACCGAGCATCATGATGCCGATCTTGTGGCTGAGGTGGAGTCCCCTTGCAAATCCCGGATCGTTGCGCCCCCTGGAGAGCGCCAGGACCAGGTTGACCAGGGCAACCAGGAAGAGCAGGTACGCCAGGGTCCTGTGGGTGTGCATCAGACCGATAAGCACATGGAGTCCTGTGGGGGGGTGGCAGATCCAGCTGTGGCAGATCCAGCTGTGGCAGATAGCACGTCGGCAGCAGGATCCGCCAACATCAGCGCGTCAGGCGTCGGTAAATCCGGGGCAGACGGTCCGGCAACGACTCCACCCGATCAATGACAGTGTACCCGTGCTCACCGTACATCCGGGCGAGGTAGTCCTGCCCGTGGGGGTCGACGGTGATGCAGAAGGGATGAATGCCCATCGAGCGTGCTTCGGTCAGTGCCGCCCGGGTGTCTTCCTGGGCGTAGTAGTCGGAATAGTGGTCGCAGCCGCAGTCTAAAGGCTTGCCATCAGACAGCAGCAGCAGCAGCTTGACCCGGGCGGGCTGCTCGGCAAGCTTGCGGGTGGCGTGGCGGATGGCGGCCCCGTCGCGGTTCTCCATCTTCCAGGAGATGCGCCCGATGCGCTCGGCGATCTGGGCGTCCCACCGGTCGGTGAAGTCCTTGGCGACATAGAACGCCACGCTGTCCCGTCCGTAGCCGGAGAAGCCATAGATCGCCGAGGCATCTCCGATGGCATCGACCGCCTCGTTGATGAGCACCAGCGCCTCCTTCTCCACATCGAGGATGCGCTTGCCGTCGATGTTGGCGATCTCGTTGGTGGAGGAGGACATGTCGAGCAGGAAGGCGACCGCGACGTCGCGATCCTGACGAAGCCGGCGGGTGTAGATGCGATCGGAGGGCGAGCCGCCGCAGCGACGCTCCAGCCGAGCGGCGATGGCGAGGTCGAGGTCGATCTCGTCGCCATCGGCCTCCCCCCGGACCCGACGGACGGCCTCAGGGCGGAGGGCCTCAAACGAGCGCCGGATGCGGCCGATCAGCGGACCGTGCTCCTGGCGGACCCGCTCGACAAACTCTGGATCCCCGGCGGGCAGGATGTACTCAGTCAGCCGCACCCAGCGGGGCTTGTGGTCCTCGATCTCGGCATCCCACTCCGGGTACAGGAAGCTGCGGGTCGGATCGCCGTCGGCCAGGGGACCGCCGGTGGCCGGGCCGCGCTCGCTGATGTCCTCGGAGGTGCTGTGCTCGGTGGCCGGACCAGAGGGGCCCTCCATCCGATCGAGGAATTCAGCCATCTCCTCGTAGCTGCTGCCCTCTGCGCGGGCCTGACGGCGGGCCTCCTCCAGCCCGGCGGTCGGATCAGTCTGCCGCATCGCTTCGAGCAGCTCCCGGGCGCGATCCTCGGTGCTGCGGTCGCCCTCAGAGAGCTGATCGAAGTCCATCGCCCCCGACAGGGGATCCTGCGGGGTGCCCCGGTAGTCCATCAGGTCCGGCCCCTCCCCCTCGCTTCCTGGCGCGCCCTTGTCGGTCTCCGGGCGCATCTCTTGAGGGGTGTGGTCGTCGTGGGTGGTCTGGGGGCTGTCTCCAGAAGCCGGCTCCCCCTCATTGGGCTGAGCGGGATTGAGGTCGTCGTCATCCACCCGACGCATCAGGGCGTCCAGCGGACCATACGCCTCCACCAGCGCAGCGGCGCTCTGGTTGACCGTGGCGTCCTCAGCGGTAATTCCAGTGAGCACACCGACCACCGACTCCGCGGCAGCGCGGGCCTTGTCATCGGCCAGCGGCGGCGGCTCCTGCCCCAATGCCACCCGGGCCAGCCACTCCACCGCCTGCTCGACCGGGGAGAGGCCATCGAGGGCGGGCCGCTCCTCCCGCCAGGCGGCGCCGAGCCGGTCCATGTCCCGGGCGATGCCAGGGTACTCAGTGCGGACCCGGGACTCGACCCGGGCGTTCTCCAGGATCGAGAAGATGTCCCGGGCCAGGACAGGGTTGTCGAAGCCGCGCAGCATGCGCTCCAGCTCCAGCTCCCCCTCCTGGGCGGCCGGCCAGGTGCCGGGCAGGATGTGGAGGTCGAGGTCGAGGGTGCCAAACTCCAGGTAGCCGACGTTCCGAGCGGTCAGCACCCGGTACGTCAGCAGGTCCAGCTCCTCGCCCAGCCGCTCGATGGACTCTGGAAGGTAGATGTGCCGCCCGTCGGTGAACGACCGCTGCCCGCCGGGGCGGATCTGCACATCCTCGCCGCAGTGTGCCCGGGCGTACAGCGTCAGCCGGCGGCGCACGCCCGACAGCTCCACCCCTTTCCGCAGCGCGCTGGCCAGTGCGACACCCTCGCCGCTCTCCAGCTTGAAGAAGCTCTCGGCCTTCCGGCTAGAGCGGTCGTGCAGCGCGATGCCCTGGGAGAGATACCGGGCGAGGCTGGCGTCGTCCATGCGGCCGAGCAGGTCGGGCAGGGTCTTGATGACCAGCGGAAGGGCCTCAATGCGGTCCTTCATCACCACCCGAAGCAGGGACAGGTAGCGCGCCCGCTCCGCGCTCTCGACCCGAGCCATGTGGTCGGGGAGGGTGTAGGCGATGGTGCGTGCGATCTCGGGATTCTTCTCTGCGGCGGCAACCACCATGCGGGTGTAGCCCATGCCCTCGGCGGCCCCGAGGGTGTCCCGGACCGGACCGACCCGGCTGATCCAGGCCCGAAGCACGCCGGTATCCAGCCGCGCCAGCCGCGCCGCCGGGGCGAGCTGTCGGCCGATGCTGCGCCCGAGTCGGTCGAGTCGGGGGCGGAGCCGGTCTGTGAGTCGGTTGCGTCGATCAGCCACGATGTCACGGTAGCCGAGACGCTCCCGTCTTGCCCACCCCCCGGCCCCGTGGCAGGATCGCGGTGTCTTCGGATGAACAAGGATGTACCGTGCTCTGGCTTGCCGCACTGCTGATCGCTCCGCTCGCCCGTGCGGAGCCCCCGCCCTCGGTCGACACACCCGCACCTGTCGGTGAAAAGTCCACCCGAGACGCCGCTCTGATCATCGGCAACGAGGCCTACCAGGCCCTGCCGCAGGTCGTCTACGCCTCCAAGGATGCCCGCGCCGTCGCTGCGTGGCTCCAAGGCAGCCTGGGGCTGTCGAAGTACCGGGTGCGCACCATCGAGGACGTCACCCGCAGCGAGATGACCCGGGAAATCACCCGCATCGCTGGCAAGGTCCGCAGCCGGGGCACGCTGTGGATCTACTTCGCCGGACACGGCCTCAGCGTGGGCGAGGACGGCCAGCGCGCGCTTATGGGTGTCGACGCCAGCCCCATCGACCCGGCAAGCAGCGCAATTCTCATCGAAGACATCGTGCAGGCCGCCCTCAAGCGGAAGCGGGCGTGGCGCATCGTGGTGATTGTGGACGCCGGCTTCGGCAACATCGGCCGCGACGGACTGGAGCTGGTCCCCGGACGCACCCCACCCGCGCTGGAGGCTCTGGAGGCCCGAGAGAGCATCATCATCTGGACGGCGGACGAAGCACTCGGCGGGGCGCCGGCCTGGCCGGAGAGCCAGCACGGCATGTTCACCTGGCTCTCCCTCGGCGCGCTGCGGGGCTGGGCGGACGGTGCGCTGGGTGCAGAGCGAGACGGTCGGGTCTCCCTCGCGGAGGCACAGACCTACGTCGACACCACCGCCCACGCGCTCGGCTATCCCTCGACCCCGACCCACGACCGCGACGAGACGAACCGCGACTGGAACGTCATCCAGTCCGACGCCCTGGAGGCCGGCCCCCACGCCGCCACCCTCCGCGCGATGTCCGAGTCCGCTCGGCTCCGTCGGTTCGATGATCAGGAGTCGCTGCTCAAGGCCGAGGCTGCGGCGTTCTGGTCACAGACCATGCAGTCGGTCCAGACCGGCGGCCCTCCCGGTCGCGAGGCACTGGAGGGCTTCATCGCGGAGTATGGCGACCGGGTGCTGACCGTGGACTGGGCGGTGTCGCTGCCCGAGGTCGCCGAGGCCCGCCGCCTGCTGACGAACTACGCCGAGCTGTCATCCTCCTCCATCTCCGTCTCCGACTTCATGGAGCCCTGTGAGGATCTGGTCGCCATCGAGCAGCCCGCGATCCTCGGCTCGATCACCCAGGGCCAGGCCGCCTGCCTGGAGAACCGCCTGAAGACCGAGCGCCTCCAGACTACCCGCAGCCAGATCTCCCGCATCCTCCTGATCAACGCCGAGTCTGCCGGAGACAGCGCGTCCTGGGAGGTCCTCATGGCGCGGCACCTCGAAGAGATCGACCGCTCCGACCCCGACATGTGCTTCCGCTACGCCATCCACCTGTTCCGCTCCGACATCGACAGCCAGGAGGAGTCGATCAAGTGGTCGGGCTACGCACTGGAGAACAAGCAGAACTGGGAAGGAGACGCGTTCATCAAGAAGGTCTCCGGGCTCTACAAGCTGCGCGCAGAGTCCGCCGCGAAGCTCTGGCAGCACGCCGAGGGGCTCTACAGCACGGAGCCCACCGGAGAGAACGAGGAGATGGCCCGGGAGTATCGGGGGTTGGCGAAGGACTTCGCCCGGGAGTGGCTGGACTATGCGCGGGCCAGCGGGATTCCGACGGAGCGGGCGTTCAACATGTGCGTTGCGGCTGCAGGGACTGCGGACTTCTGCAAGGCCGGGCTGTGAGATGCTGGCGAAGCTGAAGAACATGCTCCAGAAGCCCCCTCCTACCACACCCGAGCATCCCACGCCGTTTGGTGCCAACCTCGATTGGATCGCCTTCCGAGCTCCCGATCCCGAGGCGGTCATCGCAGCACTGCAGCAGCACGCTCAGCGGCTCCAGAAGACCACGGCTGCGCCCTGCTCCTGGTCCCATGGCATCAAGAAGGCCTATGCCGGGCACTGCTTCGTCACGCCAGCCATCGACGGCTGGGTGCTCGCTCCCGGATACCGCCCGGAGGACAGCCTCGACTCCCTCCTCATCGCACTGAGCAGCACCCTGGATGGTCGGGTGTGTCACTTCGGCAGCCAGAGAGGTGTGTCCTATGTCGGATATGCCCTGGCGGAGAAGGGTGAGCTTCAGCGCATGTATGGCCACGTTGATGGTGTCACAAAGTGGAACATCGGCAATCCGACCGCAGACGAGACTGCCTTGAAATTCCGCTACTTTGAAGAACTCAGCGAGGACACCTCTGCAGAAGAGGAAGACGCCATCTTCTCTTCGATGCCCGGTGAGCAGCAGGTTCACGCACTGGCTGCGCGCTGGTCGGTGGATCCGGGCGCGGCGGACTGGTCAAGCCGCGCCCCTGGTGTCGGCTGGCTTCTTCGCTGAGGGTTCCCGATCTTCGCCCAACAAGCGGGCGTCCAGCCCCGTTACGTCAGGTGCATGAGCACCGCCCGGCGGCACGAGGTTGCTGTCATCCAGGCCAACCTCACCCGACTTCGCGCTGACACCCGCAAGCCGCAGCACACCCTGGAACGTC
>JBLHNG010000201.1:0-11145 GCA_047621685.1 Myxococcota bacterium | reverse complement strand
TTCCTCAGGTACATCCGGACCGGATCGCTGCTTCGGTTCGGGTTGAGGATGGAGTCCACGCTCGGGGTGGTCCGATTGCTCGTGGTGTTGGAGTCGGAGTCGGACTCCTTGCTCGCTTCCTGCGTCGGGCGCTTCTTTGATGCCTTGACGACCTCAATGTCCAGAGACGAGAACATGATCATGAGATCATCGAGCTGGTCTTCCGCAATGAGGTGTGTGGGGAGAGCATTGTTCATCTCATCGTAGGTGACGTAGCCGCGGCGGCGCCCCATGTTGATGAGTTCCTGGATCTCCTTCTGGTCCTGGATCTCCTTCTGGTCTTTGTCCTTCAGCATGCGACGTCCTCAGCGGGGTACAGGCGGGAACGTCCACCGGTGGGCATCGAAAAGCCAGCACAGGGTAGAGTCCGTAGAGAAGAGTCCAGAGCCACTGAACCGCGAAGCCTGTCAGCCATGTTGCGCTTTCCTTTTTAGATCTGGAAGATGACGCATTGAGTTTTGCTGAGGCTCCGTTCGTGAAAAACGGCTCAGAAGATGTGGTCTTGCGGAGAAGACCGTGTGCAATCCAACGATTGTGGCGGATTTGTCACACGCTGAGACACATAGCCATTCTCATCCCTGTGTTGCAAAAAAATTCGCAACGGTCTCAGGACTCATCTGGCTCTTTTGCCTCTTCCTGGGCACTCTCAGCAAGCTCGGACTTCCCCATATCTCTGCTCATAAGTGCACTTTTAAGTAGTCCTCTCCGATTTTGGTGGCGACCACGCTCTGTGAGAAGAGTTCGAAGCTCCGAGAGCTGATCGGCACGGATTTGTCCGAGCTGAACATTAATCTCGGAGAGGCGCATCGACAGATGGCGATCCTCAAGCTCGATGATGTAGCGGCGGATCTGCCTCGCGACCTTCTCCTCCTTGAATTCCCGATCATTGGCTGCCTCCATCCTCAAGACCCGGGCGACGTCCTGGTCACCGACCTGCTGGAGGATGTCTGGGAGGGGGGTGCTCTGGAGGAGGAGACCGATGGCGCGGAGGGCCTCAGGGTTGTCGGTGAGCCACTCGGGGTGGGTGAAGGTGAGCAGCTCCTCGATGACCGCGTCGGGGTGGTGGAGGAGCAGCCAGAAGATGGTCCGGAGGCGACCGCCGGGCTGCCAACGGAGCGGCGGCGGGGGAACATTCTGCTGTGGGGTGGAGCGACCGATGCGCTCATGGATGGAGCGCTCATTGATCGCCAGCACTCCAGCCACCCGGGCAACGACCACCGAGCGAGAGGCGGTGGGGAAGCGACGAAGCAGCGGGGCCAGCTCCTCGACTGCACGCTGGCGTCCGCCGGGGGTGGTCCCGCATCGCTCCGCGACCCGATGGAGCACAAGCTCAAACAACGGCTCGCTCCGCGCCAGCTGAGTCTCGAACGCCTCTGCACCGAATTCCTGGATAAATTCGTCTGGATCCTTGGCCCCCTCCAGGGACAGCTGCAGTGGCTCGACCCCGCTGGTGAGGAACAGCGGCATGCTGCGCTCTGCTGCACGCAGTCCAGCCTCGTCGGAGTCGAACAGGGCGATGACCCTTGGGGTGAGTGTGCGAAGGGTCTGGAGGTGCTCTGACGTCAGCGCAGTGCCGCAGGTGGCGACCGCCTCTGGGAAGCCGGCCTGGCTCAAGGCGATGACGTCGAAGTAGCCCTCGACAATGAGGGCACGCTCGTTGCGCTGGATCGCGGAGAGCGCCTGGGGGAGTCCGTAGAGGATGCGAGACTTCTTGTAGATGTCGGTCTCGGGCGAATTGACGTACTTGGGGGCGTCTTCCGGCCCCTTAAACAGCCGCCCGCCAAACGCGATCACCCGCCCCCGTCGGTCGAGGATCGGCACGATGATGCGCCCTCGGAACAGGTCGTAGCCGCCGCGGTTGGCGTTGGACGGATCCCGGAAGCGGGCCAGCCCTCCAGCGACCGCCTGCTCCAAGGTGATGCCGAGGGTGTGCAGGTTGTTGAGGAGATCGTCCCATTTATCGGGTGCGTAGCCGATCTTAAACGTCTTAATGCTCTCGTCGGAGACCCCACGGTTGTGCAGGTAGTCCAGTGCTGGCTGGCCGTCAGCGGAGGTCAGCAGGCGGCTCTGGAAGTGCTCCATGGCGTGCTGGCAGATCTCATGGATTCCGGCACGGGCCTTGATGCGTCGCAGCTCGTCGATGGACAGCTCGCGCTCTGGCAGTGCCACCCCGGCCTGATCCGCCAGCTCCTTGGCCGCCTCGTAGAAGCCCAGCCCGCGGGTCTTCTGCACGAAGGTGAAGATGTCTCCACCCTCACCGCAGCCGAAGCAATGGAAGATCCCTTTGCTGGGCACCACGCTGAAGCTGGGGCTCTTCTCCTGATGGAACGGGCACAGCCCCATCATGCTGCTGCCCTTCCGCTTGAGGGTGACAACCGGGGTGATCACCTCAATGATGCTGATCCGCTCCCGCAGCTCTTCGATGACTTCCCGGGGTATTCGCACAGTGTCCCTCCCCGGGCAGCCCTTAACGCAGCCGCCAGCTCAGCAGGTCAGCTGACTGCGCGGCGCTCGCTGAGGGCACCCAGCGGGACCCGGGCATCGTCGGGGACGCGGGCGAGGCGGGCACCGACGGCGCGGAGCTTCTCGACGAGGCGTTCGTAGCCGCGGTCGAGGTGGTAGAGCCGGAGGATCTCGGTCTGACCGCCAGCAGCGAGCCCGGCAAGCACGAGGCTGGCACTGGCCCGGAGGTCGGTGGCCATCACGGTCGCGCCGTTGAGCTGTGAGACCCCGGTGATCCGGGCGACGTTGTTGTTTGTGGCGATGTCCGCGCCGAGCCGGCACAGCTCAGGGACGTGCATGAAGCGGTTCTCGAAGATGTTCTCAGCGACCTCGCACTCCCCCTCTGCCAGCGCCATCAGGGCCATCCACTGTGCCTGCATGTCGGTGGGGAAGCCGGGGTGGGGCTGAGTGGAGACGGAGACGGGCTTGAGCGGACCGGAGCGCGAAATGGTGATGTTCGCACCGTCGATCTCGAGGTCGCAGCCGGCGTCTGTGAGGGCGGAGAGAACCGCGCCCAGCTCCTCGACGGGAGCGCCGGAGATGGTCAGCCGGCCACCGGTGAGCGCGCCTGCGACGAGGTAGGTGCCCGCCTCGATGCGGTCAGGGAGGATGTGGTGGGGGGTGCGCGCCGGACGAAGTGCGGGGACGCCGTCGACCTCAATGACGCTGGTGCCCGCGCCCTTGATGCGGGCGCCCATGGCCGAGAGGAAGCGGGCGAGATCGACGATCTCGGGCTCACAGGCAGCGTTGTGGATCCGGGTGATGCCATCGGCGAGGACCGCGGCCATCAGGATGTTCTCGGTGCCGGTGACGGTGGGCACGTCGAGGTGAATCTCTGCGCCGACGAGGTGGTCGACCCGGCCGTTGATGTAGCCGTTCTCCAGGTTGAACTCACAGCCGAGGGCTTCGAGACCCTTGAGGTGCTGGTCGACCGGACGCACGCCGATGGCGCAGCCGCCAGGGAGGCTGACCCGAGCCTCTCCGCAGCGGGCGAGCAGGGGGCCGAGGACCAGGACGCTGGCGCGCATCTTGCGGACCACATCGTAGGGGGCCTCGCAGAAGGCGATGCGGCTGGTGTCGAGCTTGACCCGTCCGCCAGAGACCAGGGAGGGACAGCCGATTCGACCGAGCAGCGACAGGGTGAAGCTGATGTCAACGAGAGCCGGAACGTTCTCGATGATGTGCTCGCCAGGTGCGAGGAGGGTGGCGATGAGGATGGGAAGCGCCGCGTTCTTTGCGCCGCTGATCGGGACGATTCCATTGAGGGGCTGGCCGCCCTCGATGACGAGCTTGTCCATGGCTGGATCCTGTCTGATGGGAGGGGTCGCGCATGCTGGGTGGTGACGGGGGAGTGTCGCCAGCAGGCCGCGGGAGAGGTCGACAGTATATCGAGTTTCCGCGCCTGAGGCGCACCATCCCGGGCCCGATCGTGACGGAGCGGTGCTTGAGTTGTGCGTCATGATGAATTGCACACCCCGTGCCAGCCCCCCCATGCGTTACGATGGGTCTGTGGCAAGCGGCTCAGATGGACACCCCCAGCCCCCTCCAAAACCTCAGGAGGGCTATCGGGGTCGGGATCTTACCGGCACCGACCTCTCCGGTGCGGAGCTACAGGGCCAGAATTTCATCCAGGCCAACCTGACTGGAGCCAACCTCTCTGGCGCCACTCTCACCACCGCGCGCTTTCACGGTGCTCGACTTCGTGGGGCGGACCTGTCGAATGTGCAGGCCGAGGGGCTTGGGGCGCGAGAGGTCGATCTGGAGAGTGCGAACCTGACGGGAGCGCTCCTCCGTGCAGCGCTGCTGTCCGACGCAGTCCTGCTGGAAGCCAACCTCTCTGGTGCCAGTCTCCAGCAAGCCGACCTGAGGGGGGCTGATCTCCGGTCTGCGAAGCTGATCGGTGCGGATCTATCTGGAGCCGATTTATCTGGAACAGATCTATCCGGGGCAGATTTTACTGATGCTGTGCTGGAGGGTGTCCGGGCACGAGGCGCACGGATCACCAACATCCAGGGGCTCTCCCCAGAGGGAATCCAGGCGCTCCTGGATGCCGGGGCGAGCAGCGGCACGCTCCAGCAGGTCGCTGCCGCGCTCCGTGGTGCGGCGACCCGGCTGAGCAGCCGGGTCAGCGACCTGAGCCCAGCCCCAGGCGACTCCCCCAGGACTGGCGGCGTGCTGCCAGAGTGGCGAGAGCGGACCACGCGCCTCCAGCAGACCTGGCGCGACAACCGGCAGCGCGCTGCTGAGGCCCGACAGCAGCAGGAAGATGAGTGGATGGCCCGGCGCGCAGCCGAGGCCGAGGCCCGCCAACACCGACGGGAGAACCGGGAGGAATACCGAGAGGAGCTGGCGGCCCGTCAGAAACGCGCCGCGGAGGCCCTGCGCCTTGAGCGGAAGCGACTCCAGCAGCGCCGACGGGCAGAGCGCGCCATCGAGGAGCAGACCAGCCGACTCGTCCGCCTGGCCCGCCTGGAGGCCCGGCAGCGGATCGAGGCGCAGGCCAGTCTCCGCGATGAGGAGGAGGCCCGGCAGCAGGCTGTCCTCGATGCTGTGGAGGCCGACCGGCTGCGGGCGGAGAACGAGCAGGTCCACCAGGCGGCCCGCCAAGACGCCGAGCGTCTCACCCAGGTCGCCCAGCAGCACGCCGCATCGTCTGCCCGGCTCTCAGAGACCGTCCGACACCTCGCCGAGGACGAGCGCCGACGCACTTCCGCAGTTGAGGGACTCGTCGCGCGCCTCGACGACCAGCAGCGTCAGGCCGACGCCCTCCGACGCCGACACCTCCTCCTGGAGCGCGAGCGTCACGTCGAAGAGCAGCGCCCCGACAGCACCCGCCTCGATGAGCTCCGCACACAGCTCTCAGGGGTTGCAGGAGAGGAAGCAACCCTCAACGACACGATCGCAGCGGACCAGTCCGCGATCACAGCAGCCCGCTCTGAGCTGGCGCGCCTCCAGGAGCGTCTGCAGCTCACCCGCGACAAGGCCGAAGTGGCCCGGCAGCTCTCCGAGCAGAGCGCCAGGGAAGCCGGGCTCGCCCGAGATGCTGCCGGGGCTCCAGAAGCCCTCGCGGTCGCCACCGGGCCGATCCGCCGCCTGACCGATCGCAGCTGGTTCGCCCTGACCGACCGCATCGGACAGAGCAGCCCCCAGCTCGCCAACGCCCTCGACAGCCGGCGAGAGCGCCTCCTCACCTTCCCGGCTCGGCTCCGGACCCGGTGGCAGACCTCCGAAGCAGACGCCGACGACAGCGCCCGGGATCGCATCGAGCGTAGGCTGAGGCGCCTCAGTCCCGTCCCCACCCGGCCGCTTCCTCAGCGACGGGTCGACGCTGAGGAGCGCGTTCGGGACGCGCTGAGCCGGTCCGAAGGCAGCGGACTCCCCCAGGTCACCAGCGACCTCGATCAGCCCGCCGGGCCAGCCAAGCGCCTCTTTGATGCGGCCTGGTATCGGGGGACCGACCTGCTCGCGGCCATCAGCCGTCCGCTGGCGGCCTGGCTCGATCGGATCAAGGAGCGGCTGGAGTGGGAGTTTGTCGCTCGGCGCAGCGAGGCCGCCCGCCTGCTGGAGCAGCAGCACCAGGATGTCGAGCAGGCCCAGAGCGAGCACCGGCTCTCGGAGCGCAGCGATCGGATCGGCCGCCTCCAGCGCCTCCGCGAGCGGGAAGAGGTTCGCGCCCAACAGCGCGCCACCGAGGAAGCCCAGCGCGCCGAGGAAGTCGCCGAGCGTCAGCGGCTCGCCATGCTCCGTGCGCTCTCTGCTCCAGAGCGGCATGAGCGCCGCCGGGAGCAGTACAGCACCCGCATCGAGCACTCCACCATCGACCACCGCGGCGCGGACATGCGGGGGCGGAAGATGCCGGAGGTGGAGTGGGCCGACGCCGACCTCCAGGACGCCCGACTCGACAACGCCCGGCTCGACAACGCCGACCTCACCGCGGCCAACCTCCAGGACGCCTCCCTCGCGGGTGCCCGGCTCGACGGCGCCACCCTCGACGGCGCCACCCTCGACCATGCCATCCTCGACGGCGCCCGGCTCCGGCGGGCCTCTCTCCTCGGGGCACAGCTCAGCCATGCCCGGCTGGTCGACGTCGACCTGAGGGGTGCCGACCTCACCGGCGCAGACCTCACCGGCGCCGACCTCACCGGCGCCGACCTCCGTCAGTCCTCCCTGTTCGGCGCCACCCTCAAGGGTGCCAACCTCACCGCCGTGCGCATGCCAGACCTGGAGCTGGAGGGGGTCATCCTCGACGGCGCGATGCTCGACCAGGCCGACCTCGCCGGGGTCAAGTGGGGCGGGGCCAGCGTGACCGGCGCGGATCTCTCCGGTGCGCTGGGGCTGTCTGGTGCCACCCGGGAGTCCCTCGCACAGCGGGGTGCGCTGGCCGGCGATGTCGCCCTCGACGATCTGTTCAGCCGGCTGGGCTCCCGGCAGGTTCGGGTGGCCGCTGCAGTGCTCGTCCTGGGTGTCACCGCCTTCCTGGCCGCCACCTACCTCACCAGCGACACCCTCAACACCGCCGCGGTCGAGGGGCAGGCCGAGGAACTGCGCATCGCAGATCCCCTCGCCGCCAGCGTGCTCTACCTGGAGCTGGCCGAGGCAGGGACCCGAATCGAGGAGCGCATCGGCTACCTCATCGAGGCCGCGGTGCTTGCCGATCAGGGCGGAGATGCCGCCCTCGCCAGCACCCTGTTCTCCCGAGCCCTCGAAGAGGCCGGCGACGATCAGACCCTCGCCGCCCGGGTTCGCCTCCGTCGGGCCAGCTTCTACGCGGATCACAGTCGCTGGGAGGACGCCCTGGAGGCGGTGGACCCGGTCCTGTTCATCACCGGCCAGCCCACCGAGCAGCGCGCCCGGGCAGTCCTCCTCTACGAAAACATCAGCGCGAAGCTGGAGCAGCCGGCAGATCGCATGGCGGCGGTGTTCGAAGAGCTGGTCGCGCTGCCCGATGCCGAGGCCGAGCTGCGCATGTCCCTCGCCGAGGTCCGCTCCGCTCAGGGCGACATCGACACCGCGATGACCGAGCTGGCCCACATCGACGGCCTCACCATCTCCAGCGACCTCTCGCTGCGGGTGCTGGAGACCCGCGCCCGGGTGCAGGATCGCGGTGGTGACCTGGCGGGCTCCGCGCAGACCCTCGCCACGCTCACCGCATCTGCGGAGGACGGCTCGCTGATGTGGCAGGCCGCCAGCCTCCAGCTCGCTGATCTCAAGCAGCGGGCCGGCGAGACCGATGGGGCGCTGGCTCTGGTGCAAGGCATCCTCGACGACGAACCCGACCCGCGCATCCAGGGCCGGGCGCTGCTGGTCATTGCCCGCATCCATGAGGGCAATGACCACGCCACGCAGGCCGCCGAGACCTACCAGACCCTGCTCGCCGCGGAGGGGCTCGATCAGGAGGTCATCGAGGAGGCCCGGGTCGGACTCGCCCGCATCCTGCTGAGCGACGGCGGCTCCGAGGCGGTCCAGGCTGCCCTCTCTGCGCTGCCCCCGGAGTACGCCGAGCAGATCCTCGGACAGGCGCGCCTGGGAGATGCCCGGCGGATGCTCGACGACGGCGACCCAGCCGCAGCCCGGGTGCTCTACGAGGAGATCCTCCAGTCCGAGCAGCTCACCGACGACCTCAGCCGCGCCGCCCGATCGGGACTCGGCGAGGCCCTCTCCGCCATGGGCAGTGCGGCTGAGGCCGAGACGATCTGGTCAGAGCTGCTCGCCGAGAACCCGCCGCCTTCTGAGCAGGTCTACATCGAGCTGCTGCTGGCCAGCGGGCTGCTCCAGTCCGGCAAGCGCGAGCAGGCCGAGGCCGCGTTCACCTCCCTGGCCTCCTCCACGGACTCGGAGATCAAGGTCCAGGGTGTCCTCGGACTCGCTGAGGTCGCCCGGGCGAACAACGAGCGGGAGCGGGCCCGGGGGCTCTACCAGAGCGTCGTGGACGACTCCGAAGACCCGGCGTGGCAGGTCCAGGCACTCCAAGAGCTGGCCGACCTCGCTCTCGAAGAAGACAACCTCCCCGACGCCATGACCGCATGGCGCACCGTGATCGGCCTGGTCGCAGTCGGAGACTCCGCCGGGGTCAGCGCCCGGCTCGCCCTGGTCAGCGCGCTGGCCGAGCGCGGTCAGGCCGACCGGGTCGCCCAGTACTGCGAGGAAGCCACTGCCGCTGCCACACCTTCAGACCGCGCCCGAATCGGACAGACCTGCGCGGAGGCTCTGGAGCAGGTCGGACAGGACGAGGCCGCCGGGGCTGCCTGGGATGCCCTGGTGAGCCTGGACGAAGACGACGCGATTGAGGACGACCGCTACGCTGAGGCCGCCCTGGGTGCTGCCCGCATCCGGGTCCGCCTCGGACAGCACAGCGAGGCCCTCACCCGCTGCGAAGACGGGCTGAGCCGCAGCACAGACCCCACCGTCACCATGCTCCTCCTCTCCACCCAGATCGCCGCTGCGACGGCGCTGGGAGATGAAGACGCCCTGGCTGAGGCCCTCGCCGCCCGCGACGAGATGGCCCGCACCACTCCCCGCCTCGCTGCCGCGATCCTCCTGGAGTCCGCGCAGCTCGCCCGGGGCAACGACGACCCCGAGCAGGCGATGGTGCTCCTGAGACAGGCCATGGCGCTGGAGCTGACCGACGAGATGCGCGCCGGGATCGCGCTGGAGCTGGGCGAGGCCCTCATCGACAACGGCACGCTCTCTCAGGCCGCGGCTCCCCTCACCCAGGCCGCCGCCGCAGCGGATCCCCACACCGCCTTCGCCGCCGGCATGGCCCTCGCAGAGCTGTCCCGACGCAGCGCCGACACCGCTGGTGCCATCAAGCGCCTCAGCAGCCTCACGCCCCCCGATGAGCAGACCCGGCAGTGGTGGCTGGAGGCCCGGGCCAGCGCAATGACCGAGGCTGGCGATCCAGGCGCCGCCGCCGCCTGGGAGGATCTCGCGTCTTCTGGCAGTGCGGACCCGGGCCTCCAGAGTGCTGCACTCCGAGGACAAGCCGACGCCCTGCTCTCCCAGGACCGCTTCACCGACGCGCTGCCCCTGTACCGCGAGGCCGCAGAGGCTGCTGTCGAGCCCTCGATGGCCGGCTGGGCGCAGCTGGGAGAGGCCTCTACCCTCCAGCATCTCTCACAGACCGACGAGGCCCGCGCCCTGCTGTCGAACCTCTCCGCCCACACCGACGCTGAGGTCTCCCTCCAGGCCGCCATCGCCCTGGCTGGTCTGGAGTTGGGGGCAGAGCGCGCCGAGGCTGCCCTGACCGCCCTGGCGGAGCGCAGTGCAGATGGCATGGGTCCGGCCTGGGATGCCTCCCTCTGCGAGATCCGGGTCGCCGCCCTCCTGGAAGCAGGTCGCTCCGCAGATGCCCGTGTGGAGCTTGAAGCCCTGGCCGAGCGCTGGCCGGATGAAGAAGAAGCCCAGCTCCCGGCATGGCTGGGACTGGCAGACCTCGCCCGAGATGACAACAACACCGCAGATGCCCGGCACTGGGCCGCCCTTGCCCTGAACTCTGCGCAGGATCCGGTCTACCGGGATCGGGCGCAGGAGCTGGTGGATCAGCTCAGCGGTGAGTGAGGCACCCGGCTGAGCAGTGCCTGCTCCGCCTCTCGCCACCGTCGGGTGGTCACCTTCGCCCGGTCCGCTGCGAACCAGGCCTCCACCGCGTCGTCCAGCCGCCCACCCCGAAGGGCGATCGAGAGCGCCTGACCGATGAGGCGCGGACGCCGGAGGGCCACGGAGGTGAGTCGTGCGGCATAGCCGAAATTGCGGGGGTGCAGGTAATTGCGCCGGAAGGCTTCGTTCTGAGCGAGCTTTCGGAATGCAGCAAGTTGGTCGGGCGTGAGGTCGGTCATCGTGAACGGGGTCTGGCTCTGCCGGTTGTTCCAGGCCTCGCCATAGTCTGGAAACAGCTCGAAGAAGCTCGTCTCCCGGACCTGTCCCCACAGCTCGGTGCCCGGGTAGGGCGTGGAGAAGAAGAACACGGTCCAGTCTGACTTCAGCTGACGGGCCAGCTCGATGGTCTGGAGCGCGTCGGCTTCCTCCTCTCCCGGGGTGCCAAAGATGAACGACGCACCGGTTCGCATGCCGACATCGCGGACCAGCTCGAACGCCTTCTGGATGGTGTCGGGTCGGGTGCCCTTGCGCATCCGGTTGAGGATCTTCTGCGATCCGCTCTCCACCCCGAAGTCGATCTGCACGCAGCCGGCGTCTCGCATCGCCTCCAGGGTCACCCGATCGATCCCGGTCACCCGGCTCTGACAGCCCCACTCCAGGCGGTACGGACGCTGAATGAGCGCCGCACACAGCTCGCGGACCCAGGCCCGATCACCGGTGAAGATGTCATCGACCCAGTACACCCCCTTGATGGCATAGCGGTCCACAAGGTGGTCCAGCTCCGCGAGGACGTTCTCAACGCTGCGGAGCCGGAAGCGGCGACCGAGCTGGAGGTGGCTGGCGCAGAACGTACAGCGGAACGGGCAGCCGCGACTGGCGAGCATGGAGGCATGTCGAGACGACGCCCAGCCCCGGATCAGCCCCGGCGGGCTGAGATAGCGCTCGAAGTCACAGAGATCACGGGCCGGGAATGGAACGGAGTCCAGGTCATCGATCGCCAGGCGGGGG
>JBLHNG010000200.1:0-11195 GCA_047621685.1 Myxococcota bacterium | reverse complement strand
TCGAGGTTCTCTGAGGCGGAGAGGTCGAGCGTCTGGCAGTGCAGCGGATCGAAGGTGCTGGAGCCGGCGGGCAGGGTGCCGAATTCGAGGCGTGGAGGAGCGACGAGCTGGAGGGGCGAGAAGTACGACACCGCATGCAGTGCGGTGATCGCATCCCCCTCAGTGGGGGTGACGGTGAGGGTCCAGGTCTCCGTCCCCGGGGCCTGTCCGGGCTGCCGGGCGGTGTAGAACTCGCCGCCCTGGTGGGGCATTGGGGCGCCGTTGAGGGTGATGGCGGTCGCGGGATCGGCCAGGGCGGCCTGCCAGCGGGCCTTCTGGGGACCATCCGGCAACCGCAGCGCCACGGTTCCCGCGCAGTCTTCCCCGACCGCACAGGAGGCGGGCAGTCCAGAGGCGTCCAGCGTCAGCCCGGAGAGCATCTGGCAGCTCTCCTCAGAGGCGCAGTCAGAGTCGTCGCAGTCGACCGCACCGTCGTTGTCGTTGTCTACGCCATCCGAGCAGTGCTCCAGGCAGCCGCCGGTGACATCGGAGACGTCGAATTCGAGGGTGTACCGACCGCTCTTCTTGTTCCCACCGCAGCGACTGGAGGAGCCCTGGAACCCGTAGCCTTCGATGGCGATGAAGTACTGCTGACCGGCATGGCAGTCAAAGCGAACCTTGTCCGAGGCATTATTGGCGGCGACCGACTCGCCCACGCACCCGGAGCGGGTGTCACAGGTGGCATCGAGGACGTAGATGTCGAGGTCGCACTCCAGGTCGGAGATCAGCAGCTGGACCGGGCCGCTCTGCTGGCAGCGGAACGAGTAGATGTGCTCCCCGCCGCGCTGGTGCAGCTCCTTGGGGCAGACGTAGGGGCCGGTCAGCCGGTTGGGGGTGTCCCGGGTCAGCTCATCGTGGATGACCGACGAGCAGCTCAGTGCACTGCGGACAGGCAGATCCGCACAGCGTGCGTGCGCGGTGGCGAGCAGGGCGAGGATCAACCGGCAGGCTCCTCAGGGACGACCGGAGCGGGGTCCTCCGCTGGATTCTCAGGGGTAGAGGTGTCCGCGATCGGCTCCGGCTCGACGCTCTGTCGGGTCAGCAGGATGCCCGCCCCGCTTGCGAGGCCCATCACCACAAACACCACCGCCAGCCCCATCGCGAGCAGGGCGACGAGGACGGGGATGATCGGCATCTTCCGAGGCGCCTTGACCACGGGAATGTCGGACTGGCCGACCACACAGATCACGACGGTGATGTTGTCCACCCCGCCCCGCCGGTTGGCCTCTGCGACCAGATCCTCCACCGCGGCCTGGTAGTGCTTGCCAGAGATTATCGGGTACAGTTCTTCGTCGTCGACGAGGTCGTAGAGCCCGTCAGAGCACATCAGCAGCACATCGCCGGGCTCCAGATCCATCGGCTCGTTCCACACCGAGGGCTTGACGTCAGAGCGCTCTCCACCGCCGATGGCCTGGGTGAGGATGTGGGCGTCGGGGTGGCTCTTGGCACGGGCCGCCGAGAGGACGCCCATCTCGACCATTACCTGGACCCGGGTGTGATCGACCGTCTGATCGATGACCTTGCCAGCACGGAAGCGGTAGAGCCGGCTGTCTCCCACCCACCCCGTCCAGCAGCGCTCCCCTTCGATCCAGGCAACCACCGCAGTGGTGCCCATTGCCGGATCCGAGGAGCCCTCAGCGCGCTGGAGCACGGCGACGTTGGCGGTGCGCAGGGACTCGTAGATGTCCCGGGCGGGCTCGGGGAGCGGAGCGGCGGGGAGGTGAGCGGTGATCGTCTCGCAGGCCACCGCGCTGGCGATGTGGCCGCCTCCGTGACCGCCCATGCCGTCGCAGACCACCAGCAGCCAGCCCTCAGAGCCCCGGGGCTCGATGCGGTAGTCGTCTTCGTTTCGATCGCGCTGCTGACCGACGTCCTTGAGTCCATGAATGTACAGCGGGGTCACGGCTCATCATCCTTGCGGAGGGGTTGAATTATGGTCTTCGACTTCGAGCGCCTGGGTGGCGGCTCTGGTGCGGAGGATACTGGCGGTGGGGCAGTATTGAGGGGGCCGTAGACCGTCTTCTGGCGGCTCCGCTTGACCGGCAGCGGCTCTGGCTCCGCCGTGGGGGTCGGGGCCGGGGCCGGATCAGAGTCTGGCTGCCACAGCTCCATGATGAGCTGCTGGCTGAGGCCAATGCGCTGGCCGTGCTGGACCTTGGTGCGCTCGCCCTTCTTCAGACGCCTCCCGTCGAGGTAGGTGCCGTTGAGGGAGTGGTCGGTGATGTAGACGTCGCCGAGCTTGAACAGCTGGATCGTGGCGTGGTGGCTGCTGATCTGGGGGATGTCGATGCAGAGATCCGCTGTCTGGGCGCCGCCGATGGTGAAGGCCTTCCCGCTGACCCGGTAGTACGGTTCCAGCCCCGATGGGCCGCTGATGATGCGCAGCCGGGTCTCGACCGGTGGCTTCTCCAGTGGGTTGTGGACGGGGGTGGGCAGGGCGAGGGGATTCTCGCTGAGCGCATCGCTCCTGGGCGGGGCACCGGTGCTGCGCGAATCGTCGCTGCGGGGATTCTGGATGAGCGCGCTGTCGGCACGCGGGGTGGGGACCGCCAGCGGCTCCAGGGGCGGAGTGGGCACCGGGGTGACCGCTGCGGGCTCCGTCTTCTTGCGGCCGGCAAACAGGACGAGCATGATCAGCCCGCCGAGCATCAGCATGAGCAGCAGCGCGCCGATCAGCGTCGGCCACAGCCAGCTGCGGTTGGAGGTGACCTGTGAGCCGGGGGTGGTCGGGGTGGTCGGAGTGGCGGTCTGCCCGGGGTCGGTGGTTGCGGCGACCGGCTGAGCGGGCGGCAGGTCTGTGCAGGCCAGAAGGGCACTGCCCGCGGCATGCTGGCGGAACGGGGCGGCGGCGGTCTTCGCGGGGATCGTGCTGCCTTCGAGCACCTCGATCTGCACCGTGTCCTGAAACCGGATGTCGCCCTGTGGGACTGCGCAGTAGCTCAGCTCCAGCCAGTACAGCCGCTGTCCGACCGTGGCGTGCTGGGTCATCAGCACCTTCGCTGCGGCGAGGTCCTGGACGTGGATGTGCTGGCCGCCAGAGGCCTCCGCCAGCTTCTTCATGCGGTCGTTGGCTTTCGAGAAGACCCGCGCCTTGTTGGAGCCCGGGGCCGCGACCTGCTTGAGCACGATGGGGTGGATGACCGTGCCCTGAGCGCGGACCGAGTCGATGGTCTCATCGAGGGTGAAGATCGCGCCCTCTTCGCCAGCGTCGGAGAACAGAACGACCTGGCGACCGCCGGTGGTCGGCTGCTGCTCGGCAGCGCGGCGGGCGCCATCCTTGACCGCGCTCATCAGCGAGGTCTCCGAGGCGCTGCCCAGGGTGCCCATGGCCTCGACCTCCGCGAGCAGTGTGCGGAGGGCCGCTGGGGTGCTCGCGGTGCCGTGGAAGGTCTGGTTGCTGTGGAAGCTCATCACCTCGACGGTGTGGCTGCCGTCCGCAGGCAGGGCATCGGCCATTGCCTCAGCGAGGTCGAAGGCGTCGTCCCAGTAAGCGGAGAACGAGCCGGAGCGATCAAACGCCAGGACCGTGTGGATCTTCTCGCCCCCGCTGGCGACATGCCGGACACTGTCGATCCGGGCGTCTCCCTGACCAACGACCGCACGGAACCGGGCCGGGGTGGGGGTGCTGCCGAGGCTTGCGGCGACCCCGAGGCTGGTGATCTCGACCTGCACGCTGCCCTTCCCCGAGTCCGCTGGGGAGGCGAAGGTGAGGGTGGCGTTGAGACTGTCCGCAGCGGCGGGCAGACTCAGGAGGAGACCTGCGAGGAGCGTCGGCGTCATTGACTCACGGCATCAGGGGGAATGATGACCAGGATCAGGCGCATCCCGCCGATCTCCAGCACGGTCCCAGAGCGGACCTCGATCTGCTCGCCAAAGACGATGGAGCCATCGACCCGGCTGCCGTTGCTGGAGGTGTCGACATAGGTGTGACGATCCTGTCGGACATACAGAAACCCATGCTCGGCGCTGGCGCGTCCGTCGTTGAGGGTCACGTCCCGATCTTCGCTGCGTCCCATCGAGTTGCGGCCGTCGTACAGCGGCAGGATGCTGCCAGGATCATCGGGGCCGGTGTAGCAGAACAGCGCACCGCGAATTCGACGCTGGCTGCCGGTGGGCGCGGAGGGGTTCTCGATGATGGTGCGGTTCTTCGAAGCCATGGGCGGCGGGGCAGCGGCCCAATTGGAGCGGGGCACATCCTGGGGGTTTGGTGTCTTGGCCGGCGGCTCGGGCTGAGCGGGGACGACCGGGCGCACGGACTGGGCGAACGGGTCTTCGGGGTCTCGCAGTGGGGGACGGCTGGGCGGCGGGTTGCCGAAGAAGTCGTCTGCAGGTGGGCGGGAGCTGGGCTGTCTGGAGGGCTCGTACATGGTGCGGCGCTTCTCGCCAGGCCCGGAGACCACCGCAGCACCTCCGCCGCTTCCTCCGTCTCTACCGCCTCCGCTGGAGCGTTGCTCGGACTGGGTCTTCCGCTTGGGTGGGGTGAGGTCGGTCCCGCACCACTCGCAGATGCTCACCCCGGGTGGGTTGTCGTTGTGGCAGCTCTGGCAACGCATCGGGGGCTCCCTTAAGTGCCTTCGTTTTCTGGATATGGGGGGGATCTTATTGCGCTAACACCGCAAATCGGAACGGGGTCTGCCCAATTGTTATCGTCTCGCCGCCGCTGAGCGCCTGCTTGAACACGAGCTGGCCGTCGACGAGGGTGCCGTTGGTGGTTCCGTGATCTCGGATCCACCACTGACCATCCCGGAAGAAGATCCGGCAGTGTCGTCGGGCGACCCAGGAGTCGCGGGGTAGGCAGATGTCGCACTCCCGGGCGCGTCCGATGATCATGTCGTGCCCTGAGAGCGGGATGTCCTGCGCGTCGACTGAGCCCGGCCGGTAGGTCAAGGTGCCCCGGGCAGGGGCGTTCAGGGTGAGGACGTGGAGGTCGGTGTCTGGCGGAAGCTCGGGCAGCGGCGGCGGCGCGACGGGCGGCAGCGGCGGCGGGGTGACGGCGGTGAGCGGGGCCGGCGGCGGGGTCCGGGAGAGCACCGGCGGGGGCGGCGCGGGAGTCCGGAGGGCATCGGCCATCTCAGCGCAGTCGGAGAACCGATCCGCCGGGCGGTGCTCCAGGGCACGGGCGATGACCCGGGCGAGGCTCGGATCCGCCTGTCGCAGCGCCTCGGGCATGGTGTAGCTGCCGGTGCTGATCGCCGTCATGACCTCGAACTGGGTGGTGCCCTGAAACGGAGGCATGAGAGTGGCCAGCTCGAACATGGTCACCCCCAGTGAGAAGATGTCGCTGCGGACATCTGCGGCAGTGGCGGTCTCCAGCTGCTCGGGGCTCATGTAGCCGACGGTGCCAATGCGGGTGCCGACCTGGGTGTGTGCCTGCCGGGCGGCCAGCTCTCCGCGGACCCGAGCGACCCCGAAGTCCACCAGCATCGGACGGAGGCGGCCATCGGGCAGGGTCTCCATGAGGATGTTGGCCGGCTTGATGTCCCGGTGGATGATCCCCGAAGCATGGGCATAGTGCAGGGCATCGAGCACCGGCAGGAAGACCTCTCGGATTCGCTCGGGGGGAGCTGGAGCAGAGGCCGCGGCGATGTAGCGCTCCAGGCTGCCGCCCTCGATGAAGTCCATCACGATGCCCGCGACCCCGGGAACGGCGATGGCGTCGGTGGCCCGGATGATGTTGGGGTGGCGGAGGTTGGCGGTGATCCGCGCTTCGCTGAGGAAGCGGTGGCGGATCTGCTTGTCTGCGACCAACTCAGGGCGGAGGACCTTGAGGGCATGCTGGCTGCCGAGCACGGTGTGCTCCATGCGATAGACCCAGGCAAAGCCGCCCTGACCGATCTGCTCGATCACCTCGTAATTGCCGAGCATCTGGCCGGACTGAAGCACGCCAGTGACCTCCTCGGGCTATCCTACCGCTATGCTCGGTGCCGCGCTCCTCTGCTGGCTGACCTGGAGCGGGAGCGCTGCTGTGCTCACCGCAGGGCTCCTCCTGCTGCTCGCCCGACCCACCGCGCGCTTTGAGCCCGGACTGACCCTCACCATCGCAGGCAGCGAGCGGGGCCTGCGGAGCGCAAAGGCCGTCTCTCTCGCCAGCCTCCAGCGCGGTCGCACTCCGAGGGTCTGCCTTGATGCCTCTGGAGACGCGACTTCGTCGTCGGGACGTGCTGCGGTGGTTCTTCAGCACGGGAGGGGCGGTCTGGAGTGGGGGAAGACCGCAGGGTTGGAGCTGAGCGAGCGGGTTGGCCGGCCCTGGCGGCTGGTGGAGTCTGGTGATTCACCGCGTCTGGGGAGCCGCTATCGGGTTGGCGGGCTGTATTTTCGTCTGGACTGAGCGGTGAGGACTGTTGAGGAGGCGGGTGGGTGCCTTGCGCCTTGAATCCCTCGGACTGGAATTGCTCCACAACGGTTGCTCCACAACGGGATTGCAGGGGTAAGCACCCGGTGTGGAGCACCTGGCATCGAGCGGCGCGACAACCTCTGCCAGGGGCGGCGATAGCTCTGTTTTTAGGCTGGTATGAGGACAGTCTTAGACCGGCTTGAGAAGCGAGAGCAGAGCGTAGAGCTCGTAGAGCCCTTGCAGAACTGGAGTTCGTTGAGCGGGGGCCATTGTCCTACCCGACAACCCCCACCAGCACGGCTTCGGATCGGGTGCACGGGCCAGAAACACTGCTTATTCTGCCTACCCGCTCGTCCAGCCGCTCTCCGTCCCAGCGCAGGTGGTTCCGGTGTCTCCCGCCTCCCACGCTGACCGGTGCGCCCTCCATGGTCTTCGGCGCCTGAACCACCATCTCGTCCAGCGTGCTCCGCGCGCTGATGACCCGCCTGTACGCCGATCCCGCTGACCCGATCGCGGCCTGGCGGGAGGCGGTGCTGGCGGAGGACATGGGGGGGCGGCTGATGGTGCCCTGAGCGGTGCGCCCGATCAATCCGTCGCACCGCCGGTGAGTCCCGCCAGGTAAAGGCTGACTGGCTGCCGCGCGTCGTCGTAGACCGTGAGGATGCGGGCGTGTCCGATGTCGAGGGTGTGGAGCAGGGCGAAGCGGTGATCGGCGATGTCCTCGCGGGTGGGGGACTTCACAGTGCCCCGGCTCTGAGACTGAGACGGTCCCCAAACGTCATAAACCGCTCTGATGCGGGCCAGAACTGGTCCATCAACGTCACGTGCTGGTCACGTCTCGTCGATAGATGGAAGGAATGCAGCCCCTGATCCTCATTGTTGAAGACGAACATGATTTCGCTGCTGCCCTCTCGTACTCTCTCCAGAGTGAAGGGTATTCTGTTCGTCTGGCGCCCACAGGGGCTGCGGCCCTGGAGGCCACCTCTCAGTCCCCGCAGCCCGATCTGATCCTGCTCGACCTGGGTCTTCCAGACATGCCCGGCACGGAGGTCTGTCGACAGCTCCGCTCCTCGGCGGAGACCCGAGAGCTACCGATCATCATGGTGACCGCGAGAGGGGACGAGATTGACCGGGTCGTTGGCTTTGAGATCGGAGCTGACGACTATGTCGTCAAGCCGTTCTCCTTGCGTGAGCTGCTCCTCCGAGTGCGTGTGCTCCTGCGTCGAAGTGCGAAGATCGCGCTCCCCGGCAAGCACCTCCAGTTCAACAACATCCGGCTCGATCAGGGCGCTCATCAGGCATGGCTTGGCAACAAGGAGCTGCCGCTGACGGTGCTGGAGTTCCGCCTGCTCAGCATTTTGATCGCCCACAAAGGTCAGGTTAAGAGTCGAGAAATACTGTTTGCTGAGGTCTGGAATCGGGCGCCTGAGGGGGCGCACCGCACGGTTGACAAGCACATCCAGCGGCTGAGGAAGAAGCTCGGGCCAGCCGGCAACTACATCAAGACCATCCGCGGCGTCGGCTACCGGATTGGTGAGCCCAGCCGGTTCGGGTAGGTCCCTTCCCGCTCCCGGTCATTCCCGAGCCTCAGCCTTCCAGGACAGCCCCAGTCCGACGGTCCAGCCGTCGCTGACCGCCTTGACCGTCTCGTCGCCCTGAGTCATCTGCGAGCCCTGCCCCAGCAGGTTTCGACCGCTGACCGACAGCCGCCACCCCCTGCCCATCGCCAGCGCCGCCACCGCATCGACCCGGTGGATCGGCTGCTCGTAGGTGTCTGGGAGGCCGTTCTTGCCGACCTCCGCGATGCGCGGTCCGAACACGTTGTACAGCAGGCTGGTGGAGAAGGGGCTGTCGAGCCCCTCATAGGACAGCTGCAGGTTGATGACGTAGGGGGACTGGCCCTGGAGGGGACGGACCGAGGAGGTCTGGGCGCCGCCGACATCGCCGAGGTTGACCCTGGAGCGGATGAGGGTGGTGTTGCCGGTGAGGTACACATCACTGAGCAGCCCCTCCTGCCACACCCGCTTGCGAAACTCCAGCTCCGCACCCACATTGTCGGCGCTCTCGGCGTTGTCGTAGCTGACCCGGGAGACCGCAGAGACCACGATGACCGTCTCGATGGGATCGGTGAAGCGCTTGTAGAAGCCGCCGATGGACAGAGACTCGTCCGAGGAGGGATACCACTCCAGCCGCAGGTCATAGCTGTCGATGAACGCACGCTTGAGAAACGGGTTTCCGGTTACCTCCCGGCCCCCGACCACGTCGTTGAACACCGCCGGAGACAGCTCTCGGAAGTCGGGTCGGGAGACGGTGCGGCCATAGCCGGTCCGCAGCTGGAGCCGGTGGTCGGCGTCGGGGCGGTCGAGGCGCTGGGTGAGGGTCAGCGCGGGCAGCCAGTCGGTGGTCGAGAGGTCGGCCAGCTCGGGGACGAGGTCGGGGTTGAACAGCTGGAAGGTCTCGACCTGCTGGACGGAGGACTCCCGGCGGGCGCCGCCGATGTACTGCATGCGCCAGGGCAGTCGGCCGTCTGCGAGGAAGAACAGCGAGTTGATGTCCTGGTTGGCGACGTAGTTGTCGGTGGGCTGGGTGTTCTCCTCGAACTGAAGCACGCCGGGGGCGATGCTGTCGGCGTTGAAGATCTGGTCGGGATCGTTGTTGAGAAAGGAGAGATCGACGTCGCCGCCGCTGGTCTTGAGCACGTAGCTGAACCGACGAGTCTCCACGTCCCGCTCCCGACGCATCGCGCCGCTGCCGACCGAGATCCTGCCGCCGAGCGCGTCCTCTTCCTCTGCACCAAACGGCAGGGAGACCTCCAGACCAGCGTCGTGGTTGGTGTCAGCCAGGGTGCTGTAGAAGATGTTGTTGCCGCCGCCCTGTGTGCGCATCTCCCAGCCCCCCTCCGAGGAGGGCTCCAGCAGGAGGTCCCGCCGGTCCGGCTCCAGGCGCTTTGCCCGGGACCAGGCGTAGCGCCAGGCGACGTTGAGGTTGGCCAGCGGGGGCAGGGTGTGGTCGCCGGAGGCCTGCTGGACGAGCAGCTGCCGCTCGACCCAGCGCAGCCGCTGCACCCGGATCTCGCCGCCGATGTCTTCGTTGACCCCCTGGTACTGCCGGGCAGCGGACTCGGTGTCTCGGGCGATGAGCGAGGTGGTTCGGATGCTGTGGTGCTCGCCCAGCTCCGCCGACAGCTCCCCGATGCCGCCGATGCGGACCTGGTTGGTGGTGTCCTGAAAGTCGTACTCGTTGACCAGCTTGAGGTCGGCTCCGTCGAGGCCGTAGTAGGTCGTGGTGTAGGTCTCGTAGTCCCAGGAATTGCCGAAGGTCAGTCCAGCCAGGGCGCCGATCCGGCTGTCCTTCCCGACATCCACCCCGCGCCCGGCCACGAGAGAGGCCGAGAGGTCCGGCAGGGTGGTCGCTGCCTCCAGGCCCCAGCGGTTGGGCATAATCTCGCCGAACGCTTCCAGCTCCTCGGCGGTGTAGCCGCCGGAGTTGGGGAGGGTGGAGCCCTGGGCGAGGGCCTCTTCCTCCGCGGCGGCGAGGATCTCCGCGGGCAGCGCCCGGTGAGCTGCGCCGTAGCCCAGCCAGTCCAGCCCTCCAGAGTCGGGTCCGGTGAGGCCCTGCTGCAGCGTGCTGCCGTTCTCATAGTTCGTCGAGATCGAGGCTGACAGCAGCGGCTCGTCGGGCACTCCACGGGTCCGCAGCCTCACCACACCACCACCGAACTCGGCGGGCATCTGGGGGGAGAAGGTCTTCTGGACGACCACGCTGCTGAGCATCGCGGTGGGGAACAGGTCCAGGGGCACCACCCGTCGCTCCGGCTCGGGGCTTGGGAGAGTGGAGCCGTTGAGCAGGGTGGAGGAGTACCGCTCGCCGAGGCCGCGGACGTAGACATACTTGCCGCCGACCACGGTGAGGCCGGTGACCCGCTTGAGCGCCGAGGCTGCCGAGGAGTCCCCCCGTCGGCTCATCTCCTCCGCGGAGAGGGTGTCGACCATGTCGGAGGTGCTCTGACGTTCGGCCATCAGGGTGGCGGTCCCGCCGGAGGTCCGTGGCATCAGGACCACAAACGCCTCGACCCGCACCCCGGCCTGCACCATCGCGACGGCCACATCTGCCGCGCCGTCTCCAGGCACGTCGATGTCGGTGACGGAGCGGGTCGAGTAGCCGCTGCGCAGCACCGAGATCTCGTGGACTCCGGCGGGCACGGTCAGGGAGAACCGACCATCTTCTTCGCTCCGGGCCTCGACGATCTGGCCGCGAACGAACACCCGGGCGCCGCCGAGGGGCCTGCCGTCTTCGGCGGTGATGATCCCGCCCAGCGTGCCGGTGACCACCTCGTCGGAGACCACCCCGGTGCTGGTGGAGGGCTCCTCGACGACGACCTGGGGGGTGCCGTCGCCCAGCGTGATGAGCAGCTCGGTGATCTCGCCGTCGACCACGCTGACCGCCGCGAGGGTGATCCCGGCGCGGTCGGCTGCGGTCAGGGTGAGCGCGACGCTGCCCTCGGCCACCTCCAGGCGGAAGCCACCGTCAGCGTCGGTGACCGCTCCAGAGGTCCCATCTTTGGAGACGGTCACCCCGGAGACCGGCTGCCCTGCCGCATCGAAGATGAGCCCACTGACGGTGCCGGCTTCAGCCAGCGCGCAGAGAAGCAGCGGGCTCATATGCACCCCTCGGGGTTTTCATCGCAGCGGTCCATGGCCTCCCGCAGCGCGGCAGCCTTCTGGAACAGGTCCGGGTCGGAGATGCCCCCGAGCATCGCCTCGGCTCCGGGGATGTCGCCCACTCGGAAGTGGGCGTAGGCCAGTCCATACGCCACGCTGTC
>JBLHNG010000199.1:0-11214 GCA_047621685.1 Myxococcota bacterium | reverse complement strand
CCGATCAGGACCGCCTCATGCTCCGTACCGGTGGAGGTCTTCGAGCGCCGGCCGAGGGCCTCAGTGGGGCCGTACACGATGTGGGAGTCGGTCGGCTCCGGGGTGGTCCAGCGAGCGGTGACTACGGTGGGAATCTGCTCGCTGACGGTGGCCTCAAGCTCCATGCCCGGGCGACACCCAGAGCCAAGCAGCAGCGCGAGCAGGAAGCCGTTCATCAACAGCCCCTAACGCCGAATGCGGTATTGTGGCGCCTCATGCGATGGACAGAGGCTACTACCGCTCGGCAGAAATCATGAGCCCCTTCAGGGCTTCCTGCTTTCCCCCACTCAGTCCCAGCCTTTTTTGGGGGTTACCCCCCTCCTGTCTTCGACAGCCCCCGCTGACTCTTCGTGTCAGCCCATGACGCACTGGCTGGGTCGTCGGGTCCTGGTGACGGGCGCCTCCGGGTTTATCGGACAGGCGGTCTGTGAGCTGCTTCTGGAGTCCGAAGCAGAGGTCCATGGCAGCTACCGCTCCCGGCTTCCTCCCGCAGACGTCATCGCCCACCCCGCCCACTTCCCCGAAGACGCCACCGAGCTGCTGGACCGGGTGCGACCCGACACCGTCATTCACCTCGCCAGCCCCATCCACCTCGGCCGTCAGCCGCACCTCTACCCGCTGATGCGCGCCGGGATCCTCGACGCCACCGCTGCCATCGCGGCAGGGTGCCTGAAGCACGGCGCCCGCCTGCTGCATGTGGGGACCTGTGCGGAGTATGGCGATCAGCCCCCGCCGCTGTCCCCGTCGCTGTGCCCGGCCCCGCTGTCGCCCTACGCCGCCCTGAAGTCTGCCGCGACCCACTGGGTGATGACGATGGCGCGCACCGGCGGGCTGCAGGCTGGAGTTGTGCGTCCGTTCCGGGCGTTTGGCCCCCGAGACACCAGCAGCGTCCTCTCCCTGGTCTGCCGAGCGGTCGTGACGGCCACGCCCCTCGATCTCACCGACGGCGCGCAGGTGCGGGAGTGGAATGACGTATATGCCATCGCGACCGGCATCATCGCCGCCGCTGGACACCCCGACGCGGTGGGGCGCATCCTCAACCTCGGCGGGGGCCACCGGCTGAGCGTGCGGGCGGTGTGTGAGATGATCGCGGACCTCGCCAAGGCGGATCGGTCGCTGCTGCGGTTCGGCGCGCGTCCCCGTCGGGCGGGTGAGCCGGAGACGTTCTTCGGCGATCACAGCCTGACCACCGACCTGCTCGGTCCCCTGCCCCACCCCCCGCTGCCTGACAGCCTCACTGCGACCCTGGAGTGGCACCGTGCGCATCCAGACTGAGCCCGTCGTGACCCACCGCGATCACCGGGGCGCGCTGGTCAAGGCCTGGCCCGGCCCGGTGTCTGGCGAGGTCTACACCGTCGAGCTGCGCCCCGGACACCCCCGGGGCCACCACTACCACCAGCACGGCGGGGAGTGGTTTGTGCCGCTCCAGGGGGTCGCGATCCTGATCGTAGAGGACCCAACCACCAGAGAGCGCGCGGTGATCCGCCTGGAGGGCATCCGCGCCCGGGTCGAGGCTGGCATTGCCCACACCCTGCTCGCCGCCGATGATGCGCCTGCCCTCGTCCTCGCCATCGCGGATCGGGAGTGGCGCGACGAGGTGACCATCCCCTACCTGATCGTGACCCCATGAACTACGCCATCCCCATCCTCGTGATCGCCGGCCTGGTCGCGACCGCGGCCTCGGTCACCGCCGGACTTCCGTGGTGGGTGATCGGGCTCATCGGTCTGCCCAGCGTGCTGTGGGGTCCGGGCTACGGGCTGGCATGCTGGCTGAACCGCGCGGGCCGCGCGACCGAGCTGATGCGCCTCATCGACGCCGCCTGGATCGGCATGGCCCTGGCCTGGATCGACATCGCCATCATCCGAGAGGTCGGGCTGCGCGGCGAGGATGCTGAGCTGGCGCTCATCGGAATGTCGGCGGGCTGGGCAGTGCTGGGGCTCATCGCCGGGCGGCGGCACATGCTGGTCCGCTCCATACCGAAGCGGGAGCTGGTCGGCAGCCTCGCGGTGCTCGCGGTGCTCGTCGGGCTCATCGCCTGGAAGGGGGCTGACCTCGCCCGTCCCCTCGACGGTCACTGGTACCTCAAGGGCGCAGACAACGAGGGTCACCAGCCCCTTGAGCTGCGGCCAGGCATGGGCTGGGCGTCTACCGAGCAGGTCGGCTGGCCAGAGTCCGGCGCGCTGCACCTCGTGCCAGAGCCCAACCAGACCGCCCCCACCCTGGTCGCCGAGGAGCGGGTCCGGGGCCGGCTCGTTGTCGCAGTTCGGGGTCCCATCGGCAGCCGGATCACCATCGGCGACAAGACCGCGGTCGTCGAAGCCGCCATGACGGAGGAGGCCGACGAGGGGCCGGTCCGCCGCTACCTCACCCGGGGCGTGGCGGCGATCTCGACCCATGTGGAGCTGGAGCCGGGTCAGGCGATGGCGCTTGAGGTCGAGGGCGACAGCGTCTACCTGTTCCCCGGCACCGACGCGGTCTGGTCGATGCACGCCGCGGGCACGCTGCGGTACGTGCACTACTACCAGCTGCTCAACCAGGTCGAGAACCAGGTCTGGGCGGAGGAAATCCTCGACTCCCGCAGGTTCACCTGGAACCAGCCGCCGGGGTGGTCTCCGCTGCTGGCCACCTCCGTGCTGCTCGTCCAGCCCGACCTGCCCGGCGCCAACGCGCTGTTTCTGTGGGTGCTGGTCCTGGTGGGGGCCACGTCGGTGCGCCTCATCAGCCTGCTCGCTCCCGGCGCGCCCCTGCTCGCCACCCTCATCCCCGCCGGCATGGTCGCCAGCCACGGCCTGCTGATGATCGAGCCGGGCAGCACCAACTTCCCCGACAGCCTGTTCGCCGCCGCCCTGCTCGGTGTGGCGGTCTCCCTGGCCGCCGGACGCACCGCCGGGTTCGCCGCGATGGGCATGATCGCTGGGATGCTCCGCTGGCCCGGGGTGATCACCGCCTCCATCCTCGCCGGGGTGTGGTGGTGGGTTCAGGGCGAGTCCACCGCAAAGCGCATCGGCATCCTGTGGGGCCTCGCCGCCCTCGGCGGACTGGCTGCTTTCATCGCGGTGACGACCGGAGACGCCGAGGACCTCGCCTTCGTCCTCTACTTCGAGACCTTCCCTGAGCACTGGCATGGCGAGTACAGCATCGGCGAGCTGCTCGGCCGGATCCCCGGCTTCTACGCCACCTGGATTCGCTACACCGGCGGCGCGCTGCTGCTGGCCCTGCCGATGGTGATCGGTGCGCCCACCCCCGAGCGCCGGGCGCTGCGCTTCCTGCTGGTCAGCATCGGGCTCTACAGCCTCTTCCTCTGCACCATCGACCACCACCCGACCCACTACTTCCTGCCCCTCGTCGGCTTCAGCGGACCGATCCTCGCCGTGGCAGCGACCACCCTCCGCCGTCCTCAGGCCCGGGGCGGGCTGGTGATCCTCTGGCTCATCGGGCTGCTGATCTTCCTGAAGATGGGCCAGGTCTGATTCCGCGCCTCGCGATTGCAGCATGGCTGACCGGCTCCCTGGCGTGGCTGTCGGTGGACCGGCTGATCCGCGACGGCGACGAGGAGGGACACGTCGGTGCCGCTGAGCTGCTGGTGGGCATCCTGAGGGACGACGGGCTGCTGAGCTTCCTCGCCACCGCCCTCGCCGGGGACCTCGGGGAGTACCCGCCGCTGTACCCCGCCGCGATCGCTGCCTGGTGGGCGCTCTTCGACGGGCAGCCCGGTGCAGTCGCGGTGCGCTCGATCAACCTCCTGTGGCCCCTGCTCAGCGCGGCGGCCTGCGGGATGATCGCCCGCCGACTGTCCCGTCCCGCGCTGCCCGTCGTCGCACTCGTCCTGCTGATCCCGGGTGTCTGCGGGCTGTCGCGGCACTTCATGCCGGAGGGCATGCTCATCGCCGCAGTCAGCCTCGCCGCGCTCGCCGCGCTGTGGGCCGCGGACTCACCGAGCTGGAAGCGGGCTGCGGTCCTGGGGTTGGCCCTGGGGGCAGGCTGCCTCGTGAAGCAGACCTTTGTACTCTATGCCCTGCCGATGGCGCTGTGGGCCCTGTGGCGGCTCCGCATCCACGCCGCAGCAACCGTGGCGGTGTCCGCAACCCTCGCCGGCCCCTGGTACTTCACCCACCTCGCCGACCAGGCCCGCTACGGGGCACAGTCACTCGAGACCGCCGATCCCGGCTGGCTGGCGACGCTCAGCTACTACCCCCTCGTCGGCCTCACCACCGAGCTTGGGCCGATCCTTGCGGTCGCGGTGCTGCTCGGCCTGTGGTCCGCCGAGTCCCGGTCGCGCTGGACCATCGGGCTGTGGATCGGGCTGTCGCTGCTGCTGCTGATCGGCGTGCCGCGGAAGTACCCTCGCCTGCTCGTCCCGCTGCTGCCGCTGCTGATGGTCTGGGCTGGCGGGGTCGCAACCACCCGGCTGCGGACGGGGGCGCTGCTCGGGCTCGCTGGAGGCTGGGTCGCGATGGCGTCCCTGGTGACTCTGCCAGAGGTGCCGCTGCCCGGTGAGGTCGATGAGGGCTGCCTCCAGCGCTGGCTGCGCCCTCCGGTCTCCGACGACTTTGGTCTCCGTGAGGTCTCTGAGGCGGCTCGACTGCGCGGCGCTTCGAGGGTCGTGGTCCTGGACGCGCCGGAGATTCCCTGCACCGTGCAGACCACCCACGGCTGGATCCACCACCTCTCTCCCTACCTCCGACGGGACGGTCTGGAGGTCGAGGTCCTCACCGAGCCGACACCCGGTGCGGTGGTGATCGACTGGACTGACGGCGGTCGCCCCGTCCCACTGCTCAGGCGAAGCCTCAAGATCCGGTGATCGGGACCGAAATTTCTGATACCGTGTGTGCCACGACCGGAGCCAGACATGTCCGAGAGCAGCATCCCCAACGCCCGCCAGAGCATCACCCGCGAATTTGCGGACTTTATCGTCCACAACAAGGCGTGGTGGATGACCCCGATCGTCCTGGTCCTGGCGCTGATGGTGGCATTCATCCTGTTCGCCGAGAGCTCGCCGGTGCTGCCGTTCATCTACACCGTCATTTAGGAACGGTCGGCGCTTAGAGCACCACAGACGCAGCATCTCATCGGATCGGGGGTTGTTGACCCCTGCTCATCGCTGCGGGACTCCTACCAGGGTCGCTGCACGCGAATCACGTCGTCTTCATCTGGCGGGAGCTCCTGCCAGTAGCTCTCCAGCTCCTCCGCCAGACCCCGGTCCAGCAGATCCGCGCGGGTGATCTTGAAGTAAACCGCGACGGGACCGAGCCCAAGGATATAGGCCACGCTCATAAGGGTGAAGCTGATCGCCCCGTTGATTCCGTGGACAACCCTCTTCCAGTGCCGCCACAGCAGCTTCATAAAGGCCAGCATCAAGACGACCCTGCCACCGATGTCAATGATCCGTCAACCCGGGGAAGGTTGACGGCACAAAAGGGGTCGTGCTAGTCATGCCCACCTCCGAGCGCACCCCGCGACTCGTTTTCACTCAAGAGGCGCGACCTTGAGATCTCGATTTATTGCACTGGCCTTGCTGATTGCCCCCCTCTCTGCCTCCTCGGCAGAGGTGGTATGGGATGGCCACTACAGAGCACGGGGGCAATATTTCAATTCGCTCTCCCTCTCGTCCACCAACACCAACGCAGAGGGCGCAGCCGCCCTCATAGATCACCGACTGCGGCTCCAGCCCGGCTGGCTGATGTCAGACAAGGTCGGCCTGTTTACTCAGCTCGATCTGCTGCCGTACACCCTGTGGGGCGACGAGGCAATCCAGTTCTCCGACCCGGCCCTGGGCGATGATCCAATCATCCTCACCGGCGCGGTTCAGCCTCCGACCACCGACGAGGGCGGCAGCACGCTGCAGAACATCCGGGTCACCCGAGCCTTCGCGGAGGTCCACACTGAGTATGGGCAGCTTCGGTTCGGTCGGATGCCGGTGGAGTGGGGCAGCGGCATGCTGCTCAACGCCGGAAACGCTACGAACTCGGAGTTCGGCGACACGGTGGACCGCATTCAGTTCACTGGTCGGGCCGGGCAGGTCTACCTCCAGGGTGGCCTGGAGAGCAACGCTGAGCAGTTCGTCAACGCCGGCGATGACATCTGGAGCGTGACCGGATCGGTGCTGTACAAGACCGAGCAGGCTGGCGCGGGCATCTACAACATCTACCGTCGGTACAACTACGACGGCGAGACGTTCGGGATGTACACCCTGGACTTCTGGGGTGCCGCCACCGCCGGACCGCTGAACATCGAGACCGAGTTCGTCGCGCAGATCGGCCGGGGAGACCTCGGAGACGGGGTCAACGACGCCTCGATCAACGCCTTCGGTGCGATGCTCGACGCCAGCTACACCCTCGATCGCATCCGGCTCGGGCTCGGCGCGGGTCTCGCGACCGGCGACAAGGACACCACGGACGACAACTTCAAGACGTTCACCTTCGATCGGGACTTCAACCAGACGCTCTTCCTGTTCGAGGAGCCGATGCCGACGCTGACCCCGACCGTCTCCAACGACAGCAATGCCGGACGGGACACCGACGCCGCGCGCACTGGCTATGCCGTGAGCAACGCCCTCTATGTGCGCCCTCGGGTCGGCTACGTCATCTCCGACGAGCTGACCGTGGACGTCAGCTACTTCTTTGCCCAGGCCGCCGCGCTGCCCGATGACGAGTCCGACGACAAGGGCTACGGCTCTGAGATCGACGCCCGGGTCGTCTACCGCCCCTTCGAGCACTTCGTGTTTGATGGCACGGTCGGTGTGTTCCTGCCCGGCGCCTACTTCAGCAACTACACCGACGATGAGCTGGGCGGCGAGTTCGACAGCCCGGCAATCGGCGCACAGATCCTCGGCACCGTCGAGTTTTAGGATTCTTTATGAAGCTCCGTGGCGTCTACACCGCTCTGATCACGCCGTTTAAGGGCGGCGAGGTCGACCTCGACACCTACCGGCTCCACTGCGACCGGCAGCTTGCCGCGGGCGTGCATGGGCTCGTCCCCTGCGGCACCACCGGCGAGACCCCGACCCTGAGTCACGCGGAGTGGTCCGGCTGCATTCGCACCGCAGTCGCTGCGTCGGCGGGAAGCGTGCCGGTCATTGCGGGCTGTGGCTCGAACTCCACCGCCAAGACCGTCGCCGCCATCGAGGAGGCCCGGGATCTTGGGGCGGACGCCGCGCTGGTTGTGTTCCCCTACTACAACAAGCCCAACCCCGCTGGGCTCGCCGCGCACGTCCAGGCGGCCTGCGCTCCTGGACTGCCGGTGGTCCTCTACCATGTGCCTGGTCGCACCGGTCAGCGACTGCCGGCCAGCCAGCTTGAGGCCCTCTGTCGGACCCCCGGGGTGGTCGCGCTCAAGGAAGCCACCGGCGACGTCGCGCTGGGCATCGACATCCTCCAGCGCCTGTCGGACACCGAGGTCTCCATCCTCTCCGGCGACGACTTCACCTTCGCCCCGCTGACCGCGATGGGCGGCCATGGGGTCATCTCGGTGGTGTCCAACCCCGCTCCCGCCCAGACCGTCGCCTGGTACGAAGCGGCAAGCAGTGGCGATGTCGCCACCCTGCGCGGACTGTCCGACCGACTGATGCCGGTAGTCCGATACCTGTTCTCCAGCTCCAACCCCGTCCCGGTCAAGGCCGCGATGGCGGCGATGGGGCTGTGTGAGAACGAGGTCCGCCTCCCCCTCGCTCCAGGAGAGGCCCCAGCACCGGCACTGATCGCCGGGCTGTCCTGATGCGGATTGCGGTCCACGGTGCGAGCGGGCGACTGGGCCGGCTGATCATGGAAGAGGCCGGGAATTCCGCAGTCGCCATTGGTCGCGGCGAGGCTGTGCCGGAGTGCGACGTGGTCATCGACGTCACCTCCGCCGCCGGGCTCGCGGTGCTGCTGCCCCGACTCTCTGGGCAGCCACTCGTCATTGGCACCACCGGCGACCTCCCCGAAGCCGCGCTGGCGGAGTACGCCCAGGGCACTGCGGTCGCCATCGTGCCGAACTTCTCCGCCGGTGTGCCCATGCTCATCGATCTCATCCGGGCTGCGGTCGCCGCGATGCCAGAAGACTGGGAGGTCGAGATCGTGGAGGCCCACCACAACCAGAAGAAGGATGCCCCCAGTGGCACCTCCAGGCGGCTGGCCCGCGCGGTGGTCGAGGCCGGTGGTGAGCAGCCCGAGCAGCACAGCCTCCGACT
Source organism: Myxococcota bacterium (assembly GCA_047621685.1). Lineage (GTDB taxonomy): Bacteria > Myxococcota_A > UBA796 > UBA796 > UBA796 > JAQXDW01. The sequence goes on along the minus strand of JBLHNG010000199.1, from coordinate 3,007 downwards.
CGGCGACACCGTCGGTGAGCACACGGTCTGGTTGTCGGGACCGGGCGAGCGGCTGGAGCTGAAGCATGTCGCCACCCGTCGAGCGGTGTTCGCCATCGGCGCGCTGCGCTGGGCGAAGCGCATCCGCGATCTTCCCCCCGGTCTTCATCGACCCTGATAGGCAACCGGTGTGGCTCAACTCTTCGTCCTCATCTTCGTCGCGCTGCCGATGCTCCGTCTCCTGCTGGCGATTGCATGGCCTGGGCTGCTGAAGCGGACCGAGGGGCGCCGCAGTCAGAAGATGCTCACCAGTCAGTTCGGCGAAGGTCGCCAGGATGCGCGGCTGGACGCCATGGGCGCGCGGCTGGTGGGAGATCAGAAGATCCAGGCGAGCTTCCGGGTGCTCTCCGGCCCGGTCAAGAACGCTGTCGCCCTTCCCAATGGTCGGATCTACATCTGGGAGGGGCTGCTGGAAGAGACCGGAGAAGACGAGGACATGCTCGCCGGGGTGATCGCCCATGAGCTGGGGCACCTCGTCCACGACCACTACCTCACCCGGGTGCAGTGGGCGGCGACCGCCCGGTTCATGCTCGGCATCATCGGCGGCAGCATCGTCCGACAGCTCCTTCAGAATGCCGCCGCCACCGTGGTCTCCCGGGGCTTCTCCCGCAGCCACGAGCTGGAAGCGGACGAGACCGCCATCGGGCTTATGAAGTCCGCCGGCTACGACCCCTCGGGCCTCGTGCGGTTGCTGGAGCACCTCGCCCAGGATGCTCCGTCCAGCGGACTGTTCGGCACCCATCCCGAGCCCCGATCCCGCGCCGCCCGGCTCCGCACCCGCCTGGGGTTGGAGTCGGCCAGCCCCCGACCGCCCGCTCCACCGTCGACCACGGGTGGCACCGTCATCCAGTTTCCTGGAAGCTCCGGCGGCTCTGGTCAGTGATTCGGACTCCAGGGACGCGAGCAGTCCCGGCAGAGATCCCGAGCAGGCACCCCCTGTCTGGAGACCGCAGCCCGATCCGCAGTGAGGATCTCTGAGCGCCAGACCTCCGACAGCCGTCCGCTGGTGACCTCACCGACCCGGTTGTGCAGCTGAACATCCCGGGGGCAGAGGGTGATCTTGCCGTCCCAGCTCACCGTGGGGGTGCGATCGGGGGCGGTGCAGCGTCGGGGGCGATCTTCCTCACCAAGCTCGGCGTCCAGGCCAAGCACCGCCGCGACCCGAGCGAGCTGCGTGCGGGCCTCAGCGTTGTCGAGGTAGTGATCGTGGTCACTGCGGGCAAACCACAGCACCCGGGCGACCGAGGTGGGGAAGCGACCGGCAGCCGGGGTGAAGTTGGGGAACCGCGCACACAGGGCGGCCGGATCCACGCTGTCGGCAGCGATGACCTTCAGCACAACCCGCTCCGCATTCGCCAGCAGATCCACGCTCGCACCAGACAGGTCCACCACCCACTCGATGCCGGGCTTGTTGGCGATGGATGGGGTGAGGAAGGTGCCGTCGGTCTCGATGCGCAGCCGCTCGAACCGTCCGTCAGCCTTCTCGGCGAGCAGGAAGTCGAGGATCGGCTCCAGCTCCGGGTGCAGCAGCGGCTCTCCCCGCCATCGAAGGGCGAGGCAGCCGAACCGGAGCCGGGCGCTGTGGAGGTCGGCCATCACCGAGCGCACCACCTCGAAGCCCATGAACCCACGCCCGAAGTCCAGGTAGCCCCGATCCCGCAGCCGGGTCCAGCTCTGTGGGGTGGCCGGCTCGGGGACGGACGCGGTGAGGGTCTGCCAGCGGGGACCGGTGGTGGGCACATCGGTCAGCTCCAGCCGCAGGATCGCATCGGGCAGCACCTCGACGCTGGGCAGCATGGAGGCGATCCGCCGCTTGGCCCGACGGGCGGTCATTGAGGCTGCAGTGGCGACCAGGGCACGTCCAGAGTCGCTGTCCCGACGCAGGTAGCAGTTCTGCACGCAGGGGGTGGTGCAGGTCTTGACCACCGCCCGGCGGGCCTGGAGTGCGGGGGAGCGCCAGAGCTGCTGGAGGGTCTGCTCCCGGATGCTGCCAAACGAACCGGCGAGGAAGTCGAGCTTGCCGTCACACATGATCGCCGCGCCATCGGCGTTGATGTACAGCTCCTTCCAGCCCGCCCAGCACGGTGCCTCCAGGGGGGTGAGGTCGTCGCGGTAGTAGTCGGGGATCTGCCGCAGGTCGGCGGGTGGGTTCTGGATGCGGTAGCCGACGGAGGACTGCTGCTCGGCGCGACGGGCCAGGGCCTGAGCCAGTGCGGAGAGGGTCTCCATGTGCCGGGGACGAAACCACAGCGCAGCGGCTTCCTTTGGGGCATCTGGGCCAGCGCGGAACAGGTTGAGGATCTGCACTCCATCAAATCCAAGCGCGGCCTGCTCGTCGAGGATGGCCTCGAAGCGGTCGAGGTTGGCGGCGTGGAGGATGGTGTTGGAGAGGATCTTGCGCCGGGAGTTGCCCGCCTCGGCATCTGCCGCCCGGATGCGCTGGTAGCCCTCGATCGCCCGGCGCCACATCCCAGCCCCCCGGACGAGATCGCTGGCGGCCTCGTCACCGTCCAGCGAGAGGTTGAAGTGCAGCCGGTCGCTGGGGATCGCGGCGATGGCCCGTGCCCGCCGCTCGGTGATCAGGGTGCCGTTGGTGGTGACCGTGACGTAGAACCCCCGGCGCACGGCGTAGGCGAGGATCTCCTCGATGTCGCCGCGCATGAACGGCTCGCCGCCCAGCGGGTTGAACACCTCGACCCCCCACGCCGCGGTCTGGTCGATGATCCCCTTGATCTCCTCGCAGGAAAGCTCCGGGGCGTCGTAGCAGGTGGTGCACATGGTGCACGTCAGGTTGCAGCGCAGGGTGACGTTGATGCTGACCCGATCCGGGGGCGCCAGGGAGCGGTTGAGCTTCCGAGACAGGTACATGCGCGCGTCACGGAGCAGCGAGTCAGCCGGGGTCATGGAAAGGCTCTAACCGTGGGGGTGCGATAGGCTGGCGGTATGCTGTAAGTCGCGATGAAATCGA
>JBLHNG010000198.1:0-11248 GCA_047621685.1 Myxococcota bacterium | reverse complement strand
CAATCCTTATCGCTCATCTCACCCTTCGACTCATCTCCGAACCCGTCATGGTCTTCGTCAAAGAACCAACTCTTGTCCTCGCAGAACGGAGTGAGCCCTACATCGGGTATGCACCCTGCCAGCAGACTCAGCAACATCACACATCGCATCTTGGACCTCCAGTCCTCCTCAAAGGCTTCACGCGCTGACCAACGATACCGAGCACAGAGCAATCGGGCACCCGTCATGTCGCCCCCTTCTGGCGGACAGTCTGTGTGAGAGGATGTCAGCGCGTAGCGGGGGGTTTGAGGGTGAAACCCCTTTCTCAGACAAAAGCGCACCAGTCGGGCCGGATACTGTCCGGCCCGGTGACTGGTGCCGGAAGTCGGAGTAGAGCCCGCAGCGGTCACCGTCCCTGGTGTGCGATGGCGACGACCTTGCCGTTCTGGTTGCAGGTCACCGTGATGTCGTGACCGGTGAAGGCAAGCTGCTCCGACTGCAGGTCATGGTGACCGGTGGAGATGATGCTGGTCTCGTTGTAGGGCGCATCAAAGAAGAAGGTGAAGTGCTCGCCGCCAACGGGCGGGGGTGTGTAGCTGGTGCCCGGCCCATGCTCCGACGGATCGGTGCCCGGCGCGACCCCGATGATGCCCGCCCCGAGCTGCCAGGTGGCGTGGGCGTCGAGCTGGGTGGAGGTGATCGCCTCTGAGGTGCTGCCCAGCACCAGCTCGAAGAACATCGCGAAGGGACCGGTCAGGCAGCCGCCCACGCTGACCACCGGGATCGCATCGCAGCTGTTGAGGCCAGGGATGGTCACCTTAGACAGACCGCTCGAGTCGATCTCCTCCCCATCGAAGACAACAGGCAGCATGGAGAGCCCGATGATGTCAGAGCCTTCGCGGCCGTCTTCGCTTTCAACCTTCAGGGTGATCGCCGAGATGCCCTCGCTGAGGTTCAGCTCGATGCCCTTGGTCTCCGTGGTGGTGATCTCGTCGCCAGAGACCACCGACCACGATCACGACACCAGCGCCTCACCCCCATGTCGAAGCCTGCGTCGGGCACGGCACGCGCGGTGCCTGAGGCCGACTGGAGCACGCACTGGTAGCTGTTCGCGCGGCCCAGGGCGTTTCGGTAGTCACCGCCGACCACCCGCCACAGTGACTCATCCCCCCGATTGTGAACCCGGAAGGTGAAGAACACCGGCTCTCCGACGCGGATCTGGGGCGCATCGAGGATCACCTCTGCGGCAATGTCATCGGGCATCTGTGCTCCTGCAGTGCCGAGACCGGCCAGCCATCCTGCGATCATCTCACCCTCCTGCCATGCCACAACGCTGCCAGGTCCCCACAGCTTGCGGCAGCCTGTGCGTGGGACCAGCCCTGCAGGCAGAGCAGGATCGGAATGCTTGTGCTCATCGGGGCCTTAAGTAACGGTGTCTGTAGACGATGTGATGACGTGACAGAAACAGATGGAAGGAGACCATAATGATCAACAAGCCTGCACTTCTACTCGGAGCGCTAGCCCTGAGCGGCTGCGGAAAGCTCGGTGAGATCCAGGACACTGTGGAGGGCATCACCGAGAGCTTCGTCGTCGAGGGCATCTACCTCGGGGTCGAGCAGCCCGATGACGTCGACCTCTCTGATACCGCGTTCTCCGGCGCCCGCTTCACTGCGTTTCTCGCCGATGCCGGCCAGATCAACGAGATCGAGGAAGCACCGATTGAGGGTGCTGCGCTGATGCTGTTGTCCCCCGGAAACGGCGGAACCCTGCCGATGGTGGATGGCGGCGGTGGAAAGTACGAGCTGAGCGCGGATGACGGGCTGGAGTATGTCTCTGGCGAGGAGATCAGCCTCACATCAAACTACAACGACGCCGCTCGCAGTCTCTCCGTCGATGCGCCCCCAGCCCCCAGCCTCGACATCGACCCGGCGCACACCTCGGGCACCCCGATGGCGGTGGACCTCTCCGGGCAGGGCTTCGATGCGGCCCTGGCCGTGGTCATGGACGTGGAGACCGGCGAGATCACCTGGTCCAACGAGCCGCAGGACATCTCCGCCCTCTACGACATGACCCACCCCGGTGGCATCGGGTTCGGGGAGTCTGAAGACACCGACGACACCCTCATCATCGAGATCCCCGCCAAGGCATTCGCCGCGGAGAGCTACTACATCGTCGGCGTCGCCGGGATGGTGGTCGCAGACACTGACACCTTTGAGAACGTCAACACCGCGCTGTCGACGATCATGGCTGGTAAGCTTCGGTTTGCGGACGTCTGCACGGATGACTTTGCGCTGCTGTGTGAGGGGTAGACCGGATATTCATCCGGTCTACGGGCACGTGTCCACGCCCGAACGTCAGTGGGCGGCTGGCGCGGCACGGTAGCCAACGAGCACGCGTCCACATCCGAACGCCAGTGGGCGGCTGGCGCGGCACGGTAACCACCCGGCGTGCGTCCACGCCGAACGTCAGTGAGCGGCTGGCGCGGCAGCCCAGGGATGGAGACGGCGTTGGCAGTAGCGCCTCACTTCAAGGATTCGCCCATCTCTGCTCTAGATGTTGCCTGCCCTGTCCTGCTCGCCCTTCGGTCTTCTCAGCCTCGTGGCGATGGGATGACGGCGGGTGCTCTCTCACCGGATGGTTGAGGTTCGCCATCGTCGGCGCCATGCTTTTTTCTGGCCACTCCGCACCAACGCCGGCCTTTGGCCTGCTTATGGGGCTCGTTCGAGGGGGCTGCACTCCTTGCGTTGAGTGCCCGCTACGCGGCCGCCTTACGTCGGCTCACTTCAGTCGCCGCTCCCCTGTGACCCCCAGCATGACACCCGCAGGTCATCGCACGTCGGCTCACTCGGCGACCCGTCCTGCAGACCTCAGGGCGCCGAGTGGTTCTCAGCGAATCTCAATCGTCCCCGGCAGCATCACCACCGGACCACCAGCCCCCAGCACAGCCTCCATCGTCGCAGCGGTGGACAGCCCAGCCCGGATGCCCTCAGGAAGCTCCGCAGCAATGCTGGCGGAGGTCTCCGGATCGGCCATCTCGTCGAGGAGCTGCTCAAGGAAGCCCTTGCGCTCCGGGATGCGGAGGATGGCGTAGTCGGTGGTACCGGCCAGCTCTGCGGCGTAGCTGATCGCATCGTTGGTGCTGCCGAGCTCGTCGATGAGCCCAAGCTCCAGCGCCTGCTCGCCGGTCCAGACCCGGCCCTGTGCGACCTCGTGGAGGGCGTCGTAGCTCATGTCACGGCCCTCAGCGGCCTTGGTGACGAAGGTGGTGTAGAAGCCTTGGAGGAAGGAGCGGAAGACCTCGCGCTCGCTGTCGTTGAAGTCTGACATTGAGGAGAAGAGGGTGGCCTGCTCGCCGCGCTTGTAGGTGTGGTGAGACATCTTCAGCCACTCCTCGTAGAAGCCCGAGAGGTTCATCTTGCCGCCGAACACCCCGATGGAGCCGGTCAGTGTGCCGGGCTCAGCGAAGATGTGGTTGGCGCCCATCGCGATGTAGTACCCACCGCTCGCGGCGTAGTCGCCCATCGAGATGACCACCGGCTTGACCTCGCGGGTCAGGGCGACCTCGCGCCAGATGGTGTCCGATGCCGAGCCGGAGCCGCCAGGGGAGTTGACCCTCAGGACCACTGCGGAGACTTCTTCATCTTCACGGACCTGGCGCAGCTGGCTGGAGACGGTGCGGTCGCCGATGTAGCTGCCGCCGAACATCTGGGAGCCGCTCTCGCCGCCGATGATCGCGCCCTCGGCGTAGATGACTGCGATGGTCTGCTCGCCGCGCTTCCAGTCCTGACGGAGCTGGCGGAGGTAGTCGCTCATCTTGCGGCGCTCCTCTCCGACCTCGTCGAGGACCTCATCCCGGTAGACCAGTGAGTCGACCATGCCCCGGGTCAGGGAGTCCTTGGGGTTCATCGGGGGGCTGTCGATGAGGGCGGCGGCCTGCTCGGTGGTCATGCCGCGCCCCTCAGCGATGCCGCGAAGGAACTGGCTGTAGAGCGAGTCGAGCAGGGCGTCGGTGGCCTCGGAGGCGGCCTCAGAGGGGCCGGTTCGCTCGTAGGGCTCCACCGCGCTCTTGAAGTCGCCGACGTGCTCGAAGTTGGCGCTGACCCCAAGCTCTGCGAGGGTGTCGGCGTAGTAGGAGTGGGTCATGGCGAGGCCATTGACCAGGGTGATGCCCGCCGGTGCGATGCGAATGTCGTCGCAGGCCGTCGCGAGGTAGTACTCCATGTTGGTGTACTGGTCGGCCCAGACGATGCAGGGCTTGCCGGAGTCCTTGAATTCGAGGACAGCATCCCGAATCTCCTGGGTGCCCGCCCAGCCGATCCCGATCGGGGTGGCCTCAATGAGCAGCCCGGTGACGGAGTCGTCTGTGGCGGCGTACACGATGGCGGCGGACAGCTCGCTGGTCAGCGGGGGCATGTCCGCAGGATCCATCAGCATGCCCTCGTTGCCGGGTGCATCGGAGATCATCGACGAGAACCGAACGTGCAGCCACTGCTCTTCGTCAAAGCCCGGCGTGCCGTCCTGGAGCAGCAGCACCACAGCCACGGTGGCCGCGACCATGATCAGCGCTCCGATTCCTGCCAGCCACAGCAGCAGTCGGGTGCTCTTTGTCTTCGCCATGAGAATCCTCCAGCCCGTTCAGGCGGGCAATGAGTATCCTCTATCCACCAACCTGGGCTCCGGGGAGGTGATCCTCCGTCCAGCACCGACTGCGCCACCGGCTCAGCCACCCGATAAGCCTGGGGTGAAGCTCGCTGGAGGCCCGCTCGCCGATGAGGGGATCGAGATGTCCCCAGCGCTCACCGAGGGTCAGCCAGGACCGACGCTCCGGGGATAGGACCTCAAACGCCGGACGTGCGGCGGAGACGGAGCAGAGCCTGTCGCCTTGAGAGGCGACCACCATCACCGGGACGTCGGTGCCACGCATGGCCTCGATGTAGTCGAGCCGGTCGTCTCGGTCGCAGAGGGAGCCGGAGGCAATCCAGCGGCCGATCTGCTTGAGCAGGCCCCCGGCGATGTCCTCGACACCATGAATCATCATGCCCCTCGCGACGGTGCCCTCGACCTCCCGGCCCAGGCTGCCCCACAGGGCCTCGCCGGTCAGCGGGGTCAGCGCGCGGTGCAGGCTTCGCGCGGGCAGGCTCCAGCCGGCAGGCACGAGGCTCGCGGCGATGGCAGCCATTCGGGCGTGGCTCTTTGGAGGATCGAACCGCACCGGAGCACACAGGCTGATGCCAGCAGCGATGGAGTCGGTGTTGCCGGAGAGGGCAGCGTAGAGGAGCTGTCCGCCCATTGAGTGACCGATCCAGAGCAGCCTGCGCCAGCCGGAGATCGCCTGGATCCGAGAGACCGCAGCGGGGATGTCCCGGTTGACGATGTCGTCAAAGTCGAAGCCAGCGGCGCCAGGGGGTGCCAGCGAGCCGGGATCCCCCCGGTGCTCCAGGACGTAGACATCGAAGCCAGCGCCGTGGAGGGCATCGACGAGGGACTCGCCCTTCTGGAGGTCGAAGCCGACGCCCGACAGGCCCAGCCCGTGCAGAAGCAGGACCGGCTCCCCAGCGGCATCGGGGCGGGAGGGATACCGCCAGATGGGGGCCTCCCAGCCGTCGTCGGCTTTATAGAAGTAGCGATCCGGCGCAGGGCGGGGGCGGACGGCAAACCGGGTGCGCGGGTTGCGGCTGTACCAGGCAGCGGACATCACCGCGCGGACAACGACCTCGGAGAGATCCCGGCGCCCCATGATCCAGGCTGGACGCCGCTGGATCTGCGGGAGGGTATCGCCAAGCGAGGCGGGCAGGTCTGAAACGGGGTGACCATCTACAGCGGGACTGTCGGATCTGTCACCCATGATCCAGCAGTCCATTCAGCATGATTTCAGCGAGTGTCAGCGACATCTTCAGCGTCTGATTCAGAAGTGTTTCAGGCCTGCCCGGCCTCAGAGAGAGCTTGACGTATTCTCCGAAGGGGAGTGTTGTCGTGTCAATAGCCTGGACTTTACCACGGCGAAATCAGCCTGAACAGGCTTTCTATTGAAACGGCGCCGCTTCGCCAAAGGCGTTGCAAGCTGTTTCAGGGCTCGCCAATCCAAATTCTAATCGTGCAATCTCAGCACCAGTCATCGGGCCGGACAGTATCCGGCCCGACTGGTGCGCTTTGTCTGAGACGGGGGTTTCACCCCCAAACCCCCCGCTACGCGCAGCACCAGTCATCGGGCCGGACAGTATCCGGCCCGACTGGTACGCTTTGTCTGAGACGGGGGTTTCACCCCCAAACCCCCCGCTTCGCGCTGACATCCTCTGAAACAGACTGTCCGCCAGAAGGGGGCGACATGACCGGTGCCCGCTTTTCTACTGAGGGGAAGACTAAAAGCGTCCCCTTGCTTGGTGGTTGCGCCAATCAACAGGGCGCAAACCGCAAACCCTACTGGTTCATCGGATCGTAGTGCTGGACGATGCGGGCCTTGCTCAGCAGATCGTCGCGCCATGCAGCGAGGAAGACCTCCTGCTCCTGGCGGAGGACCTGGGCGCGGATCATGTCCTTCTGCTCCTCAAAGGCGTCCATGTCCGGCGCGGTGATCGCATCGATAGAGGCGATGAGCCGGCCACCGTCGGTGGGGTAGACACCGTCGAGGACGCCGGCCTGCTTTGCGGTGTTCAGCGCGGCGATGAGGCCCTCACTGCCGCCAGTGCCTGGGAGGTTGGGGGCGCCCTTGGAGGTGGAGGGCGGGGTCGAGAGGCGCAGACCATGCTGCTCCAGCCGGTCGCTCGGCGGGGTGCCAGCGGTCTTCCAGGTGGCCAGCAGCTCCTCAGCGAACTCACCGGCGACCTTGCTCACACCCTGCTCAGCGAGCTGGTTGCGGGCGATGTCGCGCTGGACGTCCTCGAAGGGGATGGTCTCCTCTTGCGTGATCGCACCGACCTTGAAGATCTGGAGGCCCTGGGCGGTCTTGATCGCGGCTGTCAGGGCGTTCGGAGCGGCGAAGATCGCCTCGACCGCGGCCGGGTCGACCTGGGGCTTCGCCATTGCGCCGAGAGCGCCGCCGTTGACTGCGCTGAGGTCCTCGGAGTAGCGACGGGCCAGCTGCGAGAAGTCAGCACCGGACTTCGCCTCAGCGAGAATCTCGGCCATCTTGGCATCCAGCTCTTCCGCAGTGACGCCCTCGATGTCGGTCTTCAGCAGCACGGTCTGAAGCTCGGCAGTGGGATCCTTGTGGTAGAGCCGCGAGAAGTCGCGCTGGTAGGCCTCCTTGAGGGTCTCCAGGTCCGAGGCGATCAGGGCGTCGATGGAGGAGTCCTCGACCGGAACGGCTCCCAGCAGCGCAGCGTTGGGGATGCGCACAAAGGAGACGTTCAGCTCGGTGGAGACCTGACGGTACAGGCGCTCCAGGCTGGCGTCGGAGATGGTGACGCTGTTCTTGGCGAGGGTCTCCAGCTTCTCAAGCGCGATGCTGTCTCGGAGCTGATCCTCAAACCGTCCCCGGGTCAGGCCGATGTTCTTGAGGTTGCGCTCGTACAGCTCGGTGGAGAACTTGCCGTCGGAGGTCTGGAACGCATCGATCTTCTTCAGCTCGCGAACGATCTCCTGGTCGGATACCTCGATGCCAGTCCGGTCGACCTCCTGGAGGAGCACCTCGGTCTGGATGAGCTGCTGGATGACATCTGCGGCCTGCCGGTTGAGGTCGTCATCGTTCTGACTGGCCCCCTGCGAGCGGGAGATGTTCCGCATCTGGCGGTGCAGCTCCGTGTCTGTGATGCGGTTGCCGTTGACCTCGGCGATTGCAGTGGTTGTCGGACCGCCACTTGCCCCGACTCCCCAGAATACGAAGACGAGCACGACGGCCCCGAAGACGATCTTCGCCCAGGGGCTGTCGGTTTGTTGGCGGATTGTTTCAAGTAGAGCCATCGAACACCTCGAAGGCGGACGCTTAACCCGACTGGCCCGTTGTCGCGCAATCCTTTGACGCGGTAGCCGTTTCGTCGATAATGGGTCCTCCCTTCCTGCCGACTTCACCCTCGGCTCTCCCGCTCCCGCAGGCCCTGGCCAATGTTCCGCTCTGTCCTTGGAGCCTTCTCCAGCGAGATGGCCATCGATCTGGGTACCTCGACAACCCGAATCGCAGTCGCAGGCCGCGGCCTGGTCTGCTCTGAGGCCTCCGCGGTCGCCATCCATGAAGATCGCGGCAGCCGTCGCATTCTCGCCGTTGGAGAGGCCGCCCTGGAGATGTTGGGGCGCACCCCGCCCGAGATCCGCGTCATCCGCCCGATCATCGACGGCATGCTGTCGGACTTCGAGATCGCCGAAGCCATGCTCCGCCACCTCATGATGCAGGTCCAGGGCCGCTCGCTGTGGATCGGACCACGCGTGACGGTCTGTGTGCCGTACAACACCATGGACATGGAGAAGCGGGCCATCCGCAAGCTCATGGAGGCCGCCGGTGCCCGGGAAGTTCGCATGGTCGAGCAGCCCATCGCCGCAGCGGTCGGCGCAGAGCTGCCCATCGGCGAGGCCCAGGGGCACATGGTGGTCGATATCGGCGCGGGAACCAGCGAGGTCGGAGTCATCTCGCTGGGTGGGGTGGTCTACAGCCGGGCGGTGAAGGTCGGCGGCGATCAGATGGATCGAGCGATCATCCACCACATCCGCTCCGAGCACGGTCTGCTCGTCGGCCCCCGCACCGCCGAGCAGCTCAAGTGCGAGCTGGGCAGCGCGATGCCGGTCCGTCGCCCGGCGGTCCGAGAGGTCAAGGGGCGCGATCTCACCAGCGGCTATCCCCGGGCAGTGGAGGTCACCGCTCAGGAGATCTACGAGGCGCTGCGCAGCCCGGTCCAGCTCATCATCGACGCCGTGCGCGCCAGCCTGGAGAACACCCCGCCGGAGCTTGCCGCGGATGTTGCCCAGACCGGCATCGTGATGACCGGCGGCGGCGCGATGTTGCGTCGGCTCGACCGTGCCCTCTCAGAGGTCACCGGTCTGCCAGTCATCGTGCCGGAGGATCCAGACATCGTCCTGGTGAAGGGGGCGCTGCGATGCGACGAGCCCCGAACCGGGCGCGCCGTCGCTGGATAGCGCCCGGTGAGGCTTACGCCTCGCTCTTCTTGAGGAAGTCGTCGAGGGTCTTGCGGTTCAGGGCGCCGACGTGCTTGCCGATCTGCTCGCCGTCCTTGAACAGCAGGAGGGTCGGAATGTTTCGCACGCCGAACTTCATGGCGGACTGTGGGTTGTGGTCCACATCGAGCTTCACGATCCGGACCTTGCCGTCGTAGTCCGCCGCTGCAGCCTCCAGGAGGGGGGCGATCGCCCGACAAGGGCCGCACCAGGTCGCCCAGAAGTCAACGAGGACGGGGATTTTGCTCTCAAGGACTTCGTCGGAGAAGCTCTTGTCAGTTGCGCTGTTGATGAGGTCGCTGGCCATCGTGGCTCCTTGCTGTGGGGATATGACAATTGGGTCTTCCCCATGTAGGATCCACAGACCACCACGGCAAGAGTGAGGGCACAGCCTCGACATGAGTGCTTCCTGGTCCGGCATTGGATTTCTTGAGCAAATAGATGGTTCGATCGAGGAGTTTCCGCCGATTCGAGTCTTGTTTGCGCTGTATCGTCTCAACGCCTCTGGACGCCTGACGATTCAGCATGAAACCACCAACCTTGAGCTGACGCTCTCAGCAGGAAAGGTGGTCGGTGTGCACGGTGCCCCGGAGCTGCTCTCAGCGATCGGGGTGAGCGGGGCTGCAGATGCGGACCTGATGGGTCTGGTCGGAGCGGCCATTGCTGGAGGTCAAACCCCCGATGATGCCCTCCTCGCTGCTGCGAATGGCCTGGGTGACCTCCTGGTCTCCGGCATCGGTCAGACCGGCGGGCGGGTGCGCTTTGAGGACGGACTCAAGGCTCGCGGAGCCGCCATTCCGCTTCCCCGGGCGATTCCCCGGATCATCCGAGAGGCGCTCGCCCGGAGCCGGGGTGCGGTGCTGCTGGAGGCTGCTTTTACCGAGCAGCTCCCCCATGAGGTTCGCCTGTCGCTGCCGAGCGATGCCCCGGCGGAGCGCTGGGGACTGACCCCGGTCGCTCTCCGTCTGCTTCGGATTGTCGAAAAGAACATCAAGCGCCGCCCGACCTTGCAACAGGTGCTCCGAAAAGACCCCGCCGAGCGCATGGTTGCAGCAGACCTCCTCCTCCAGCTCGGCCTGCTCTCGCTGCATGAGCCCCCCCCTCGTCCGAAGCGTCGTGCCCCAGAGAGCCCACCCGTCACAGCCGCCCCAGAGCCCACGGCCCCAGCACCGCCGGATTCCCTGGAGCTTCTCACCCAGGAGCTGGCCCGACTCCGGACGCAGCAGCCGTGGGAGATCCTCGATCTGAAGCTGTCGAAGAACATCACGGACGAAGGCATCGACCGCGCCAATCGCACGACCTCTCGGAAGTACCACCCCGATCAATTCAGCTCTGAGTCTGATCCGGTCCGTGCGATGGCTGCGGAGTGCTTCGGGGTCCTCCAGGGGGCCTACGAGACGATGCAGAGGACGAGCCTGCGCACCGAGGTGATCGCCCGACTGGAGGCCGCTGAGCGCGGCGAGCAGTATGTCACCGATCGGGATCGCTCCGAGGCTGAGTTGCTCTACACCCGCGGGCAGGTCTTGTTTCGCAAGAAGGACTACGCCGCCGCCCTGGAGAGCTTCGATCATGCCTTCCGGCTCGACTCCGGGAAGTGGCGTCACGCCTACATGGCTCGCCGTGCGGGCTACCACGCTGGTGTGCTGCCGGGCTCCGAGGCTGCGCAGCTGATCCTGAGCCTCGACGGCCCCCGCGGCTTGACCCGGGCGGATGTCCTGTTTGAGGTCGCGGAGATCCTCATTCGAGAGGATGGAGAGAAGCAGGCCCACGATCTGTACCAGCAAGTCCTCCAGCTCAACCCGGCACACATCGGCGCCCGTCGACGGACACGGATCCGCAAGATGCGGGCGAGTGCAGCGGAGGAGGAGTCCAGCACGGGCCTGTTCTCGGGGCTGTTCCGACGCAAGAAGAAGTAGTCGCATGGGGTACGGCGCCCGATTCCTCCTTGCGAGAGGATATGTCTCTGCAAAATGAGCCGACTTCTCCTCATCGCTGCCGTCATCGTCTACCTGGGACGCCTCCTGGCGCCCTGGCTGCCCCGACTCACCCGCATCACCCGGGGGCCGCTCCTGGCGTGGGTCGGACTGACCCTCCACGGCATCGGTCTGCTCGTCGTCATCGCCCTGGAGGGGCCACAGAGCACGCCCCACCTCGTCCTCGTTGGCCT
>JBLHNG010000197.1:0-11291 GCA_047621685.1 Myxococcota bacterium | reverse complement strand
CCTCTTCAACAGACTGTCCACCAGAAGGGTTCCAAATGACTGGTGCCGGATTCAAGGCGTCCGGTTCAGTCGCTTCCACGCTGAATGGGGTGACCGACCTGAGCGGCCCACTCATAGGCGCGCTGCACGTAGATCTTCCGTGACAGCCGCGCTTCCAGCCAGCGGGTGACTGCCGGTCCGTTCCAGCGCTCGCCCTCGGGCGGAGGGCCGGCGAGGGCGGCGGCCAGCTCGGCGCGGATCTCGTCGGTGAGGATGCCAGGGTGGCCGGGGTTGTTGTGGCGCTGATCGCCCAGCCCGTCAGGTCCGAGCTTGTTGTAGCGGTGGATGATCCGCGCCACCCACTGCCGCGCGAAGCCGAGCAGGTCGGCGGTATCCGTGACTGTGCGGCCGTCCGCGACCAGCCAGACCATGTGGTAGTGGCTGCGGAGGGTGGGCTCGGTGGTCGTGCGGTACCGCTTCTTCAGCTCCTTGAGCGTCAGGTGCGGCTTTACGGTCAGGCGAGGGGGCATGTCGACAGTCTACTGCCCGCGCTTCTTCTGCTCACTGCTCGCGATGGCGACGCAGGCGTTGAAGCCGCTCTGGAGCCCGGCCCGAATGACGGCCGGCATCTTGCTGCCCATCTGCGCGAGCATCCCGGTGCCCTCGCCAAACGACAGGCTGTTGATGAAGGTCACCCGGGTCTGACGGACCTCGCCGGGGGAGACGATGAACATGCCGTAGATCTTGGTGATCGGGATGACCGAGTTGCCCACCCAGCGCTTCTCAACGGCCTCGGAGGCGGCCTGGATCGTCGACTGGTACTGCGCCCAGGTGCTGGCATCCACGAAGCTCTCGTTGAGCTGCTCGAAGTAGAGGATGGTGCGCCCGTCGCCGGCCTCCAGGCGGTACATCCGCTGGGTGTAGGTGGCGTAGAACAGGGTCATGTCGAGGTAGAAGAAGGTGTCGGTGTACGGTGCGCCGTTGATCGGATCGATCCCCTCACCCAGCAGCACGACGTCCTTGGCACCTTCGATGTGCTGGGGGATCTCGTTCTGCTGACGGAAGACGATGTCGGCGACCACCTCAGGGCGGAAGTCCTCCTCACCCTCACCGGTGACCAGGCTGACGAAGCCGCCACCGTAGCTGCGCAGGCGGATCTCGTCGTAGAGATGGCCGCTGTAGTTGTTCTTGGTGGAGCTCTGCCAGAACGCGTCCGCCAGGGCCATGTTCAGGATCCGATTGGCGGCCTGATCACGTGTACGAAGCTCCGTCTGACCGCCAAGGGTGGGTGCGGCAACCGCTTCCAGTCCGGGGAGGGCGAGCAGGAAGCACAGCAGCAGCCGGCTCCAGAGTCTGTGCAGGTTCATCGGGGGGGCCTCCGTTATCGTACTGGGAGCCCTAACCAGGAGAAGAGGGGGGATCTTCCCCCTGCGACAGAACACTGACAGAGCGTGACCGGGGAGAGCTATCCAGATTGCGAATGGTCTATCCATCTCGCGAATAGCTGGGTCAGGTCGCATGATGCAACGCCAGCAATGAATGGGCATCGGTCTTGCATTGAGACTCTTTCATGCTTCTGACCATCACCACGACCCACCAGCCAGCGTCCGATCTCGGCTACCTGCTCGCCAAGCATCCCGACCGCTGTCAAGCGTTCAGCCTGCCGTCGGGCACCGCGCACGTCTTCTACCCCCAGGTCTCCGCCGAGCGCTGCACCGCCGCGCTGCTGCTGGAGATCGACCCGGTCGCCCTGGTGCGGAGCCGGGACGGGCTGAGCCTGGACACCTACGTCAACGACCGCCCCTATGCGGCAAGTTCCCTGCTGTGCGTGGCGCTGTCCCGGGTGCTGGGCAGCGCGATGAGCGGAACCAGCCGGGAGCGACCCGAGCTTGCCGCCACCGCCATCCCGCTGATCGTCCACCTCCCGGTGCTGCCGTGTCGGGGCGGGGTGGGGGTGCTCACCGCGCTGTTCGAGCCGCTCGGCTACACCATCAGCGCGCAGCGACTCTCCCTGCCCGGCGACCTCGGGGAGAGCCGCCTCTACGATGTCACCCTCTCCACCACCGCCACCCTCTCCGCCCTGCTGCGCCACCTCTCGGTGCTCATCCCGGTGCTCGACGATGACAAGCACTACTGGGTCGGCAGCGACGAGGTGGACAAGCTGCTGATCCGGGGGGAGGGCTGGCTGGAGAGACACCCGGAGCGCAAGCTCATCACCGACCGCTACCTCAAGCACCAGGGCCGGCTGGTCCGGGCCGCGATGGCGGACGTCGAGGCGGAGGCCGAAGCAACCGCTGAGACCGGCGAAGCGCCCACCCTCAAGCGCCCCTCACTCAACGACCTGAGAGACGCTGCGGTCATCGCACAGATCGAAGAGGCCGGCGCAAAAACGGTGGCGGACGTGGGCTGTGGAGAGGGGCGGCTGCTGCGCAAGCTCTCGAAGCGACACCACCTCACCCGGCTGCTCGGCGCGGACGTCTCCTCCACTGCGCTGGAGCGAGCCCGCAAGCGGCTGCCCGACCGGGTCGAGCTGATCCAGTCCTCGCTGCTGTACCGGGACCGAAGACTCGCGGGGCTGGACTGCATGACACTGGTGGAGGTCATCGAGCACGTCGAGCCGGATCGTCTCGCCACCCTTGCCCGGGCCGTCTTCGGCCACGCCGGGCCATCCACGGTGATCCTCACCACCCCCAACCGAGCCTACAACGTCCTCTACCCCACCCTGGCGGCCGGTAAGTTCCGTCACCCGGACCACCGGTTTGAGTGGGACCGCGCCGAGCTGTCTGCCTGGTGTGACGGCGTCACTGCTCAGTACCCCTACACCGCAACCATCCTGCCCGTCGGCGACGAAGACCCCACCCACGGGCCGCCGACCTTCCTCGTCCTGCTTCGGAGGCAGTCATGACTCAGCTTGAGATCCCACAGATGTCCCTGGTGGTGCTCATCGGCGCCTCCAGCAGCGGCAAGACCACCCTCGCCCGCCGCCTGTTTGCACCCTCCGAGGTCATCTCCTCGGACGCCTGTCGGGCGATGGTCAGCAACGACGCCAGCAGCATGGAGGCGTCCTCCGATGCCTTCGACCTCGTCCACCGCATCGCTGATGTGCGGCTGCGACGCGGGCTGCTGACCGTCATCGACGCCACCTCCACCACGCCCGAGGCCCGCAAGCCGCTGGTCTCCCTGGCAAAGCGGCACCACTGCCTGCCGGTGGCGATCGTGCTCGATCCGCCGAAGTCCGAGCTGCTGGCCCGCCACGCCGCTCGGGAAGGCCGCAGCTTCTCCGCCCAGATCGTGCGAAACCACCACCGCAAGGTGCGCGGCAGCATGCGTCGGCTGAAGAAGGAAGGCTTCCGGTTCATCCACCACCTCACCACGCCTCAGCAGGCCGCCGAGGCGACCCTGATCCGCCAGCCCATGTGGCCGGACCGCCGTGCGCTCACCGGTCCGTTCGACATCATCGGCGACATCCACGGCTGCCACGACGAGCTGCGCACCCTGCTGGGTCGGCTGGGCTGGGACCTCGCCACTCTGCGCCACCCTGAGGGCCGCACCGCAGTGTTCCTCGGCGACCTCGTGGATCGCGGTCCGGACTCCCCGGGGGTGCTCAAGCTGGTGATGGACATGGTGGATGCAGGCGGGGCGCTGTGTGTGCCGGGCAACCACGAGGTCAAGCTGCTCCGGGCGCTGTCGGGCAAGACCGTGCGGCTGACCCACGGACTGGAGCGCACCATGGCCCAGCTCGAAGGGGCCGACCCTGCGTTCCTGGAGCGGACCCGCAGCTTCATCGACGGCCTCATCAGCCACCTCATCCTCGACGGCGGCAAGCTGGTGGTCGCCCACGCCGGCATGAAGACGGGCTTCATGGGCCGCGCCTCTGCCCGGGTGCGTCAGTTCTGCCTGTACGGCGAGACCTCCGGGGAGACCGACGAGTACGGCCTGCCCATCCGCTACGACTGGGCGTCGGACTACCGGGGAGACGCCCTGGTGGTCTATGGGCACACGCCCGTCGTCGAGCCCCGCTGGGTGGGTCGCACGATCTGCCTGGACACCGGCTGTGCGTTCGGCGGCATGCTCACCGCCCTGCGCTACCCCGAGCAGGAGCTGATCAGCGTGCCGGCGATCAAGGTCCACTACCCCTCCGCCCGTCCGATGGGCGGGGTGTCCTCCGCCGAGGCCCTGCCTGATCTCGCAGAGCTCACCGGCGGCACCTCGGTGACCACCGGGCTGATGAAGCAGGTCACCGTGCGCGCTGAGCACGCCGCCGGGGCACTGGAGACGATGAGTCGGTTCGCCCACGATCCGCGCTGGCTGCTCTACATCCCGCCGACCATGTCGCCCTGTGCGACCGCGCCGGAGGGGTCCGGGGTGCTGGAGCGTCCTGAGGAGGCGCTGGCGTACTACCGGGGCCAGGGGGTCGTCGAGGCGGTCTGCCAGGAGAAGCACATGGGCTCTCGGGCGGTGGTGGTTGCCTGTCGCAGTGGCGAGGTTGCCGCCGAGCGGTTCGGGGACGCCTCTGGGCGGCTGGGCGTCGTCACCACCCGGACCGGTCGGGCGTTCTTCACGGATGCCACGCTGGAGGCGGCGTTCATTGAGCGGATCCGGGCGGCGATGTCTGCGTCGGGGCTGTGGGATGACAGCGGGGTGGTGGTGCTGGATGGGGAGCTGATGCCCTGGTCGGCCAAAGCCCGGGAGCTGATCCGCAGCCAGTACGCGCCGGTGAGCGCTGCGGGGGCTTCGGCGCTTGCAGCCACCGTCGCTGCGCTCTCGACTGCCCGTGCCGCCGGGGCTGCGGTGCTGCTCGACCGCTACACGAAGCGTCAGGACGACATCGCCCACTACACCACCGCCTGGCAGCGGTACTGCGGTCCGGTCTCCGGGCTGTCGGGGCTTCGGTTCGCGCCGTTCCACTTCCTCGCGAGCGGCTCTACGCTGCACACCGACCAGGACCACGTCTGGCACATGGAGACCCTCGCTGCCCTGGCGGCGGCGGATCCTGAACTGCTGATGGCGACCCGGTATCGGGTGGTCACGCTCGCGGATGCAGAGAGCTGTGAGGCGGCGGCGCAGTGGTGGCGGGAGCTGACTGAGGCGGGTGGTGAGGGGATGGTGGTGAAGCCGAGGCAGTGGATTGTGCGCGGGAAGCGGGGGCTGGTGCAGCCGGCGGTGAAGTGTCGGGGACCGGAGTATCTGCGGATTATCTATGGTCCGTCGTACATGGAGCAGCTTGCGGTCTTGAGGCGGAGGAGCCTTGGCCGGAAGCGATCGATGGCGCTCAAAGAGCTGGCTTTGGGGCTGGAGGGGCTGCAGCGGTTTGTGGATGGTCGGCCGTATCGGAGAGTGCATGCGTGTGTGTTTGCGACGCTGGCGATGGAGAGCGAGCCCGTCGATCCACAACTGTAAGGTCGCACCCTTGCAACCATTCGGCGCTCTGAGGTCTGTAGGACGGCCCGCTGAGGGAGCCGACGATAGCGAATCTCAACCATCCGGGTAGGGAGCCCCCTTCGGAACCCATCGCCACGACGCTGAGAAGACCAAAGGGCGAGCAGGACCGGTCGGCACTATCGAAAGCAGAGATGGGCGAAGCCTTGAAGTGCGGCGGTACGACCAACCCCGTCTCCGATCGCCACGGGTCCCCTCCGCGGTCCTCCTCTCACTCCCTGTCAGAGTCCATCCAACCACGCCCCGGCTGTGACAACTTCCCCCGACTGTCGCGGGTCGGGCGGAGGTTGGGTAAATAGGGCTCGTCAAAGAGGAGACAACCATGATCATTCGAACCCTCGCCCTGAGTGCCCTCCTGGGCAGCGCCCTTCTTGGCTGCGGCGACAAGGAAGACACCGCCTCCGATGAGGCCGACGCCGACACCGACGCCGACACGGATGCCGACACCGACGCCGACACCGACGCCGACACGGATGCCGACACGGATGCCGACACCGACGCAGACACCGACGCCGACACCGACGCAGACACCGACGCAGACACCGACGCCGACACCGACGCAGACGCCGATTCCTCCGAGATCGCCAAGATGCAGCAGTACGACGGCTACACAGAGAAGAGCTGGGTCACCATCACCGCGACCGCGACCAGCTCGGATGCCAGCAATGGCTTCTTCATCGCCGACGGCGAGGGTGCCTACACCGGCATCTGGGTCTACCACGGCTACGACTACGAAGATGTGGTCGTCCAGGGCGATGAGGTCACCGTCACCGCTGAGCTGTACGAGTACAGCGGCATCACCGAGCTGGACGCCTCCGACGAGAAGAAGGGCGCAATCGTCACGGTCGTCAGCGCTGGCAACAGCCTGCCGGCCCCCACCGTGGTCACCGTGAAGGATCTGGCCAACAAGAAGACCGCTGAGATGTACGAGAGCGTGCTCATCACCATCGAGAACGTCACGGTCACCACCGCCGACCTCGGCTATGGCGAGTGGGAGGTCGACAGCAGCCTTCGCCTCGACGACAAGCTCTACGAGGTCAAGCCCACCAAGGGCGACACCTACACCTCGATCACTGGCATCCTCGACTACAGCTTCGGCGACTTTAAGCTCCTCCCCCGGGACGCTTCTGACCTCGTCAAGTAGCCTCAGCTCATCGTCAAGATGACCTTGCCCGTTGTGGAATTGCTGGAGAGCAGCCGGTGTGCTGCCTCCACCTCCGCGACGGGCATCGTCGTGTCGATGACTGCCGCGACCTCCCCGGCGATCACCGCCGGCCAGACCTCCGCGGCGATCCCGGCGATGATCTCGGCCTTCTCAGCGTCAGACCGGGAGCGCAGGGTCGATCCGATGAGGCGCTGGCGCTTGACGAGCAGGCGGCCGAGGTCGACGGTCCCCATGCGCCCGCCGAGCAGCCCGATGAGGACCAGCCGCCCGTCCGTCGCCAGGATGCGCTGGTTGTCCGGCAGGTAGGCCGCCCCGACCGGATCGAGGATCACATCCACCCCGCCCGGCGCCCACGCCTTGACCGCGTCCACGAAGTCCCCGTCGTGTCGGCAGTGTCCGCCGTCCGCCCCCAGCGCCACGCACCGGGCGATCTTGTCGGCGGACCCGGCAGTCACGAAGCAGCGCGCCCCCCGCAGTCGACACAGCTGGATCGCCGCAGTGCCCACCCCGCTGGCCCCGGCATGCAGCACCACCGACTCCCCGGGCTGCAGAGCAGCCTCTCGGTACAGGTTCAGCCACGCGGTCGCCAACACCTCCGGCAGCGCGGCGGCCTGCACCATCGACAGGCCCTCGGGCACTGGCAGGGCGTGGTCCGCTGGACAGACCACCTGCTCGGCATACCCTCCGCCGCTCAGCAGCGCGCAGACCCGATCCCCGATGCGCCAGCGGCTCACACCCTCCCCCAGCGCGTCCACGACCCCGGCGCACTCCAGGCCGAGGATCGTGCTGGCCCCGGGCGGGGGTGGGTAGTGGCCAGCGTGCTGGAGCAGGTCGGCGCGGTTGAGCCCGGCGGCAGCGACCCGGATGCGGATCTGGCCGGGGGCGGGGTGGAGGTCAGGGTGGCGGGTCCAGGCGAGGGCGTCAGAGATTGCGAACATGGCGGTGAGTCTACTGCCCAACGCCCCATGCCCCCCGTCCTTCATGTCCAGCGCTTCCGGAATGGTCAGCCCCGACCCGCTACGACCCTGCCCCCCGGTGCGCCGCTGGTCAGCGGAGAGCAGACCCTCATCGCGGTGCGGTGGGGTGCCTATCGGGTGCGAATCGGTATCCCCCGACGCCTCAAGCCTGGCGACACCGGCAGCATCCGGCACGGCGCGGACCGCTACGACTTCGCGGCGCTCAACCGCACCCTGCGCGAGTGCCAGTGCGGCTTCGAGGGCGAGGTGACGCTGACTGTTGGGGATGGCATCGCGACCATCCCCGAGGCGGCTCTAAAGCTCGTCGAACGCGGTGTAGTCGCCATACGCCGAGTGGCAGCCGTAGCAGCCCGATGCCGCGCCAGACACAGACGCCGCACCGCTGGAGTCGTACTGCGCCCAGAACCAGTCGCCGTTGGTGCTGTCGTAGTCGGTGATCTTCTGCATGACGGAGATGCCCTTGAGGTCGGTGCCGGCCTCGTCGGTGTAGCCCTCCTTGACCAGGATGCCGCCGTCGGGCACCGCAGTGCCAGCGGCCAGGGCGTCGTAGGCGACGGGGTTGGCCCAGATCTGCACGTAGTCGCCGTGGGTGCCGTCGGTGGAAGCGGTCACACCAGTCCAGCTCTTGAGCTGACTCCAGCTGCTGTAGCCGCTCGTCGCGGTCCACAGGTCCTCAGCGAGCTGAGCGTCGTCGCCTGAGACCGCATCGGCGCCGGTGTCGTCGTCTTTGTCACCGCAGGCAGCAAGCAGCAGGCCGCTCACCATCATCATTGTCATCGTTCGCATTTTCTCTCCTCCTGACGAGAGTGGTACACACTGCCGATATGTCAGACGACACCAATCGGTCACATTCCAGCACGGATTCTTCACCGCTTCCCATCACGGCGGTCCTGCCCGAGCTGCTGGCAGTGCTCCAGGATGCCCGCATCGCGGTGGTGATCGCGCCGCCGGGCTCTGGAAAGACCACCGGGGTGCCGCCAGCCCTCCTCGACGCCGACATGGGACCCGTCGCCCTGCTCCAGCCCCGCCGAGCCGCCGCCCGCCTCATCGCACGGCACCTCGCCCGACAGCGTGGGGGGAAGCCCGGGGGTGAGGTTGGCTACCGGATCCGGTTCGAGAACAAGACCTCCGCCGCCACCCGGCTCACCGTGCTCACCGAGGGGCTGCTCACCCGCATCCTCCAGTCCGACCCGTTCCTGGAGGACTTCGGCACCGTCGTGCTCGATGAGTTCCACGAGCGCAGCCTGCACGCCGACCTCGCGCTGGGCATGCTCACCGAGGTGATGGCTGCCCGGGACGACCTGCGGGTGATTGTCATGTCCGCGACCCTCGATCCGGGGCCGCTGGTGGCGTTCTTCGGCGGCAACTGCCCGGTGATCCGTGCGGAGGGACGCCGCTTCCCCGTCGACATCCGCCACGCCCCCCGCACCGACGACCGCCACATCGAGGTGCGCTGTGCTTCGGCGATCCGCGCCCTGTTCGACCCGACCGGCGACGGACACATCCTGGCGTTCCTGCCCGGCGTCGGTGAGATCGCCCGCACCGCAGAGCACCTTGAGGGCCTGCCGGTCTGGCCGCTGCACGGTCGGCTGTCGGGCGCAGACCAGGACGCCGCCCTCGCCCCGTCGAAGACCCCGAAGATCGTCCTGGCGACCAACATCGCGGAGACCTCGGTGACCCTGCCCGGGGTGGTCGCGGTGGTCGACAGCGGGCTCCAGCGCCGCCCCCGGTTCGATCCGGCCCTGGGCACCACCCGGCTGGAGACGGTGCACATCCCAGCGTCCTCCGCCGAGCAGCGTGCCGGACGCGCCGGGCGGACCCGACCGGGGCAGTGTCAGCGGCTGTGGACTGCCCGCCAGCCCCTCCAGCCGTTTGATCCCCCTGAGATCCTCCGGGCGGACCTCACCCGGACGGTGCTGGAGGTGTATGCCTGGGGCTCCAACCCGCGCACGTTTCCCTGGCTCACCCCGCCACCGGAGGCCCTCGTCGCCCAGGCCGAGTCGCTGCTGACGATGCTCGCCGCGATCAATGACCGCGGCATCACGCCCCACGGTCGGGCGCTGATGTCGCTGCCGGTCCACCCCCGGCTCGCCGCGGTCGTGCTCGCCGGACAGTCCCGGGGCTGCCTGCGTGCTGCTGCCACTGCCGCCGCCCTGGCCAGCGAGCGCGATCCGTGGCCGCGGGACCCGGTGGACCTCATCGACCGCATCGACCGGGTGACGCGTCGGGGCAGCGGGGGGGATCGCCGGGCGCTGTCCGCCGTCCGCCAGGTCCGCGACCAGCTCATCGGCCTCGCCCGGGGCCGGACCACCGACACCAGTGGCAGCGAGGTCTCCCGGATCCTCCGCGCCCTCATCGCCGGCTTCCCCGACCGGGTCGCCCGCCAGCGCTCCGACCCCACCCGCTACCAGCTCGCCTCAGGACGCGGTGCCCGCCTCGACCCGTCCCTGCCGCCGACCCCGTTCCTGGTCGCCGTGACGATGACCGCCCGACGCGGGGAGCCGATCATCCGGGTCGCTGCCGCGGTCGAGGCGGACTGGCTGACCACCACCCCGCGCACCGTCTGCGACTTCGATCCAGATCGCAAGGCCGTGGTTGAGGCGGTCGAGCAGGTCTACGGCGCCCTCGTCCTTCACCGCGCGCCCTCCCAGACGATCTCCGACCCCGCCCGTGCCTCCGTGATGCTCGCCGAGGCCGCCGCCGCCGATCCCGAGCGCGCCCTCACCGTCACCCCCGCCGTGCAGACCTGGCTCGCCCGGCTGCGGTGGCTCTCTGATGCGCTGCCTGACCTCAAGCTGCCCGACCTCGACCTCTCGGTGCTGGTGGCGGACTGGAGTGTGGGACGGTCGTCGTTCTCTCAGCTGCGGAAGCTCGATTTGCTTGCTTCGCTCAAGGAGCGGCTGACCTGGCCGCAGCAGGAGACGCTGCGGCGGGAGGCGCCGACGCACTACACGCTGCCGACGGGGAAGCGGGTGTCGCTGCGGTATGAGGGGCCTGGGGTGGCTCCGGTGCTGGCGGCGCGGATTCAGCAGCTGTTTGGGCTGGA
Source organism: Myxococcota bacterium (assembly GCA_047621685.1). Taxonomy (GTDB): domain Bacteria; phylum Myxococcota_A; class UBA796; order UBA796; family UBA796; genus JAQXDW01. The sequence continues at coordinate 685 of JBLHNG010000197.1, read as the reverse complement.
GGCGACGCCGCGGATTGCCCGGGGGACGGTGGCGTTGCAGGTGCATCTGCTGGCGCCGAACAATCGGCCGGCTCAGGTGACGGCGGATCTTGCGGGGTTCTGGCGGGGGTCGTATGCCGAGGTACGGCGGGAGCTGAGAGGACGGTATCCGAGGCACAGCTGGCCGGAGGATCCGGTGGGAGCAAAGGCTGAGGATCGACCGAGGCGTAGGCGGTGAGGTGAATGTCCGGGTGGGGCCGCTGGGCGGGTAGTACAGGGGAGCGGCGACTGGAGGTGAGCGAAGCCGCGGAGCGGGCACTCAACGCAAGGAGTGCAGCCCCCTCGAACGAGCCCCATAAGCAGGCCGGAGGTCTGCGTTGGGGCGGAGTGGCCAGAAAAAAGCGCCGGTGAGACGATGGACGGTCCTCAGCTAAAACCTGAGACGGGCACCCTTCGGAACCGACAGCCCCGAGGCTGAGAGCGCCCCTGGCTGAGAAGACCGAAGGGCGAGCAGGACAGGTCGGCAAACTCAAAAGCAGAGATGGGCGCATCCTCGACTTGCGGTGATTCCAACCCCGTCTCCGTCCTTGGGCGCTGATCGCTACGGGTCCCCTCCGCGGTCGCAGCTCCGTTGCGCGAGTGCCGGCTCTAGTACCTCAACCATGTGATTCTGACAGGCACGGGTATGCTCTGTTGAGCTTGGTTC
>JBLHNG010000196.1:0-11300 GCA_047621685.1 Myxococcota bacterium | reverse complement strand
TTCGCCTTTCACTCCCTGTCGGCGTCCATTCTCACTGGTACTGCCTCCGTCCCCAGCCTCGGGTCGCTTGCTGCCTCCGGGGCCGCCAGAGAATCTGGCGTGCGGCCCTCTGCGGGTGCCCCTTGCGCGCGCCCGGGCGGCCTACGACTCCAGATCAGGCGATCCAAAACAATACAATCAACAAAATTAGGGTGGAAGGCAGCCACCTGACCGGCTTCGGATGCCTCACCCCGTCCCCGTGCCGCTCCACGAATCGACAATCAGCCCGTCTACGACCGGCACTTGTCGAACTTGATGGCCAGTGAAAGAGAAGGCAGCCACCCGACCGGCTCCGGATGCCTCCGCTCGTCTTCCCACCACGACAATCAGCCCGTCTTCGACCGGCACCTGTCGACACTCAGTGGGAATGGAAAGAGCCAGCCCCCGGCCGGCTCACGCCCACCTTCGGCCAGCTCACGCCCGCCTCCTCAGCGAAGACGTGGAGAGAGAACACCCTCCCCAACGACTCCGGGACTCAACCTGCGAAGGCTACTGAAGCTCGAAGGCGTTGAAGAAGTAGTTGATCTCGGCCGCGGCGGTCTCGGGGGCATCGGAGCCGTGCACGGCGTTGTTGCCGATGCTGTCGGCGTAGAGCTTGCGAAGGGTGCCCTCGGCGGCATCCTTGGGGTTGGTGGCGCCCATGATCTCACGGTTGCGGAGGATGACGTTGTCGCCCTCAAGGACCATGACGACACAGGGACCGCTGGACATGAAGTCGCACAGCTCGCCGAAGAACGGGCGCTCGCTGTGGACGGCGTAGAAGCCCTCTGCCTGACCGAGGGTCATGTGGATCTTCTTCATCGCGCAGATGCGGATGCCCTCTGCCTCAAAGTGGGCAACGATCTTGCCGATCAGGTTCTTCTTGGTGGCGTCGGGCTTGATGATCGAGAAGGTGCGCTGGGTAGCCATTGGGGTCTCCGGGAGTGCTTCTGGTTTACAGGGCGCCCGAATAACCCGAACCTATCGAATCTGACACCGCATAAACGCTGCGGAGCAGTTGACCTTGGCAAGTTCTCCAGTATGGACGTAGACCGTCCCACTGGAGATCGGCTGACCATCGGCGGTAAACGTCGCCATGATCTCGTAGCGACCCTCGGGAAGGCTCCCGGATCCGAAGATACGCCCGTCCCGGTGGAGGGTGACCGCGGCTGCATCCCCGGTGATCGCCACCTTGCCGTTGTCCGAGACCGCCGCTGCCGGCTCCTCGACCTCAGGCTCAGGGGGCGGGGAGACTGGCGTGGGAGTGGGACGCACCGGAACGAGGACCGGCTCCTCCGGCTCTGGCTCAACCACAGCGGGAGTCGGGGGCGTCGGAGTCACGTCAAGCACTGCGACCGGGGCAACCGGCTCCGGCGCGGGGGGCTCCTCTACGGGAAGCTCAGGGGGAACCTCAACCGGCACCTCTGGAACCTCGACCGGGGCCTCGGGAGGGGCCTCCGGGACATCCACAGGTGTCGTCGGAGGATCATCGGGCCGTGACAACACCCATCCCAGCACCAACAGGATCGGGAGCACAAACAGCAGCACCATCCAACCACGGCCGCTCGACGTGGGCTCTTCCTCGCGCACAGGACGCGCCGCCGGTCGAGGTGTCGGGGCTGCACGATCGAAGAAGCGCGAGTCGAGCTCTTCGTCATCAAGAGCCGGCTTGATGATCGAGCCCGCTCCGAGAGCCTGACGGGGGGCCTCGTCGGTGTCACTTCCGGGAGGTGTGTTGATGAGGGTCTTGGGCTTCGCCAGTGGGTTGGTGAGCACACCGGAGCTGACCGGGGAGGTCTCCCAGTCCTCGGGACTGTCGATGTTCTCGGCATCCTCCAGCGTCCACTCGACCTTGTCGGGGAGTCTGTCGTCGAGGTCCAGGTCGTCGACGTCCTCGTCGCTCCCTTCGTCCGCCCCACCCTCAGCATCCGGCGGCTTGGGGATGGTTGGGGGCTCAGGAGTGACCCGCGGGTCTGCAACAGCAGCGGGCTCCTCAGCGGGAAGAGGCTCCTCGACGGGAAGCGGCTCTTCAATGGGAAGCGGCTCTTCGACGGGGGGAGGAGCCGCAACCGGAGGCGGCTCCTCTGACGGATCCGCGAGGGGCGCGATGCCCTCTGCTTCGGGAGGTGTCTGCGGCGTCTTCAGCGGGAGGAGCCCATCAAGGGAAAGCGCCACACCACCAAACAGGCGGGAGGATGCTCGAATCGGAGCCTGGAGGATCGGCTCGGGCGGCGGAAGCGCCACCTGAGGCTCTGCCGGCTTCGCTGTCGGCTCTGGTGCTGGAGGCGCCTCTGGTGTCGGCGGGCGGGGCTCCGGTCGAACCGGTGCAGTCAGCGGGATCGCGGGGTCGTCGTCGAGAAACGAGTCCTGGCCAGGCATCCGGCTGAACAGCCGGCTCTTGCGACGCCTCGGCCGCTCTGGGGCCACAGGCTCTGGAGTGGGCTCTGGGGTGGGCTCTGGCATGGCTTCCGGTTCTGGAGTCGGCTCTGGCTCAGGGCTTCGGATGATCCAGGAGGACAGCGCATCACCCGGCATCTTTGCAGCGATGGACTGCAGCGCGGAGATCACCATTGCCGCCGGAGGGCGGGCGGAAGGGCTGAACCGGAGCATGTCCTCCAGCAGCGCCGCCAGACGCTCATCGCCGGTGTGCTCCCGAACTCGAACGGCCAGGATGCTGACCTCACTGGCCAACGTGTCATCGCTCCGCTGAAGCGACGGCTGCTCCCCGAGCAGCGCCCAGGCCAGAAGCCACCCCATGCTGAAGACGTCTCCAGCGTGAGAGGCGCTCTGCTCCGGAGGCGAGCACGGCCCCTCCGCGGGGGATCCGTCGACCGCACCGAGCCCTTCGACCTTGACGGTGCTTGCATCATCCACCCAGATGCGCCGCAGATCCAATCCGCCATGAACGAGCGAGAGCGGTCCCTCTCCGCCGACCGGCTGTGCCCAGGCAGCATGCAGCGCGCCCGCGACCTGGGAGAAGAGCCCGACGATGGCCCGGGAGGACGGGGCGTCTTGCAGGGAGGAGTCGAGGAGGAGACTGAGTGGATGGCCGGAGAAGTCCTCATAGAGGATTGCGATGCCACCAGACAGATCGACGAGGCGGGTGGCCCGGAGCATGCCAGGGAGCACCGCATCAGAGACCCGACCCAGACGCGCCGCGACATCGCTGGCCTGATCCGGATGCGTGAGCAGCTCCGCGATGATCGCACCACCGTCGCCATCACGACCGCGATGCAGCTCTCCCAACGCGCCCGCTCCGATGTGAGCTTCCAGGGTGATGTTCATCGGACTACCACGACCCGATGAAGACTGCCGCGGCACCCGTGCCCAGCGTCACAACACCTGCTGAGAGCGCGACGGTTCCCAGTGTGTTTGCCTGTCGCTGGAGAATCTCCAGGTTGCCTGTTGGGGTGGTTGGATCCCAGAATGTCTTCTCCCGAGCAGCGGAAAGATACCACGTCCCCCCCGCGATTGCCCCCGAGATCCCGGCGGTAACCGCGAGAGGCACATTGATCGTGCGCTCCCGGGCGGAGGCGTATCCGGGTGGTCGCTGGCCGGCCTGGACGACCTGGGAGACAACGAGCTGGTTCGCTTCGTCAGTCATCTGAAACAGGTAGGGGCGGCTGAGGGGCACAGAGAGGCTGGCGCTGCCGTCGATGAACACCTGGCCACTGCGCGGGGGAGGCAGGACATCGTCAATGGATGTTGTCGACTCCATGGCCTGCTCGAACCAGACCTGGAGCGGGTGCCCCATCGGAGCGATGTTCTCCGACAGCAGGTAGCCTGGAGAGATCGCGAGCACGGACTGGAAGGCGATGATCGCGGCGTCTTCGTCACGCTCCAGGAACGCTGCGAGGGCATGCAGGCGCCAGAAGGTGGTGGCCTGTGCGGCATTGAATGGGGTGTCCACACAAGGGACGAGCGTCTCAACAGCGTCATATGCTCGCTGAAACTCTGCCCCATCCATGTTCTGAAATGCGGCTTCCCCCAGAGATATCTCCTGGGACACCTTCTGTGCGGTGACCATCGGCGGACACTCCGCGGCGGCACTGACGACAAAGCTCAGCAGGATCACAGGCCCGCTCCCAGGATGAAGTAGATCTTGCCGGCGCTGGTGTCTGAAGAGTCCGCCGAGGGTGCGCCGATGAGCAGGTCGGATAGCCCATCGCTGTTGAGATCGCCGGGTGCGGCGAGACTGTATCCGGCCTGATCGCCGCTGCTGTTGCCGAGGAAGGTGGCGTCGGCATCGGCGGGCGTGAGGGTTCCGGAGGTCGGGCCATACAGCAGCCACACTGCGCCGGGTCCACCGCTGGTCGAGCCACTGATGAGCAGGTCGGCCTGACCATCGCCGTCGACATCCCCGGCTCCAATCAGTGCACTGCCGAGGTCATCGGCGATCTTCTTGGTGACGTCTCCGTCGATTCGAGCCTGTGCATCGGCGAGGGTGTCGCTGCCCACACCGGAGCCCGCGACCAGCCACGCCACCCCAGCACCGTCTACACCGGTCCCGCTAATGAGCAGGTCTGCCAGACCGTCGCCGTCGACATCGCCCGCCGCACCCATCCCTGCCCCGGCCTCTTCACCATCGGACTCGCCGCGAAGGACCCAGTCGGCGTCACCGAGGCTCATGTCCCCGCTCACGCCACCAAGCACCACATACGCCGCACCCGCGCTGCCCTCGCCGTTTCGATCCGCACCGATGAGGAGGTCTGCCAGACCATCGCCGTCCACATCTCCCACTGCGCTCACCGTCAGGCCCGCGCGATCCGCAGCGTCCTCGCCGTAGAAGCTGGCGTGGGCATCGGAGGTGGAGGTCGAACCGGTCGCTGGGCCGAGCACCAGGAACGCCGCACCGGCACTGTTTCCGCCAGTGTCATCGCCGTAGGCACCGATGAGGAGATCGGCCAGACCGTCGCCGTCGGTGTCCCCGGGGGCAGCGATCGCGGTGCCGAGCCGATCCTCGTTCGTCACGCCGTCCACCGTGCCGATGGCCGCCGACGCGCTGATGTTTCCGGTAATTGGACCGCTGATCAGGTAGGTTCGTCCGGTGTTGTCCGCACCGTCATCGAACATCGAGGCGCCGATGAGGAGGTCGGCCAGTCCATCGCCGTCGACATCCGTCGAGCCGGCTGCTGCGGTGCCCAGGCGGTCGCCCTCAGTCTCGCCGTCGATGCGTGCGGTGGCGATGGAGAGGGTGCTCTGTCCGCTGAATGGGCCCGAGACGAGGTAGACCGAGCCGCTCCCGTTCCCGCCGCTGTCTGCGAACGGCGCGGTGATGACGAGGTCGGTGACACCGTCTCCGGTGAGGTCGCCCTGCGCGGACAGGTCGAGCCCGGCGTAGTCAAAGCGATCCTCCCCCCACAGCACCCCGTCGGCGTCTTCCAGATCGCGCTCACCGCTCAGCGCGCAGCTGCCAGCGGAGTCGTCGCAGTTGTTGTCGACCCCATCCCCGCAGACTTCCTCGGCATCTGGGGAGACCTCCGCGGCGCCGTCGTCACAGTCCCCCACGACCAACACGAAGCCTGTTGGGGCCTCACAGGCAGCGATGGTGTTGTCTGGGTCTCCGAAGCCATCGCCATCGCCGTCGGCGTAGAAGGTGGTCGAGTCGGTGGGGTCTTCGTCGGTGTCGCCGTCGCAGTCGTTGTCGACGCTGTCGCAGACCTCGGGCGCACCGGGGAAGGTGGTGTCGTCGGTGTCGAGGCAGTCTGTGGTGGTGTTGGTGTAGCCGTCGGGCTGCTCGCAGGAGATGTAGGTGGTCCCGGGATTGCCGAAGCCGTCACCGTCGAAGTCGAGAAACCAGATCGTCTGCGGGTTGATGCCAGCGTCGGTGTCGTCGCAGTCGGCGTCGTTGGTGACGGTCCCGCTCACCCCATCGCAAAGCTCCTCGCCGCCCGCCGGATCGCCGTAGCCATCGCCGTCGGTGTCGGGAAACCACCAGGCGGTCGTGCAGGGCTCTCCAGTGTCATCGGTCACGCCCCAGGCGCTCCGCTCGGCGAGGTCGTCATCAGAGATGAGGACACATCCGAGGATTGAGGAGGTCAGCAGCAGCATGGCGGTCCGCTCGTGTGATCAGGAAGACACTGGCATTGTAATACCAATCCTGACAAACGACTCCTAGCTCCCACCTTACAGGCCGCGTGCCCACTCCGGTCGCAGCGGGATCTGCCCATCCAGTGCATGGTCGATGGTGGCCACAATCCGAGCCCGATCCATGGGCAGAACACCGCCAAGGGGTAGGTAATTGCTGGCGTGGTTGGTTCGGAACAGCGCATGCGTGGGGCGGGCCTGGTCGATGAAGATCCTCAGCTCCCCGAGGAGGCCATGGATCTCGGGAAGTTTCCAGCCTCGACGGTCCTTTGTGCGCGCGAGCGGGGTTCCCTCGACAACGGTGAGGGTCAGCGCAGCGAGGTAGTCGGGGTCCATCTCGGTGGCCAGTCGGGCGGATCCTTCGGCATGCTGGGTCGATCGCTCTACGCCTCCCGCTCCCAGCAGGAAGATCGCGGAGACCTTCATCCCGGCGGCCTTTGCCTTCTGTGCTGCCTCGACATGGCAGCGGAAGATGTAGTCGTCTGATCGAGCCGCACCGGTCGGACGCGGCTGCTTGGCGAGCTGGCGGAGCGTGGGCTCATCACCGGACTCTGGACCGATGTAGAGCACGCTGAGCCCGAGGGTGCGCAGCCGGGCGAGCTGGGCCGTGGACTTGGCGAGGATGTTGGAGGCCATGGCGTAGCAGCTCACCTGACGCAGCCGGGGGAACGCGGCACGGCAGGCGGTGAGGATGGCTTCCCAGTGATCCATGTCGAGGATGAGGGCGTCTCCGTCGGCGACGAAGACCTTCTCGGTGTGTCCGCCGAGTCGGCTGCCAGCCAGGGCGATGTCTTCGAGGATCTCGGAGAGGGCTCGGATGCGGAAGGTCTTGGTGCGGTACATCTGGCAATACGTGCAGTTGTTCCAACTACAGCCGATGGTGGCCTGGAGGATGTAGCTCTTTGCTTCGCTTGGAGGCCGAAAGAGAGGCGGTTCGTAGCGCATGATGGTCGCTCCGGGCGCGAAGATGAGGGCGTCCAGGTAACGCGGACTGAGGTGTTGGGAGGCGTCTGGAAGCATCCTGCTGCGTCGAGATGTGGGGCCGGTGTGGGCAGCGGATCAGATCTCCCGGTCCAAGGGATTGCCGCTGCTTCTGTCGAGGCTACGCTGATCTTGGCGTGACCACGCCGAACCCCTCAAGGTCTCCCGCCCGAGCCTAATCATGGGGCAAGCCGGACTTAGTCCGAGGTCATCAACACCCGTTGAACCAACACTACTTACGAGGGGGGCGGACTACGGCGAGTGGTGTGGAGGTTCTACACATGAGCAACAAAAAGCTGAAGAAGGCAGTCCTGGACCGTTTGAGCGCTTCCTCATTCAAACCATCAAAGAAGCCGATGCAGCCTTGAAGGCCCTGGATGCTGAGGGCGAGTCTGGATGGTTGACAAGATCCCCATCCCAGCCAAGCCCCACCGCCCCCCTCACACAACACCTGGAGGAGAGGAGCCACCAGGATTTGCGACAGCTGGAGATTCTGATGTCCGCCGGTCGCGACCTGGAACCCATCGCCCTTCTCGCTGAAGACCTTCCCAAGGAAGGTCACGCCGGGACGGTCGTGACGATCACAGACAAGGTGTTGTCCCTCCCTTGCTACCTCGGTCGCGGTTTGAAGCTGGCTCGATTGCAGAACATCGACCTGGAAGCCCCACCTCAGGTCTGGTCGGAAGGGGGCAGCAATGCTTGAGGACCACGACTGCCCCTGGGCAGATGATCCCGACTCCTGCTTCGATAAGGAGTGCAACCAGAAGCACGGCTGCCGTGATGTGCGAGATCCGGTGGTGCGGACCTACGAATGGCACAACTACACAGGAACCGCCACTCGGTACCAAGTCCGCCAGAGCGAGGTGGATAGCTTGGGTCGAGTACCCACACAGGGAGAAATCCGAGAGCGTCTGGGACTGGAGTGGGATCGGGAGTTCGGGTGGGGGTAGCAGCCCCTTCTGACTCCTGAGAAGTCCCAGGATCACTCGCAAACCTGACTTAGCCCCTGGCCCTGTGTGAGCCCAAACGGCCCCACAGGGGCCTCCTTGATCCTGGAAACATCTCTGCAGGGACCCCACCCATGAGACTTCAGCCAGTCAAGCCGTTCCGGCCAGATCATCACGGAGAGCACTTGCACCCTCGATGCGTATGTCCTCCACCATGAGGATGATGTTGATGGATATGCCCGCTATCGTGGCCCCTGCACCGTTCGACGTGCGGTTCAAGATCGGGATGTCGTGGCATCGTCGGTCGGTGGGCGATCCAGGCCTGGCTGCAAGGGCAGCTTCGCGCACTCGTGACGAACCTACAGGGAGAAGGAGGTGACCGGCTCCTGTCGCCGGTCAGCTCGCGACTGTGATCCTCAACGCCGCGACCAACGCCTCCGTCGCGGCGGGATCTCCAGAGACGTGCACGAAGCCGCCGCTCTTGGAGGACTCGCCTGACAGGTAGGCTGACATCGTCGCCCTCGACACCTGCACCTGGGCTGCGGCACGGGGACTCGAACGGGCGATCGCCAGCGGCCTCGGACCGAGCACGATCTCGACGGCTTCACCCCCGACGATGAGTTCGACTGCCACGGACTCGTCGGGGAGCGGTCCACCAGCGTGGACCAGGATGGCCTGCAGCGCCATGGCGATGGCCCGAATGCTGCGGTCGTGCTCGGCAGGCCCGATCCGCTCCAGGCGCGCGCCCCAGAAGCCCAGGGCCTCCAGTGTCGGGCGGATGCTGGTACCGAGCTCGGTCAGAGCATAGGCAGTGGCGCTCCCGACCTTCACCCGCTCCACGATGCCATCCTCCTCGAGGCGGCGCAGACGAGCACTCAACAGGTTCCGCGCGATGCCTGGTAATCCTTCGAGGAGTTGGTTGTAGCGGGCCGCCCCCCCCAGGAGCTCGCGCAGGATGAGCAGGGTCCAGCGCTCTCCGACGACGTCGAGGGCCATCGCCATGGGGCAGCGCTGTCCATAGCACTTGCGGTCAGAAGTCATGACTGGAACCTACCGGTATACTTTATAAACCTCAAGGTAGATTTTATAAACTTACCGCACTATGGTTCGACAAGCGCACCTGACTTACCTCCGCGCTCGAGGTTTCCGATGGCCATCACCCGAGAAGTACTGCCCCCTTTCCTCACCGAGCCTTCCCGCCTCGGCACCGAGATCAGCATTACCGGCAAGTGGGTCCCTGCGACAAAGGGCAGCTGGTTCCGCAAGTCCCCCGACTCCGCCGAGATGCGGCAGGAGTGGCAGGACATCCACACTGATGCCGCCGCAGACCCTGGGGTCCTGTCGACCGAGATCAATTACGCCGTCGGCGAAGACGCCGTGCTCGTCCACCACGTCTTCAAAGACGCGAAGGCCGTGCTGCACTACTTCTCCGATACCGCCACCCGGCACATGGCTGCGCTGATCGAGGTCGCCCGCCCCAAGCTACACCTGGTCCGCGGAGTCTCGGTGCCAGCGGTCGTGCGGGACGCCATCCGCGCAAAGGCGCCGACCGCCGTCTTCGGCGAGCTGCTGTATGGCTACGTGAAGGACGACTACCGCCGCCCGGACCTGGACAAGGCCATCATGGTGACTGCGAAGTGGACGTGCACCCCGAGCGAGGAGAGCAGCCTCGACGAGCTCGAGCACTGGTGGCAGCAGGTCGGCACCGTCGCCCACTCCCTCGAAGAGGGCCTGCTGCGCTTTGAGGTATACCGGGTGCCCGGCGAAGACGCCCTCATCGTGCACGAGGCCTTCCAGGACAGCGCCGAGCTGCGCTTCCACCTCACCAGAGGCACGGCTGCCCGCTACAAGAAGGAGATCGACCAGATCGCGGCCCCCGAGTGCTACTTCTTCCGTGGCCCGGTCTCATGGGACATCCGGACCTACTCCAAGTTCATGCACCTGCCGGCGACATACACCAGCCAGGGCGCGCTCTCCACCAGGCCCGGCGGGTCGATGAGCGAGGGCACCACGGCGTAGGCCGCTGACGGGGAGGACCTCGACCAGCCTGCCTGGGTTGATCCAGAAAGTCCGAACGTGGTTCAACACCATCCACTGTCTATCAAGCCTGTCAGAGCAACCCTTTGACAGGCTTTTTCGTTTCGCTCACCGGCTCTGCTCGACCACCCACTCCAGGAACATCCGCGCCGCGGCGGACTGAAAATTGTGCCTCGGCCACACGATCCAAAGGGGCAGCCCGGCGCCCTCCCACTCCGGAAGCAGACGCACCAGCTCGCCACGCACCTGCCGTGGTGCTCCAATCCACTCCGGCACCATGATGGGTCCCACGTGATGGAGGGCGAGGGTCTCAAGAAATCCGCCGGTCGACGCGACGATGGTGTGATCGGGCCGGACGGCGACGCGCTCACTCCCGCGGTGCAGCACCCCCGACTGGTGCGCTTTTGTCTGAGACGGGGGTTTCACCCCCAAGCCCCCCGCTGCGCGCTGACATCCTCTCACACAGACTGTCCGCCAGAAGGGGGCGACATGACGGGTGCCCGATTCTGCCATAGCGCATGCTCAGGGAGCTGCTCTCGATGGCAAGGCCCATCCAAATTCCTCCGACCAGGGCGACGGTCGAGGAGATCGTGAAGCTGATCGAGAGGTAATTCTGCAGCACCCGCTCAGGAAGTTCCTGCGGGAAGGCGGGATCGTGAGGTGAATGCCGTCGAGGTTTTTGGCAACCTTCACGTTTCCTTGCGCTGGTGGTCGCGCGGTCATGAGTGAATCCTGTCACCCACTGCAGCCTCCAGACGCTCCACCGGGGGTGCCATCCAGCGCGCCGCGAGCCCCGAACAGCGGGTGCTGCGAGCAGTCCTCAGACGCGCTCATCCTGACGACAGCCGCCACATCCCCGTGATGTGGCGGCGACTGCACACAAGAAGCGCGAGATCAGTAGCAGCTACCGCCGCTGCAGCTGAAGCTCTCGTCGTCGCCGTAGCTGTAGTCGTTGCCGCTGTAGAAGTGCCCGATGTCGTTGCCGCTGTAGTAGGTGGTGCTGTTGCTGTCGCCGCCAGCGCTGGTTCCGAAGTCGCAGGTGTCGGACTCGATGGTTGCGTCTCCGGGGTAGACGAAGATGGCGGCACCATAATAAGCCGCGGTGTTGTTGAGGAAGCCATCGCTAGTGCTGGTGGTGCCGGTGCAGCTGACCACGGAGCCATCTTCAACAGACAGGGCGCCGCCGTAGGCCGCCGAATTGTACGACATCAGGGTTCCATCCATCGTCAG
>JBLHNG010000195.1:0-11314 GCA_047621685.1 Myxococcota bacterium | reverse complement strand
ATCCAGGCGTTGATCGCGTTTCGGAACGCCCGTGCCTTCCACTTCGTGTGCAGGAGGCGGAAGCTGAAGGCGGTGTGCAGGTGGTCCGGCCCGACCCAGCGGGCGGCCTGCTCGTATTGGAGCCGCTCATCGAGGGGCTCGCCGACCAGGAAGCGATCGTCGTAGCGGTCGATCAGGGCGCGGAGAATGGCGAGGATCTCAGCGAGGTCGTCCTGGTCGCGGTCGTGGATGTGGTGCTGTCGGAGGTAGCCGTAGACCAGCCCAGCAGCATGGTATCGCCGCGGGTTGTCGGTGAGATCGGCCGACTTTCGGTAGCAGTTGAACACGTCGAGCCGAAAGCCATCCACCCCCTGGTCCAGCCAGTGCGTCATCTCTGCCAGGATCGCCTCGGCCACCTCCGGGCAGCGCCAGTTGAGGTCGGGCTGCTGCGACGCGAAGCTGTGCAGGTAGTGCTGGCCGCGCTGGGGGCAGAAGGTCCAGGCAGGGCCTCCGAAGATGCTCTGCCAGTTGTTGGGGGTGTCTCGCCAGATGTACCAGTCGTCTCGGTCGTTCTTTCGCTGTCGGGAGTCGGTGAACCAGGGGTGGGTGCTGGAGGTGTGGTTGAACACCCCGTCGAGGATGATCTTGAGGCCGGCGGCGTGGGCGTCGTCGATGAGGCCGCGGAGGTCGGCGGTTGTGCCGAGGCGGGGGTGGATGGAGCGGTAGTCGGCCACGTCGTAGCCGAAGTCGACGTCCGGGCTGTCGTGGATGGGGGAGAGCCACAGCGCAGAGACGCCGAGCTCGACAAGCTCGGGCAGCCGACGACGCAGCCCGGGAAGGTCGCCGACCCCGTCGCCGTCGCTGTCCTGGAATGAGCGCAGGTAGACCTGGTAGACGCAGCCGGTTTGCCACCACTTCATGGGCAAGGCGACTGCCCGCCAGCCGCGTAGCGACCCATCGCGGAGATGGTGTCGGCGATGGCGGTGGAGGCGAAGGCGGAGGCGGGACCTGGGGGGAGGTCACCGCCGGGGTCGGACCAGGAGAAGTACTCCACCAGGGTGTGGCCCTCATCGAGACCGATGAGCAGCCAGGCGCCGTGGTTGAAGGTGACCGCGACGGCGTCCTTGATGTGGGCGCGGCCCGCTTCGGAGATCGGCTCGGCCTCCGGATCGGTGATGCCCGTCCAGATCAACTCCCGGACCTGCCCGCCGGTCTGATCTGCCAGCGCGGTGTTGTAGCGGTTCTCCACGATCCACCATCGGTCGGAGATGATCGGCAGGGGCATCACCATCATCACGTGCCTCTGAACTGCACACGGCTCGCCTCGGATAAGCTCGACGTGGGCGAGGCCCAGCAGCGACTGGTGGCTGCGCTCGTCGGCGAGGCCCGACCAAAGCTGCCCGACCCCCACCGGCAGCACCGCCACCCCCCAGCCCGCCTTCGCCCGGTGGCCGTCTACCGAGACCACCCCGGTGATCACCTCCCCACCCGCCGCCCGGCTCCAGGCGTCCTGAGGGATTGGTGGGGCGTGCTCGGTGATGCGCTGAGCGCGCAGTGGTGCGATCTCGACGAGTCGGTTCGCGATGGCAGCGGGATTCGACCCTGGATCGGACCATGCGATGGAGATGAGAGACAGCGAGATGATCACCCCCTGACCCTACCGCATGCAATGCGCCTTCCCCACTCACCTGGAGGCTCACCACCATGGTCTACATCGTCTGCACTAGACATCCGCTCTGAGGGCTCTGCCCGCGACAGCGTCACTGCTGCCATCAAGACCCTCGGGCACTGGGCTGGTCGCTTCCCGGACATGATGATCCTCGAGCCCCACCAGCGCCTCAGCGCCAGCCAGATCCGCGATCACCTCAAGCAGTTCCTCACCGAGGACGACGCGGTGTTCGTCGCCCGGATCACGAAGAGCTGGTCTGGTCGGGGGATGGGGCCGGGCTTTCAGGACTGGATCGGTCGTCGGGAGTTCGGCAGCTTCTCTGAGAAGTCGTAAGCGGATTGCTGCTGATTTGAGGTTGGCCCTGCCTGCTGTCGATGGCCTTTGTGGTCGGAGGCGGTCGGGTGGGGCTTGTTGTGTTGGATCGCCTCGGCTGGAGTTTGGCAGAGGCGGGCGGAGGCGGCCAGGTGGCTGCCTCAGCGTCCCCGCCGTTGAGTTCAGCAAGTGCCGGTCGCAGACGGGCTGATTGTCGATTCGGGGTGAGGCACGGGGACGGGGTGAGTCCGACGAAGCCGGTCAGGTGGCTGCCTTCCCCCCCCCCAATTTTGTTGATTGTATTGTTTTGGATCGCCAGTTCAGGAGTCTCAGTCCGCCCGGGCGCGCGCAAGGGGACACCGGAGCGGGCCGTGTCGGAGGGCCGGGGGGCGCCCTTCAGCCCACGCCAGATTCTCTGGCGGCCCCGGAGGCAGCAAGCGACCCGAGGCTTGAGAGAAGGGGCAATCCATTGAGAATGCTGGCCGACAGGGAGTGAGAGGCGGAACCGCTGGGAGGCGGAGTGAAACGGAGACGGAACGAAGTGGAGTTGGGCACTCATGGAGACGGCTAGAGCCGGCACTCGCGAAGCGGAGTTTCGACCGCGGAGGGGACCCGTAGCGATCAGAGCCCAAGGACGGAGACGGGGTTGGCAGTACCGCCGCACTTCAAGGATTCGTCGATCTCTGCTTTCGATCTCGCCGATCAGTCCTGCTCACCCTTCGGTCTTCTCATCCTCGTAGCTCTCGATACCGAAGGGCCCTCCCTCACCCATGAGCTGAGGTCCGCCATCCTCCGCGCCATTCTTTTGGACTACCCGCCCAGCGGACCCAACCAAACACCCGCTCACCCACCGCCATCCGCAAGTCCAAAGGACCGTCCTGTACACCTCAGAGCGCCGAGTACTCACAAGGCATCAACTCCCGCCACGCGGTAGCATTCGCGCATGTCTGAGATCGTCGGCTTTGGATTCGGGATCGCCATCTTCCTGGTGGCGATAGCCATCCCAGTCTTCATCGTCGTCTGGATCGTAAAGCGGGCGAAGAGCGGAACGCGCACCAGGCGCTACCCTGAGGCCTTCAAAACCACCATGCGGACCGCTGGAGCGCAGCAGGTCAGCGACGGCTTCCTCATCGAGCGCGAGGGAATCGCCTACCGGTTCCGCTACTTTCCCAACTCCGAAGGCCCAGACACCATCCGGGTAGACCGCGCGATCCCCGAGACCCCAATCTCTAGCGCCGTGCCGGAGCTTCCGGTGATGCGGCTGCGTCTGGAGAACGATCGGGACCGGCTGGGCAAGCGAATCGGGCTCAACCGCGAGCTTCAGACCGGCGACACCCTGTTCGACGACCGCATCTACATCGAGTGCGACGTCCGGGATCGCATCAGCGGGCGCATGCTGTCGAGCCCCGAGGTGCGCGGTGGGGTGATCGGGCTGCTGGCGCTGGGGTTCTCCCGCATCGACTTCCGCGACCATGGCAGTGCGCTGGTGGCGGCCTGGGTGCAGGGGGCTGCGCCGTTTGATGCCCGCGTCGCGGGGGAGGCCATTGACCGGCTCGCCCAGATCACCGACAACCTCCCCGCGTTTCGCCGGACACCGACCAACAGCCCGATGACCTCCAGTGCCTGGGTGGCGCTCTCTGCCTGGATGATCGCCACCTTCATTATGATCGTGTTTCTGTTCGCGGACCGCCGCTGGGAGCCGCTCGGCAGCGGGCTCAATGCGCTGACGGTGCGCATCGGGGTGCTCCTGCTGCTCGTCCACTGCGGAGCGATGTGGGCGCTGGTTCGCGGGCACTCCCGAGCGATGCGGCACCTGGTCATCGGCATCTTCGCCGGGTTCATGCTTGCCCCCTGTGGCAGCCGGGGGGGGCTGATCATCTTCAACGGCGCAGGAGACACCGACATCACCACCCATGAGCGGATTCTCGACCACAAGCGCAAGGTCACGAGCGACGACTCCACCAGCTACTATTTCTACTTCCCTGCGGTCCCCGGGATGGAGGAGGACTCGCTGAAGCTCTCGGTGTCTGGTCGGCAGTACAGCGCCGCAACCCAGGGCGACACCTTCCTCCTCACCGTGGGCGCTGGAAAGCTCGAGACACCCTGGCTGCTGGACATGGAGCGGGTCAGTAACGAACCGTGATCTCGTACAGCTCGCCGCACTCACTGGTGCCGGCGGCGGAGGGGTTGGTCTGGTGGGTGCGGACCTCGTAGTCGGACTTTCCGAGGAATTCGAGGATCGCCGGGGCAGCCTCGTGGGGGATCTGGGTGCACCAGATGACGATCTCGTGCTGGGCGAGGGACTCCCAGGTCGGGTCGCACTCCACGTCGAGGCCCAGCTCCTGCTCCACCCGAGCACACTCGGACTCCGGGGCGTTGACCATCCAGATCCGCCGACCCCGGAGGGCAGTGAGGGTAGCGCCGTAGCTGCCGCTGGTGACGGTGGCAGGTGGGGTGCCGCCTGCGAAGTCTCCGTTCTCGCCGAACAGCTTCTTGCCGCCAGTGGTTGGGGGGCTCCCGCTGACCACCCCGCCAATCACCCCGCCAGAGCCGGTGTTCGGGTAGCGCACGGTGATCTCGAACAGCATCCCGCACTCCCCGGTGCCAGCGGCGGTGGGGTTGGTCTGGTGGGTGCGAACCCGGGCGTGAGAGCGTCCGAGGAATTCGAGCAGCGCGGGTCCGACCTCGTGGGCGATCTCCGTACACCAGATGACCACCTCGTCCTCGGCGGTCTGCCAGTCGGTGTCGCAGTCGACGAGCATGCCCAGCTCCTGCTCCACCCGCCGGCAGTCTTCCGGTGGGGCGCCGACCATCCAGACCTTGCGACCACGGGCGGCCTGGAGTGCGGGGTGAATCGCGGTGTCCTGTGCGGACGCGGTGGTGAGCAGAAGCAGGGGCAGCATCGGATCCTCCGGTGATCCTCCCTACGGTATCCTGCCGTCACTGGAGGATCCGATGCTGTCTCTGTTGACTGTGCTCTCTGCTTCCGGCCAGGAGCCCTCCCTGGTGATCGAGACGTACAATGTCGGGCTCGCCCATGGCTTCGTCGACTACGGCGTCGAGCGGCTGCCGGGCATCATCGCGGCGATTCAGGACTCCGATGCCGACGTGGTCTGCCTCCAGGAGGCCTGGGAAGACGACGACCGGGAGGACATCGAGGATGCCGTCTCCGCGCTGTTTCCACACACGCAGTACACCGCCACCACCCAGCGCAAGGCCGACGCCTCTCCAGCCTGTCGGCGCGGGGAGCTGTTCGGCGAAGGCCGCTTCGTCAGCTGCATGCAGACCGACTGTGCCGGCACCAGCGGAGACGACCGCACCGACTGCATCATCGAGCAGTGCGGCCCGGTGCTTGATGCGCTCAAGACCGAGAATCCCCAGTGCGCCAACGCGCTGATGGCCCAGGTCGGCAAGAGCGCCCCGATGGCGCTGTGGACCATCCTGCGCCCCATCCGCAAGGCCGGTCTGTATGCCTATGGCGGCTCCAACGGGCTGATGCTCCTCTCCCGTCAGCCCTTGTCTGATGCCGGGGTGCTAGACCTCTCCGACATCGCCACCCTCAACCGCCGACAGGCCCTCTACGTCGATGTGCCGCTGGCTGAGGGCACCGCCCGGGTCTACTGCACCCACCTCTCCGCAGACCTCTCCGAGATCGCGCCCTACCCCGGTCCGTTTGCATCCTGGGGGGAGGAGAACGCCGCCCAGATCGATGCCCTGCTGGCCCACGCGGCAGGGCTGGAGCATGTGGCGCTGGTCGGGGACTTTAACTGCGGAATGGACGGCGACGGGCTGGTCGGGGAGCTGTCGGAGAGCTGCCAGGCGGTGCTGGATGCTGACTACCTCGACCCGGTCGTGACCCTGTCAGGGCAGTGCACCTGGTGTCGGGACAACCTCCTCAACGCCGACGATGGCGAGGAGAACGAGGCCCTCATCGACCACGTCTTCACCCGGGGGCTGACCCCCACCGCCGCGACCCGGGCCTACACCCAGACCCTCGACATCGGCGACGGGGTGACCACCAGTCTGTCTGACCACTACGGCTACCGGGTCACGGTGTCCTATGGCGACCCACCGCCACCACCGCCGCCTGTGCTGGAGCCGCTCGTGAATCCGATGGAGGACTCTGCAGAGTGACGCCCTCAGATGCACGGGTGCTGATGCTGCGCCTCATCGACAACCTGGAGGGGGTCATTCAGGGCAAGCGCGAGGCGCTGTCGTTGGTGCTGTGCTGCTGTGCGGCCCGGGGGCATGTGCTGCTCGAAGACATCCCCGGCACCGGCAAGACCACCCTGGCCCGCGCCCTGGCGGTCTCCATGGGCTGCGACTTCAAGCGCATCCAGTTCACCCCCGACCTGCTGCCCACCGACATCGTCGGCACTAGCATCTTCCACCCAAAGGAGTCCACCTTTCGCTTCCGTCCCGGGCCGGTGTTCACCAACGTGCTCATCGCCGATGAGATCAACCGGGCCTCCCCGCGCACCCAGTCCGCGCTGCTCGAAGCGATGGCCGAGCACCAGGTCTCCCTCGACGGCGAGACCCGCCCGCTGCCCGCCCCGTTCCTCTGCATTGCCACCCAGAACCCGGTCGAGTTCCACGGCACCTACCCGCTCCCCGAGGCGTCCCTGGACCGGTTCACGATGCAGCTCTCCCTGGGCTACCCCCCGCCGGAGCAGGAGCTGAGCATCCTCACTGCGCTGCGGGGTCGCCACCCGCTCGACGACCTCACCTCGGTGGCTTCCCGACCCGAGGTCATCGCCCTCCAGGCGGCCGTGGTCGAGGTCCGCATCACGGATCCGGTCGGGGAGTACCTGCTGCGGCTGGTCCGCGGGACCCGGGAGCACGCCAGCGTCCAGCTCGGCGTCTCCATGCGCGGCGCCCTGCAATTCGCCCGACTGGCCCGGGCACATGCGCTGCTGGCTGGACGCGACTTCGTCATCCCCGACGACCTCAAGGCCCTCGCCGGTCCAGCCCTGGCCCACCGCCTCGTGCTCGACACCCGGGCGAAGTACGCCGGAGCAGACAAGCGCGGGGTGGTCGCCGACGTGGTCGGACAGACGCCGATTCCCCGGTGATCGAAGAGAGGCTCAGACCTTCGTCAGCAGCTTCGCATACCGCGCATCATCAGGGTCCATCCGGGAGGCGCGTCGGGCAGCAGCGCGGGCGGCGATGGCATTGCCGGCCGTGTGGTGGATGTTGGCGAGGTAGTAGTGGGCCTCGGCGAAGCGGGGATCCTGCTCGATGGCCCGGCGCAGCAGATCGCGGGCCTGTCCTTCCCGGTCGGGCTTGTTGAGGCCGGCGTTGTTGTAGCGCGCCCAGGCCAGCGCGCTGAGGACCCCGGGGTGGGTGGCGGACAGCCGGAGGGCCTCGGAGAGCAGGTGGTCGGCCTGCGCCCAGTCCTCCGCCCCGATGAGCTTGTTCCCCCGAGCGAGCAGCTCGGCGCCCTGGGGGTTCTGCTGGCCGGAGCGGTAGTCACGGCCGGTGACGGGGGGCCCGCCCCGACCTCGCTGTCGGATGGCCCTGGCGGCCTCTTGGGTGAGCTGGCGGAGATCCAGGGCCAGCTCGGTGATGTCGTCGGGCACATGGGATGATGCCAGGATGTCATCGTAGCGCTTGACGAGCCGGTCTTCGGCGATCTGGAGCATCTCCGACGAGACCCCGTTGGAGATGCCGAGGGTGTCCTCCGGGGTGGCCCGCTGCAGGTCGGCCTGGGTCTTCTCCAGCCATCCCCGGACCTGCTCGGGACGCGCCAGCCGGCGGGGACGGGGCACACCGCTGACGGAGGTCTGGGAGTAGAGGCTCCGGCTGACGGTGCGGGTGTTTTGAGAGGTCTCCCCCCGGCGGCGGCGTCGGGTGCTGGAGGAGCGGTTGAGCCGGGCGGGCAGGGACTGCCACTCCAGCAGCCGAAGCGCCTGGAGGGCGTAGAGGTCTTCTCCCACCGTGGCGCCGTCAAGGCTGAGGCGATTCAGCAGCGCGGTGATCGTGGTGACTCCGTCTGCGGCGTTGAGCAGCCGGCAGGTCAGTGCGGAGCTGGAGAGGTCCGCAGCGGGCTGATCTGCCCGGAGCTGACCGTCCCCACACTGGAGGGCGAACGAGCCGGTGTCTTGCTTCCAGACGGCGTTCATCAGCAGCCGACCCAGCCAGCTTCGATCGGTGTCTGCGGCGGGGAGGGAGCGGGAGCGCTTGAAGCGGATCGTGCCGGTGTGGAGCAGCGGGTAGAGCACCGCCCAGCATGCCGGGTCGAGCCCGCCAGCGTGCAGTGTCAGCTCCCCATCCTGGACCTCGGTGATTCCCCGGTAGCGCATCAACCCGGTCTCCTTGCGGGAACACAGCAGCGCCAGCCGTCGGACGTTCTCCCGGCTCAGCTTCGGACTGGTGCGGGGGTCTGTGGTCATGATCCGTTGCAGGACTGCGGTCAGCTCGACGGGACGAATTGGCCAGTCGATGACTGCTGTGGCGATGCGGCAGACCTCGGGCGAGGCGTAGCGGATGCTGCCAGCGACGAGGAAGGTCGTGCCCTCTCGACTCAGGTGCTGGTGAATCGCCAGAAGCTCATCCTCTCCGAGCCCCATCGGGTACAGCACCACGTCCGGGGCGCGGGTCAAAGACAGCGCGGCGGCGGTGTCGGGGAGGTGGAGGAGGCGACAGCGGCGATCAGAGAACTGAAGCCTGGAGGCGACGTTCCGGGCCGGCCCGAGCAGCGCCACGACGAGCCGGGACTGATTCGCTCGCCAGGCCTTCAGAGAGGGGATGTCGCTGGGGCTGTTCATCAGGACCTCTGTAGGTGAGCTGAGCAAGCTCGGAGTATCCTCCCAGGCATGGCGCGACGAAGCTGGTCATTCTTGATGCCCCCGCTGGAGCACCGGTTCATCCGTCGGCTGGACGATGGGTATCGGGGCGGACTGACTCCGATGGGGCGGGCGATCTTCTGGGGACTCATCGCGGCGAGCGTGCTGCGGCTGGGCTCGCTGTCGGAGGCACTGTATGTGGTCGTCGCCGCAGCCGGCGCGATGATCATCGGGGCGTTTATCATCGGAGTGCCGTTTCGGCCTCGGGTCTCCGTCGTGCGAAGGATGCCGCCGCCGCCCATCGCCGGGGAGGTGTGGCGCTATGAGGTCACCATCACCAACACCGGCACCACCCCCTGCCGCGACCTCCACCTCACCGAGCGCGGCCTGCCAGCGGCGCTGCGTCCAGTGGGCGAGCTGGCACCGATCCCGCAGCTTGATCCCGGGGCATCGGTCCGGGTGTTGCTGAGTCTGCGGTGCCTCAAGCGGGGGGCGTACACCCTGGGTGCCCTCCAGGCCTCCAGCAGCTTCCCGGCGGGACTGGTGAAGCTCGGCTGGCGGGACCGGGCCGCGGCTCGGGTGCTGGTCTATCCGGCGTTTACCCGGCTGGAGGACTTCGAGGTGCCGGTCGGTCGACTCCACCAGCCCGGCGGGATCCCGGTGGCGAGTCGGGTGGGGGAGTCCATGGAGCTGTCCGGGCTGCGGCAGTGGCGGGAGGGCGACCGACCCCGAGACGTGCACTGGGCGGCGTATGCCCGCACCGGTCGGCTGGTGGTGCGGGAGTACCAGGAGGAGCACTTCGCCCGACTCGCCCTGGTGCTGGATGTCGAGGCCGCCCGACGGGAGGACGAGCCTCACTTCGAGCGTGGCCTGTCCATCGCCGCCGCCATCGCCGATGCCCTCGCCCGGAAGGAGTACATCATCGACATCTTCGCCGCTGGAGACGATGTCCACCACTTCCAGGCCGGTCGCTCCATCGCCCACTTCGACAACATCCTCGAATTGCTCGCCTGCCTCACACCGGGAAGCTGCCTGGACGTCGAGGCCCTCTCTGCGGCAATCCTGCCCGCCGCCCGTCAGCTCTCGGCGGTGATCTTCGTGATGACCGGCTGGGACGAGGACCGACGGGGCATCGTCGATGCGATGCGGGGGGCCGGGGTCGCGGTTCGGGTGGTCTGTGCGCGGCCGGGGGTGACGTTGACGGGACTCTCCCCGGATGAGCAGGTGGTCATCGACGCTGAGGCCCGCCCATGACCCTCGATCGCCTCCGGATGCTCGCCGGGATCGTCCCGGTGCTGGCGCTGGTGGTGCTGCATGGCCTGGCGGTGGGTCGGGTCGGCTTCGCGGTGGTCGCGGTGGTCCTCACGATCGCGGGCCGGGCGGCGGGCTGGCTGCCGACCCTGGGCCGCTCCCGGGAGATCCTCGTCGGCCTCACCGGAGCGATCCTCGGCGGTGCCGCGCTGCTGGTCTCCACCACCCCGCTCGGCCCGATTCCGCCGGTGGTGCTCTCCCCGCTGTGCGGCGCGCTGACCCTGCTGGCGTGTGCCTGGGTGCTCACCGATCGCCTCACCGGTGCCTGGACTGCCGCGGTGCTGCTCGTCGTCGTTGCCACCAGTGCCCCGCCGGTCCGTCCGCTGCTCGTCCCCGGGCTGGTGACGCTGACGATTGGTCTGACCAGTGTCTTCCTGCGCGCCCACGCCGCCAACCTCTCCGCAGTCCGGGTCGGGGCGTTCGCCGGGTATGTCGCACTGGTTGGCCTCGGGACGGTGGGCATCACCCGGATGATGTCGGCCAGCGAGGGCGTGCTGCTGCCCCTGTTCGAGGCGCTGCTGGAGTCAGACGCCTTCGGCTCCGGGCTCGGCCTCCAGTCGATCGTGCCCCTCGCCTCGTACTCCACCGCCACCCTCAGCGATCGGGTGATCCTGGAGATCGACGGGGCGGCGCCGAGCCACCTGCGCGGTCAGGTGATGGATGTGTTCGACGGCGCGGTCTGGACCGCATCCGAGGCGATCCGGATGCCCGCCACGCCGCCTCCTCCGCCCGAGGACATCGCGGAGATGACCCTCACCGTGTTCACCGGGCTGAGGGACCACCTTCCCGCTCCCGCTGGGATCGCCACCCGGGACGGTCGGCCCCCCGACCTCACTGCTGGCTGGCTGGTGTCTGGCGAGGTGCTCCGGGGGGATCAGGTGGCCGTCACCCGGTCACGCTCCGATCAGCTCCCGACTGAGCCGCCCCCTGACGCCATGCTGCGCGAGCTGCCCGCCGACCTCGCCGCTGACCTCCGGCCGCTCGCGGAGGACATCATCGGCGATGCACAGGGCACGGCGGCTCGCGCAGAGGCCATCGCCATCCACTTCCAGACCCGGCACACCTACGCGCTGACCTCAGACCTCAGGGGCGAAGACCATCCCCTCGTCATCCTGATCCGCGATGAGAAGCCGGCCTACTGCGTGTACTTTGCCTCTGCGATGGCCGCGCTGCTGCGGTCGGTGGAGGTCCCCACCCGCCTCGTCGGTGGCTTCCTGTCCGTTGAGACCAACCCGCTGACCGGGCGCACGATGGTGCG
>JBLHNG010000194.1:0-11328 GCA_047621685.1 Myxococcota bacterium | reverse complement strand
CGACGTCTCCGTCCTTGGGTGCTGATGGCTACGGGTTCCCTCCGCGGTCGCAGCTCCGTTGCACTCCGCCTCCGCTTCGCTTCGCCTCTCACTCCCTGTCGGCCGGCATTCTCAGTGTTGGGACTTTCTCTCAAGCCTCGGGTCGCTTGCTGTCTCCGGGGCCGCCAGAGAATCTGGCGTGCGGCCCCTGCGACACGGCCCTCTACGGTTTCCCCTTGCCCGCACCCGGGCGGTCTACGACTTGAGGCTCTCCGGACCGGGGCAGGACTCCCCCCACACTTGTGGGTGTACGTAGGCAGCCACCGGCGACCTTCGGCCGCCTCCGTATTTGCTCCCCGTTGGCGGGAGTCCGCCTGAAGGCCGGCCCCGCTTCAGTTTTTGCCGCTTCCCGTCGGTGTCGCCCCACCCCTGGCCGGCCCACCCCCGGCCGGCCCACCTCCGGCCCCGCCTCCGTATTTTCCGCTTCCCATCCGGGTTAGCTCATCTGGTGGCTGGCCCACCTCTGGCTGGTCCTACCTGACATTGAGTGTCCTCCGGCTGCCGGTCGTTCGGCGAACAGCCGTCTTCCTGCCCCCCGAACTGAACCTGCCGTCCTCTCCGGCAGCCGCCGGCCTTCAGGCGGGCGAGCAGCCGATAGCCCACCCACCTGAGCTGAAGCTGCCCTTGCTCACTGCTACCTTCCTCTCCGGCAGCAGCCGCCGGCCTTCAGGCGGGCTGCTGCCGCACCGGGGAGAGACACGGAGGCGGCCGAAGGTCGCCGGTGGCTGCCTACGTACACCAAAAAGCGGGGGGGTGTTGTGCCCCCGATCGGAGAGCCTCAAGTCGTAGACCGCCCGGGTGCGGGCAAGGGGAGCCCGCAGAGGGCCGTGTCGGAGACCCTGCACGCCAGATTCTCTGGCAGGGTCGGAGACAGCAAGCGACCCGAGGCCGGCAACACAGTCCAGACACTGACAATGCCGGCCGACAGGGAGTGCAGCGCGGCCAGCGGAGGGGACCCGTAGCCATCAGCACCCAAGGACGGAGACGTCGCCGGAATCACCATTGTCCTCAATCAGCCGCCAACCTCTCCAACCTCCAACCTCCAACCTCCAACCTCCAACCACCAACCTCCAACCTCAAGGCACCGGAACCTGTCCATCCACCACCTTCACCTTCGGCCTCCAAACCAGCACTCCAGCCTCCACCACCGAAGGCAGCCCTTTCGTCCCCTCAATAAACGCCGCCCGCGACGAATACCCACCCACAAAAAAGTCCAACTGAAACAGATTCGGCTGAAACGCCCCACCGGTGTCCGAGAGAACCACCAGCCGCAGCTCCCCCCCACTCCGCAGCGCAAGCAGCTTCCCAAGCCCCAGATTGTAGACATCCCCCGCCACGCTCACGTTGGGCTGGAGGCGGACCTTGTCTGGCGGGGCCGGTCCCCAGCCCATCACCCCATCGACCTCAGCGAAGTACCAGTACCGCTTCTGCTTTGTCGGATCGCGGATCGTGGGGTCGTAGGGCATCTCGTTGGGTCGCGAGACGTTGAACAGCGCGGTGCTGCTGTCGGGGAGGGTGACCTCGATGGTGCCCTGCATCATCGCCTCGAACACCCCCCGGCGGGTCAGCCAGACCAGGGGCTCGGCGGTGCAGCCATCGGGGTTGTCGTGGTAGATCCCACCGATCACCTCCATCCGGGTGTAGCGGGTGCGGCAGGCGTCGGTGGGCGGGGCGTAGAGAGGGTGGGTGTAGGTCGCGGTCTGGACCGGGCTGCCAGGGAATTGGTAGACGAGGTAGCGGGTCATCCGGATGCCGTCGCTCGGCAGGCTGTGGCCCCGAGCGGAGGCGCCCTCTCGATCCGGCTTCCACTGGATGAGCCGGAAGTTGTCCGCCAGAAACATCGGATCCCCGAGCCGGTTGGCCCCGGTGGTGGCGTCTTCTTCCGCGATCCGCACCACAAACGCCAGGGTCGCGCGCACATCGTCGAGGCTCACCCCAAGCTCCGCGAACATCCCGGCGTGCACCCCGCCCGGGTCCGCCTCGGGGGGATTCTCCAGGTACGACAGTGCTGAGGCGGCGACTGCGGCGAGGGCGGTGGGGTCGGTGACGATGCGATCGGTGGTGTCGATGGTGCTGTCTGAGAGCAGCGTCTCCACCACGATCTCCCGCTCCAGAACCACGTTGTCCGATCCATGGAGGGGCCAGGCAGAGGCGGCGAGGCTGAGGAGGAGGGGAGACATCACCTCGACTTAACGCCCTGGACACCGTTTTCACTCCGTCTCGGGAGGGGTACGCTATCCTCTGAGCGTGCACCTGCTGCCCTTCCTCCTCGCCGCCTGCTCTGAGTACGATCTCAGCGAGCAGGTCTCAGACCCGCAGGGCGGCGACGACACGGCTCCCCGCGACACCGCGCCAGCAGAAGACGACCCCCTCGACTGCTCCGTCACCCTGGCTGAGGCCGCAGAGGTGCCCATCGACAAGGGGTGCGAGGTCGCGGTGGTGAACGTCGTGGACCCCTGGGCGGTGCAGATCGAGTGGCAGTGGACTGGCCTGTCCACCGACTCCGACCTCGACCAGGTCATGATGCTGCCCGTCGTGGGCAACCTCAACGACGACGACGGCGACGGGCTCATCACCGAGGCCGACATCCCTGACATCGTGGCGATCGCCTTTGACGGCGCAGAGGGCTGGACGGCAGAGAACGTCACCGGCATCGCAGCCCCCGCCACCCTCGTCCTCCTGGAGAGCAGCACCGGTGCTGAGCAGTGGTCGCTGCCAGGGTTCTACTGGAAGGGCGGTCCGGCCATCGCGGATGTCACTGGAGATGGCGTCGCGGAGATCATTGCGTTTGACGCCGAGCGGCACGTGGTCGCAGTCTCCGGCACCGGCGAGATCATCTGGACCAGCGATGTCGTCGTCGACTACACCTACCCCCACGTCAACGTCGCCGACCTCGACGCCGACGGCTCCCCCGAGGTGCTTGCAGACACCCTCGTCCTCGACGGGGCGACTGGCGCCCTGGAGCAGTCCTTCACCGTGCCCCTGGAGCTGATGGCCCGGATGCCTGCTGCGGGAGACCTCGACCTGGACGGCTTCCAGGAGCTGATCATCGGCAGCACCCTCTACAGCCACGACGGCACGCCACGCTGGACCAGCGACATCGTGGGCACCTACGGCCACTGGGTCGCCATCCTCGACGCCGACGACGACCTCTACGGCGAGGTCGCGATGATCGGCAACGGCGAGCTGGCGATCTACGACACCGACGGCACCATCCTCTCCCGCAGCGCCGCCGGCACCGACCAGCCCGGCCCGCCCTGTGTGGCGGACTTCGACGGCGACGGTGAGGCCGAGATCGGCTGGGCGAGCGGGAGTCAGTTCAACCTCTACGAGCTGGATGGCTCGGTCCTCTGGACCCGGGCGATCACCGACGAGACCGGCCTCGCCGGGTGCAGCGGCTACGACGTCGACGGCGACGGCGCCTACGAGGTCTTCTACGCTGACGAGAACACCTTCTTCATCTTCGACGGTGCCTCCGGGCTCACCAACTTCTCGATCACCGGCCACGCGTCGGGCACCATCTTCGAGTACCCGATCATCGCCGACGTCGACAACGACAACTCCGCGGAGGTCGTGATGGTCAGCAACAACTTCCGCCACGACGGCATCGGCTGGGCGGGCGTGACGGTGCTGGGACACGCCGAGGACGGCTGGGCGGCGAGCGGGCCGACCTGGAACGTGCACGACTTCGCGGTGACCAACGTCGAGCAGGACGGCACCGTGCCCCGGCTGCCCGAGCCCTCCTGGCAGGTCTACAACGCCTACCGCTCCCGCCCCGCCGTCGACGCCATCGCGGTCGATCTCTACGCCGAGGTCACTGACGTCTGCTACGCCGGCTGCGCGCCCGATGATGTGGTCCGGGTCGCGGTGCAGGTGTTCAACCAGGGCGCCACCCGCGCCCGCGCCGGCCTGCCCGTCTCCCTGTTCCGCCGCGACGGCCCCTCACTGTCTGCCATCGGGCTCGCCTACACCGACGATGTCATCGAGCCCGGTGTTGGCCTGCCCGGCATCGAGATGGAGGTGCGGGCCGGCTGGCTGGAGGGCGCGGACGGCATCGAGGTTCGCGCAGACGATCTCGGCGCCGGGTTCGGGTTCATCGGCGAGTGTGATGAGTGGAACAACGGCGGGCAGTGGGCGGAGCTGGAGTGCGGCGGAGCGCCGTAGGCTGACGGGCTTCGGGTTGACGGCGATCCCCAGAGGTCTGGCCTGTCTCTGCGGGTGAAAACGCTTGCAGTGACCTTTGGTCAAAGCGGCACCTTTGGGCACCAGTCAAGGGCACCAGTCAAGGGCGGCCTGATCGGCGACCCCTGCAGACCCCCTGGCTGCCCACCGTGTGACCCCCACCCCGACACCAGTGGCGAATCCCCGCCCTTCGGCCACCGTTCGCACTCTCAAAGGAGCGTCCTGCACCACCCAATGTCCGAAGCCCACCTTTCACCACCCCAGCGCCCCCAGCAGCTCCCCGATCGACACCGTGGTGCCCACCTCCAGCGCCCGACAGATCTGCGCATGCCCGATGCTTACCTCATCCAGCTCCACCATCCCCCGCAGCCCCAGCAGGTTCGCGCTGTCCAGGTCATGCCCCGCGTTCACGCCAATCCCCGCCGCCGCCGCCGCCCGACCCGTCGCCAGGATGCGCGCTGTCTGCTCTGCCTGCTCGGCCGTACCCCAGGCCCAGGCATACGGGCCGGTGTACAGCTCCACCCGGTCCACCCCGATGTCCGCAGCGTGCTGCATGCCCTCCGGCTCGCAGTCCATAAAGATCGACACCCGGATCCCCGCTTCCTTCAGCCGCTCCACAGTCGGACGCAGCCGCGCGGCCTGTCGGGGCAGGTCCCAGCCGTGGTCTGAGGTGATCTCGCCAGGTGTCACCGGCACGAGGGTGCACTGGGCGGGACGGATGTCGAGGACGCGCTCCAGGATGAACGGGTGGTCCTCGCACTCGATGTTCAGCTCCACTCCCGGGTGGTGCTTCGCCATGTGGGCAACGACGGCGGTGACATCGTCGAACCGGATGTGCCGCTGGTCGAGTCGGGGGTGGATGGTGATGCCGTGCGCGCCGGCTGCCAGACAGGTGTCCAGGGCAGCGAGGAGGTCGGGGTTGTTGTGCCCCCGGGAGTTGCGGAGCAGGGCGTACTTATTGATATTGACCGAGAGGAGAGCAGGCATACCGCCCTCTATCCCGCCTGTAAATCCATCACAGGTTCAGCAGCACCGACTCAGCAAGACACTCAGCAGTACAGTGCAGCGAACTCAGCGAGCAGGGCCGCGAGGTGGTCGGCCTCCTCGGCCAATGCCAGCGCCCGGGTGGCGACCCCGTCCGGACAGGTCTGACCACACTCGGCGAGCTGTCGGGCCTCATCAGCGATGGCCTCCAGCTCGAAGGCATAGGCGGTGTAGACCCGCTTCATCGGCCACTGACCGGAGGTTGCAGTCTCCAGCTCCACCGCGGCCTCGACGACCCCAGAGATCGGCTCCTCGCTTTCAATGGCCGGATCCGGAGGGGGGAGGGGGAGCATGGTGAGTGATCGGAGCAGCGCGCTGTGCACACCGAGGGCAGCCCGCAGGGCCTCGACGCGCCCAACGAGTCTGGGGGCGGTGGCGGCGAAGGTGCCGTCGATCGCCATTGCCGGTGAGGAGGTCAGGCTGTGGCGCAGGTTGATGGTGAGTCCGACCGCGGCCCGCGCGGTGGTGTCAGAGCGGGACAGCAGCGCACCATGGGCGCGAAGGGCGTTTCGCTCGGTCAGGGGGAGGGCGTTGAGGCGGGCCTGCATCGTGGCAAGCTCCTCCTGTGCGCGCTCCGCCGGACTGGGCGGGGCGACCTCTTCGATGGGCGCCTCGGGCTGCGTGGAGAAGCAGCCGACAGCGAACAGTCCGAAGGCGAGGGCCAGAATGAGCGGACGCATGGAGGACATCCTCAGTGAACGATCAGGTGATCGATCTGTGATCATCTTTACATGCCAAGAGATTTTGCACAGCATCTTCTGCCGACAAGCTGTGGATATGTGGAAAAGTCAGCGGACAGATGTGGAATCGCTGAAGACTGCGTCACAGACCGCTGGCTGCTCTGCGCCCCGGTACAGGCAGGTTCCCACCCAGTGATCCACCATCCCGCTGCGCAGGATCATCTCCGAGCCATGGATCGACAGGGTGACCTCCAGGCACTCCGCAGGCTCACCGACGAGGGTGCAGGGAACCGTCTCTGGTGGAGAAATTGGGATTCCCGCCTGTGAGAACGGCTCAAGCTGGCGCTGGAGGGCGACCTTCCTCGGATCGCTCCCGGTGGCCGTCTCCAGCAGCAGGGCCGCACCACCACAGTCGATGCGCAGCCCACCATCCTCACCCACTGCCCGGCACTTCTCCGGAACCTCCACCGCAACAACCGACTGCCACCGCGCCAGCTCCGCCGGCTCCTCCGCCGATGCAAAGCCGCTCAGCAGCGCACCGATGATGCTCCCAATTCGCATAGCCCCCCCTTACTACTGCTGACACCTCAGCGGGCCAGAAGCGTCACGAGGAGCCAGAAGCGAGACCTACTCGACGTCGATGACGTGCAGGGAGGCGCTGCCAGACAAGGCACGCTGGAGGTAGAGCGCCGCGGCCTCAGGGTCTGGTGCGATGGTCTCGAGGTCGCTCATGACCACTGCGTCCAGGGCGTAGCCGTCGAGCAGGGTGGCGCGACCGACCTCCGCGAGCTGCGGGTTGCCGAAGATCTCGGCGTGGACGATCTGGTTGCCTTGAGCGATCACCGCGCCGACGACCTGGTGCTGGGCACCGATGGCCGAGCGGAGGGTCTGACGGTACTGGAGCATCTCCGAGCCACCGGTGGCGATGTAGGCGCCCGTTGCGCTGCCGCCGCGCTCAGTGTTCATCGCCGCGATGGTCTCCCAGGTGGTGGCCTGGCCGCCCTTCGTGGCGTTGCGCAGGGCCAGCTCGGCACGTCCGCCGTAGGAGAAGGTCGATGCGGCGTCCGACCAGCGGCCCTTCTCCACACAGTGCACCTGAACCATCTGCGGCCCGCTGTCTGGCGGGATGATCATGTCTTCGGTGAAGATGCGATCCTGCCGCCCGCCGCGCACCACCTCACCAGCCATCACCAGGACCGGCTCCTTGCTGTGGTTGGTCAACATGAGGTTGGTGTAGCTGCCACCCTGGCTGCCGGTCTCGCTGACGATCAGGTCTCCGTCGGCCATCGCTTCGGAGAAGCTGTCGAGGTCCCCGCTGGCGATCTTCGGCGCGGTCTCATCGATGACCGGGTAGACCGTCACCCCACCGACCTGGACGGGATTCCCGATGGAGAGGTGCTTGTTGGAGGTCGTCTGAGACTGTGCGAATTGCTCCAGGCCCGGCTCCTTGCCAAAGGGGCTGACCTCATCTTTTCCATAGAAGTCGCCGGCAAACGACGGAGCGACGAGGACAGCGAGCAGGACGAGAGCGCGGTTCATAGGAGCCTCCAGAGGGGGTGCAGACAACATTGCACTGGTTTGGTTCGGTTCTTGTCTGAATTTGTTTCCTGATCGGGAAGATCAGCGGTGCTCCAGCACAGCCTCGACCAGGGCCAGCTTCTCGGTCCACTCCGGATCGTCGTCGTCGATCTCCAGGGCCCGGCGGTAGTAGACCGCGGCTTCGCGAGCGCGAGCGTTGGCGAGAAGCTCATCGCCCAGCTCTCCGAGGACCTCGTCGTTGCCAGGGACCTCCTCGACCAGACGCTCCAGGATCTCCAGCCGGGTCTGCCCGGTGACGGCTGCGAAGCTCTCCAGGGCAGCGGTGTCGGCGGGGGACAGCAGCAGCGCGCTCTTGAGGTACTTCCGGGCGTCGCCGAGGTCGCCGGCCTTGGCGTGGGCGATGCCCAGCCGGGTGAGCAGCTCGCTGTCGGCGTAGACCCGACCCTGGAGCATGTCGATGGGACTCCCAGAGGAGATGGAGCCCATGCTGCTGATCATGCCATCAATGGCCCCACCGTCGGGCATCACGATGCCGTCGCACTCCGCGACCCGGGGGGTCCACTCGGTGTCGGTCGGATCCATCGACAGCGCCTGACGGTACAGCTCGCAGGCCTCCTCGTTGCGACCGTTCTCCCGAAGGATGTCGCCCATATCCCCCAGCGTCTCGTCGCTGGCGTTCTCCGCGGTGGAGTTGATGATCTCGATCACCGCGTCGATGTCGCCGAGGTTGATCACCGCCCGGTGCCACTCGCTGTCGGCCGGGTCCAGCCGCAGGGCGTACTGATACGCGGACAGAGCCTCTTCGTTGAGGCCGACGGAGAGGTAGTAGTCCCCGACGTCTCCCCACACCTCATCGTTGGTCGGATCCCGCAGCGCGGTGCGCACGATCCGGGGGTTGCGTCGGCTGCTGATGCGGGAGAGCTTGCGGCTGGCGTCCTCGTGGTCCGGTGCCAGCGAGAGCGCCCGTCCGTAGGCCTCCCGTGCCCGACGGCGCTTGAGCCGACGACGGTAGGCGTCTCCAAGTTCGACCCAGCTCTCCGGGCTGTCGGGGTTGGAGACGACCATGTGCTGGGCGCCACGCATTGTGGCGGCGTCAGCGGTCAGAGTGAGCAGAAGTAGCGAGAGCATAAAGGTTCCTCCAGAGCGTCAGGACAACGGATGAGGCACCGGGTTTCTTTCAGTGGCCGTTGTTTTGAACCCGACAGGGGTATCATCGCGACGATGAAGGACCCCCGGATCGTCAGATCCCTGGCCGATCTGGCTGCACGACATGGCCTCTCTGAGGCGTGCATGCGGGAGCTGTCGGAGATCTTGGAGTCGGAAACCGCTGACTCTGCCCTGCCGACCATGTTTACGGTCCAGGAAGTCTCATCCCGTCCCCGCCCCCCGCTGGTGGAGGGCTATGAGAGCGGCGAGCTGCTCGGGGTCGGCGGGATGGGCGAGGTCTGGCGGGTCTATGACCCCTCCCTCAGCCGCCACCTCGCCCTGAAGTCCCTGCGCCCGCACCTCACCACTGATCCCATCCTCGAAGCTCGCTTCCTCGGAGAGGCCCGACTGACCGCCCAGCTCCAGCATCCCGGGATCGTCCCGGTCCACACCACCGGCGAGCTGGCCGACGGGCGGCGCTACTTCACCATGAAGGAGGTCAGCGGACGCAACCTGCGGGAGATCATCCGAGAGCTGCACTTCTGCTCCACCGCCCGGCAGTGGGTGACGACGTCGGATGGCTGGAACCTCAGTCGGGTGATGGTCGCCTTCAATCAGGTCTGCCAGACCGTCGCCTACGCCCACCAGCGTGGGGTCCTCCACCGAGACCTCAAGCCCGCCAACGTGATGATGGGGGAATTCGGCGAGGTCTACGTCATGGACTGGGGGCTCGCACGGGTGGACGGCACCTTCGAGCTGAGCCCGGCGAAAGGCGCGCCCTCAGAGGACTCCACCCTCACCGTCTGGGGAGAAGTTCCCGGCACCCCGGCGTACATGTCCCCCGAGCAGATCGTCGGCGACATCGATGCCATCGGCCCGGCCTCAGATGTCTACGCGCTTGGCGCGATGCTCTACGAGATCCTCTCTGGCAGGCCGCCCTATGGTCGCGGTCGTCCCGAGGACATCATCCGCCTCAGCCGTGCCGGCCCGCCCCACCCGCCCAGCCAGTGCAGCCCCGCCCAGCCCAGCCCGCCGATCCCCGGTGACCTGGAGGAGCTGTGCATGCAGGCGCTGTCGGGGGATCCCCGCTCGCGGTTCCCCAACGCCGGAGCGCTGTCCCGGGAGATCGCGGCCTGGCTCGATGGTGCCCGTCGCCAAGAGCAGGCACGGGCGCTGGTGATCGCTGCGGACCTCAAGCTCGCCGAGGCCACCCGACACCGCGAGGAGGGCATCACGCTGCGTGCGGAGGCCGACGCGATCCTCGCTGCCGTCCCGATCCATGAGTCGGTGGACCGGAAGCTGCCGGGCTGGGAGAAACAGGACGCTGCGGAGTCCCTGGAGCGAAGCGCGGCGAGAGACGAGCTGGAGGGGATCCAGACGCTTCGGGCAGCGCTGTACCAGTCCCCCGACTTCGCCGACGCCCACGACCGCCTCTCCCGGCACTACGCCGAGGCCCATCGGGCAGCGGAGGATGCGGGCGACTCCAGCACTGCGGAGAGCCTGGAGGTCCTGCTTCGCGCCCACAGCCGAGGGGGGTATGCGGGCTACCTGGAGGGCAACGGATCGCTCTCCCTGGTCACCGATCCCCCCGGAGCGATTGTGCGGCTGTACCGCTACGACCGCCAGCAGCGCCGACAGGTCACCACCTTCATCCGGATGCTCGGCACCACCCCGCTGGTCGACGTCTCCCTGCCCCGGGGCAGCTACCTGCTCACCCTCCAGGCAACGGGTCGGGAGACGGTCCGCTACCCGGTTCGCATCGACAGAGAGGCACACTGGGACGGCATCCGGCCCGGCGCGACCGCCGCCGCTCCCATTGTCCTGCCGCAAGCCAGCGCGCTGAGTGGCAACGACGTCTACATCCCTGCGGGCTGGTTCCGCTCCGGCGGAGACGGCATCGCGCCGTTCTCGCTGCCCCGGCGTCGGCTGTGGTGCGACAGCTTCGTGATCCGCCGCTACCCGGTCACCAACACCGAGTACCTCGAATTCCTCAACACCCTGCTGTCCTGGGGGAAAGAAGCCGAGGCGCTTCGGTGGGGACCCCGGGAGCGGGCTGGTGCCTCCGGGGTCCCCGGGGCGCTGATCTACGGCCGAGACGCCGCCGGTCAGTTCATCCTCGTCCCAGACACCGACGGCGATCGGTGGGAGCCGGACTGGCCGGTGCTCAAGGTCGGCTGGGACGGTGCGATGGCGTTTGCCCGGTGGTGGTCGGTGAAGACCGGGCAGCACTGGCGGCTCCCCGGGGAGTTCGAGTGGGAGAAGGCCGCCCGGGGCGCGGACGGACGCACCTACCCCTGGGGCGACTTCCTCGATCCGACCTTCTGCTGCATGCAGGACAGCCACCCGCCCGCCCGCCGGCTGCCCGCCCGGGTCACCGACTACCCCCTCGACATCAGCCCCTACGGGGTGCGCGGAATGGGCGGCAATGCCCGGGACTGGTGCATGGATCCCTGGCGGGTGGCGGGCTGTCGGATCTCCGACGGCGCCCTGTCCCCACCACCCAACAGCGACGGTGAGGCGGATCGTCGGGTCTGCCGCGGTGGTGCCTGGTGGCAGCGCGCCGAGCACGCCCGGATCGCGTCCCGGGTGGGGGTGGCTGCGACCCTTCGCGATGTTGGCGTTAGCTTTCGACTGGTGAGGTCCCTGTGACGATGTACTCCCCCCCGATGACCTGCCCCCGATGCAGCGAGTCCCTCGC
>JBLHNG010000193.1:0-11353 GCA_047621685.1 Myxococcota bacterium | reverse complement strand
GGCGTGCGGCCCCTCCAGCACGGCCCACTCCGGTGTCCCCTTGCGCGCGCCCGGGCGAACTGAGACTCCTGAACTGGTGATCCAAAACAATACAATCAACAAAATTAGGGGGGAAGGCAGCCACCTGACCGGCTTCGTAGGACTCACCCCGTCCCCGCACCTCACCCCGAATCAGCAATCAGCCCGTCTTACGACCGGCACTTGCTGAACTCAACAGCGGGGACACTTAGGCAGCCACCTGACCGGCTCCGGATGCCTCCGCCCGTCCCCGCGCCTCTCCACGAATCGGCAGTTTACCCGCCTAAAGGCCGGCTACTGCCGTGACTCAGTGGTCAGTGAAAGAGAAGGCAGCCACCTGATCGGCTCCGCCGCCTCGCGCTCCCTCTCAGGCTCAGCGCCTAAAACAGCCCCATCAGGCGCCCGGCGATCCCGGCAAGGAGCAGGGTGCCACCGAATGCCGCGATCCAGAGCTTGAACAGTCGAGAGTCGGAGACCGGCTCATCCAGCTCAGGGATCACCACCGGCGCCTTTGAGACCGGCGGGGTCTTTGGAGGGGCCTCTTCGGGAGCGGCTGCGTCGGCCTCCGGTGTGCTGTCGGCTGCGTCGGCCTCTGCGACAGGGGCTTCGTCTTCGCCAGTCTCGTCAGCGACGGCTTCGTCAGCGACGGCTTCGTCAGCGACGGCTTCGTCTACCGCTCCGTCCTCCTCAACAGCCTCATCGGCGACAGGCTCATCTTCGATGCGCTCTTCGTCAACATCATCCTCATTCTCGGCGCTCTCTTCAGCACTCTCCTCGGCGGGTTCGTGCGCGTCTTCTTCGGCGTCCGCGTCTTCGTTCGCGCCCGCGTCTTCTTCCGCAACGCCCTCGGCTTCATCATCCTCACCGACATCATCCTCCGCCTCATCCGGAGGCTTCGAACCTTCTGGAATCGAGGTGATGGCGTCTGTGTTGAAGCCGACCTCGTCTTCGTCGAACGGGGCCGTGAAGTCCGGGGCGTCGATGTGGGCGACGGCAGGCTCGAAGGTGAGGTTGTCTTCGGGGTCGTAGTTGGTCCGGTCGACCTCCTGGAGGCCTGCGATCTGCTCGATGTCGATGACACCGATGGTCGGCAGCCGCTCAGGCTCGGGCTCGGGCTCGGGCTCGGGGGCCTCCTCCTCGTCCAAGAGCATTGCGCCCATCTCTGAGGTCATGGACACGCCGTCGTCATGGAACGGGTGCAGCGCCATCTCCGCCCGCTCGGTGCGACCGGTGATGAGATCCTCGACCTCATCGACCTCCTCGGAGAGGTCTTCGAGTGCCTCCGCGCCGAGATCGATGATCTCGAAGCGCTCCCCGCTGGCATAGGGAGCCAGGGCGGCGATGAGGGCGTCCATGTCATCGAAGCGGTCAT
Organism: Myxococcota bacterium; assembly: GCA_047621685.1. GTDB lineage: Bacteria > Myxococcota_A > UBA796 > UBA796 > UBA796 > JAQXDW01. The sequence continues at coordinate 9,963 of JBLHNG010000193.1, read as the reverse complement.
CGGGGCGCTTGGCGAGGCAGCTCCGCACGATGTTCTCGAACTCCTCGTCTCCAACCAGTCGCGGATCCCGGCTCTTGAGCACTGGGATGGGCTTCTTGAGGTGGTTGGTCATGATGCTCCGGGCGTCCTTGCCCCGGTAGGGGTAGCGACCGGTGACCGAGCAGTAGAGCAGCACCCCGACGGCGTAGATGTCCGCCCGGTGATCGAAGAACGCGCCGGTGATCTGCTCGGGGGACATGAAGTGCGGCGAGCCGAGGATCACGCCTTCCTGGGTGATGCCCGGGTCGGACTCCATGAGCTTGACGATGCCGAAGTCGACGACCTTGACCTCTTCTTCGCCAGCGGAGTCCTGGCGGACGAGGATGTTGGCGTTCTTGACGTCGCGGTGGATGACCCCGCGCTGGTGGGCGTAGCGCAGCGCGCTGCAGGCCTGGCTGACCAGCCGGATCCGACGGGCGGCGTCGATGGGGCGCTCACGGAGGATTCGGGAGAACCGGACCCCCTCGACGTGCTCCATGGCGATGTAGTAGCAGCCCGAGGAGACGCGCCCGTAGTCATAGACGATGACGATGTTGGGGTGGTTGAGCGAGGCGAGGGTCTTGGCTTCGAGCAGGAAGCGCTCCCGAAACGGCTCGCTGCCCTCGCGGGTGGGCGGTGCGGTGAGCACCTTGAGGGCGACGTTGCGCTGGAGCGGCTCCTGGCTGGCCTTCCACACGCTAGCCTGACCACCGCGCGCGATCAACGACTCGATTCGATACCGTCCATCAATCAGATCGCCTATTGCGACCGGGTCAGAGTCCACTGGCTCGACCGTTCCTGAATCCGAGGCCAACCCATCTCCTCCAGGTCTTCGCTCATCGTCGAGCTTGACCGTTAAACCATACCTGAAGCGGTCAGCTGACGAACAACCACGCTCGCAGCGGTCATGCCAAAGCTGCCGGTCACAAACCCCGCGGTCCCCCAGATGACGTTGCGATCATCACAGGTGTGGTGGTCGTTGTCGCTGGGGCAGACGCACTGAAACTCGCCGTTTTTGTCGTAAGTCAGGGGCTCGGGAGTCTGGAGCGGCTCGGTAGAGAAGACCGAGGGGATTCCCCAGGGACCCTTGGCGGGGAAGCCGTACTTCTTGCGGAGGATCTTGCGCACGGACGCGGCGAGGGGATCGACCCGGGTCTCGGCGAGATCAGCCACGGCGATGGCGGTTGGGTCCCAGCGGCCCGAGGCGCCCGTCGAGCAGACCACCGGGATGCCCTCAGCACGGCAGGTGGCCAGGAGGTGGCACTTGGCGGTGACGTTGTCGATGGCGTCGACCACGAAGTCTGGCCGCCGACGCCCCCCGAGGAGCTGATCGGCGATGCGTGCTTCGTAGAACAGCGGGATGGCCTTGACGTTTGCCTGGGGGTTGATCAGGCGGAGTCGCTCGGCGAGCACGGAGGCCTTGGGCTTGCCGATGTTGCCGCGCATCGCCTGGACCTGTCGGTTGGCGTTGGTGACGCAGACGAGATCGAAGTCCACCAGCGAGAGGGTGCCCACCCCACTCCTCGCCAGCGCCTCAGCGGCAAAGCTGCCCACTCCGCCGAGGCCGATGACCATGACGTGTGCGCGAAACAGCTTCTCCATCGCGGGCTCTCCGACGAGGCGGGCGAGCCTGTCGAAGCGGCGGTGGAGTCGGTAGCGATCCTCGATTGGCGTGTCCATCCCGCAAGCCTATCGCGCCCGGCTCACAGTCCCCACTGCCGACGAAGCTCCCGGGCCACCTTCCGCGACACCGGCACCGCCTCTCCAGCATCGGTGTGCGCGAGATAGCCCCCGGTCGCCAGAGTCTCCATGCGCAGCACCCGCCGCATGTTCACCAGCGCCCGGCGATGGACCCGCAGGAAGTGCTCTGCCGGTAGCTTCTCCTCCAGGTCCGACAGCCGCAGCTCGGTGTAGAACCGCCCCCGGTCCGTCGCCAGAACCACGCTCTCTCCCTCGATGAGCACCGCGCGGATCTCCGATGGCGCCAGCAGAACCACCCCACCCCGGGTCGCGAGGGGGAGGCGGGTGTCCGGCGCGGGGGTGGTCGGGGTCTCGGTGGGCTGGACCTGGTCGGTCGTGACCCGCTCAATCGTGACCCGCTCAATCGTGACCCGGTCGAGCGCTTTCTTCAGCCGCCCGGCCTCCACTGGCTTGAGCATGTAGTCGACCGCGCCGCCGTCGAACGCTGCCAGGGCATGCTCGGCGTGGGCGGTGGTGAAGATGATGGTCGGGCCGTCGTCGGGCCACAGCTCCATTGCCTCCACCCCGGTCAGTCCGGGCATGTTGATGTCCAGCAGCACCACATCTGGCCGGGGCTCCTCGCGGATTCGCACCAGCACAGCCGCTCCGTTGATGCACTCTCCGACCAGCTCCACCTCGCCCATGGCGGACAGCAGGCGGGTCAGTCGACGCCGGGCCAGCATCTCGTCGTCAACGATGAGCACCTTGAGCTTCATGTCGTCATCTTCTCATGGTGCGGCAGGATGACCTCGGCGATGGTGTGGCCGTCCTGCTCGAAGATGCGGAACCGGGCGTCGTCGTAGACCAGCGCGAGGCGCTTCTCCACCATCGCCAGCCCCTCGCCGCCCTCCCGCGGGCCGGTGAACGGGCCGGGGTTCTTCACCTGGATGTGCAGCGCATCCCCGATGACCACGATGGACAGCCCCATTGGTCCGGCGTGCCCGGCGGCAGGACCGTGCTTGACGGCGTTCTCGACGAGGGGCAGCAGGATCATCGGCGGGAGCATGGTGTCGGGGAGGGGATCGGGGAGGTCCATGTTCACGATGAACCGGTCGGGATCCCGGATCCGGTGCAGCTCCCAGACGTCGGTGACCAGCTTCAGCTCGTTGGTCAGGGGCCAGCGCTCGACGCGCACTCCGGTCATGACCTCTCGCAGCAGCGCAGACAGTCGCAGCACCGCCTGCTCGGCCACCTCGCCGTCCTCCCGACACCACTCTGCGATGGCGTTGAGGGTGTTGAACAGGAAGTGCGGATCGAGGTGGGCGCGGATCGCCATCAGCTGTGCCCGCTCCGCAGCCCGGGTCATCTCCTCGGCGCGTGCGCGCTCTGCGGCGACTCGCTGCTCCATCTCGATGTCCCGTCCGATGCCCCAGGCGCCAGCCCAGAACAGGGTTGCCACTACCAGGGCGTTCATCCCGGCGGTGAGGAAGGTGTAGGGGCCTGACGTGAAGTAGGGCCACGCCCAGGCGAGGAACGGTGGCAGCCCGCCGAGAAACCCGAACAGCGCGATGCGCCACAGGCTGACCCGTTCGCCATGGGGGAACAGGCGCCGCCACAGCCAGGGGCCGAGTGCGAGGAAGCCCAGGCACATCAGCGCGGCCTCGACGACCCCATACACGGAGCGGGTGAACCACGCTTCTGCGAGGATCATCGCGCCGCCCACCAGGGCGATGGGGAGGATGCGATGCGGCTGTAGGATGCCGCGCCAGGTGTCAGTCAGGAGGTCCACACCGTCAGTCTATTCGCTGCCGGGAGATCGGGTGGAGTGTGCGCCGGGGTCGGTCGTTGGGTCGGACTCAGCGGTCAGGGAGGGGGCCTCAGCGGCTGACTCCAGGAGTCTGCGGCACTCTAAACTGCGGCCAGGGTGAGGTCTGGAGTTCGTTCGGCGCTTTGGGAGCCCGGTGAGGTTCAGGAAGGTCCTATGTGAGTGCGGGTGGTGGTTAGTGATTGGTGTCGGGGTGGGGGTCGCAGGGGGCGGGGACTGGAGGCGAACGAAGTGAGACGCAAGGAGTGCAGCCCCCTTGAGCGCAGCGACATAAGCGGGCCATCAGGCCAGCGTTGGAGCGGAGTGGCCAGAAAAAGAAGGGCGCCGACGATGGCGAACCTCGGCCCATGGGTGAGGGAGGACCCTTCGGAATCAAACGCCACGAGGCTGAGAGCGCCCCTGGCTGAGAAGACCGAAGGGCGAGCAGGACAGGTCGGCACTATCAAAAGCAGAGATGGGCGAATCCTTGACTGGCGGTGATTCCAACCCCGTCTCCGTCCTTGGGCGCTGATCGCCACGGGTCCCCTCCGCGGTCCGCGCTTCACTCCCTGTCGGCGTCCATTCTAAAGCCACTGCCAACATCGCCAGCCTCGGGTCGCTTGCTGCTTCCGGGGCCGCCAGAGAATCTGGCGTGCGGCCCCTGCAGCACGGCCCACTCCGGGTGTCCCTTGCGCGCGCCCGGGCGGACTACAACTCCAGATCAGGCGATCCAAAACAATACAATCAACAAAATTAGGGGAGAAGTTAGCCACCTGACCGGCTTCGGATGCCTCACCCCGTCCCCGCGCCGCTCCCCGCTGGGCAGCTCGCCCGTCTACGACCGGCTGCTGCCCCGACTCAGCGTCCGGTCCGTAAGGCAGCCACCTGACCGGCTCCGTATGAACTCCGCCCGTCCCCGCTCCTCTCCCCGAACCGGCAGTTTACCCCGCCTCCGGCCGGCTACTGCCGTCACTCACCGGTCAGTCCACAGCCAGCCATCCGACCGGCTCCGGCTGCCTTCGCCCGTCTCCGCGCCTCACCCCGCCCGTCTTACGACCGGCTGCTGCCCCACTCAGCGTCCGGTCCGTGAGCCAGCCACCCGACCGCCTCTTGCCGCAACTCAATGGCGAGAACAGTGAGCACCCCAACTTCAAAAACGGGGAGACTCAGACCGCGTCAACTCACCCACCTCGCCCACCTCCTCCCAGACCACTCCAGGACTCCGCGGACTCAGCCCCCCGACGGCGGCGGGTTGCGGGACGGCGCGGTGGTGCGCTCGGCGGATGCCTTGAGGCGGGCCAGCCCTTCGTCGATCTCCAGCGCCAGCCCTCCGCGGGCCGCCCAGCCGGCGATCCGGGAGATGGGACCGTAGCCGGTGAAGCTCTGGTGGACCCAGACCACCGCGGTGCCGCCCTCGACGGCCTGGAGCGCGAGGAAGCCGCTGGCAGGCACGGGGAGGTTGTGGACCTGGTAGTGGACCTCATCTTCCTTCAGCTCGCTGAGGATCAGCTCCCCACCGCCCGGCCAGCCCCGGGCTGCGCCGACGCCAGTGGTCTGCTCGCTGGTGGTCCCGGTGCTCCAGGGCTCCCAGTCGTTCCACTTCGAGAGGTCCGAGATGCTCGCATAGAGCACCGCCGGCTCCGCCTCGACGAGCACCGCCCGCTCGATGTTCAGGCCGGTGGGCAGGATGAAGGAGCCCACCACAAGGGCGAAGAAGGCCCCCAGGAAGGGAATGCCGATCGTCTTCAGGTTCATGGGGGTGTTCTAAGCCCGGCGGGAGGCTGTCGCCAGCGGGTGTGGTGGCGTCCGCTGAGATAGAGCACGTGTCTGGAGGCGCCATGCCTGGCATCGACGAGAGCCGCCCGTTTGTCCCCATCAACATCGCCGTCCTGACGGTCTCGGACACCCGCACTGAGGAGACCGACCGTTCCGGCGCCGTCCTGGTCTCTCGGGCGACGGACGCTGGTCACATTGTCGTCGACAAGCGCATCATTCGGGATGACGTACCCACGCTGGTTGCTCAGCTGCGGACCTGGATTGCGGACGATGGTGTCGATGTGGTGCTGGCGACGGGGGGCACTGGCCTCACCGGCCGCGATGTGACCCCGGAAGCCTTCTCGGCAGTCTGGGAGAAGGAAATTCCGGGATTCGGCGAGCTGTTCCGGTGGCAGAGCTACGCGAAGATCGGGACGTCGACCATCCAGTCACGCGCGTGTGCGGGTGTGGCGCGGGGCACGTACTTGTTTGCGGTTCCGGGGTCGACGGGGGCGTGTAAGGATGCCTGGGACGGGATCTTGGCGTTTCAGTTGGATTTTCGGTATCGTCCATGCAATTTCGTAGAGATCATGCCCCGGCTTCGGGAGCATGAGATGAGTCGCGGGAAGGTCTGAGTGAGGTTGTCGCTGAGTGAGGTTGTCGCTGAGTGAGGTTGTCGCTTTCAGCCTTCAACCACCCTCACACACCGCTTCTTCCCGGCCCAGACGACCTCACCCGCCTCCAAGACCGCCGCAACATCCCCAACCTTCACCGTCCCAATCCGAACCCCGCCGCCCTTGATCAGCCGCCGCGCTGCGCCTTTGCTCTTTGCCAGCTCGCTGCCAACCAGCACATCCACCACCGCAACCGGGAACGAAGTCGTAAACGTCGGCATGTCCACCGAAGCGCCCCCGGTAAACGCTGTCTTCACCGCTGAGGCTGCCGCTTTCGCCGCAGCCTCTCCGTGCGCCAGCATCGTCGTCTCATACGCCAGCACATGCTTCGCCGTGCGCACATCCGCTCCGGTCAGCGCCGCCAGCTCTGCGATCCGCTCCATCGAGAGGAACGTGTACAGCTTCAGCAGCCGCACAACGTCGTCGTCATGGACGTTGACCCAGTACTGATAGTAGTCATACGGCTTCAGGCGCTCCCCATCGATCCACACCGCGCCCTTCTCGGTCTTGCCCATCTTCTTGCCGTCCGCCGTCAGCAGCAGCGGGATGGTCATTGCATGGGCAGTGTCGTTGCCCTCTCGGCGCACGAGGTCGACGCCGCCGAGGATGTTGAACCACTGATCGTCGCCGCCACACTGCAGGGTGCAGCCGTAGCGGCGGTTGAGCTCCAGGAAGTCGTAGCTCTGCAGCAGGTGGTAGTTGAACTCGATGAACGAGTAGCCCTGACCCCGCTCCAGGCGCTGCTGGGCGCCGGAAGACCCGAGCATGCGGTTGACCGAGAAGTGCCGACCGATGTCTCGCAGGAACGCGATGTAGTTCAGCGACAGCAGCCACTCGGCGTTGTTGACCACGATGGCATCGTCGAGGTCGAGGAACTTGCCGAACAGGGTCTTCTGGGCGTCGATGTTCGCCTCGATCTGCTCGGCAGTGAGGATCTCCCGGGTCTTGTCCTTGCCCGATGGATCCCCGACCATCGCGGTGCCACCACCCTGAACCACGATCGGCTTGTGTCCGGCGAGCTGCAGCCAGCGCATGCAGAGGATCGGCAGGAGATGGCCGACGTGCAGACAGTCGGCGGTGGGGTCGAAGCCGATGTAGAAGGTCACCGGACCCTCCGACAGCTTCGCCCGGAGCGCATCAGCGTCGGTGGTCTGCTTCACGAAGCCGCGCTCAGTGAGGATGTCGAGGATGTGTCGGTTCAGGGCGGGTGTCTGCATGCGAACATTTAGAATGCTGCGCGACGCCCGGCAAGCCCTACCACCAAGGTTGGTTTAGACCTCAGCCTCTGAGGCTGCACGAGGACTCTGGTGGATTGCTTGAGCCAATCCGGAACAGCTGAAACGGCTTGCGACGCCTTTGGCGAAGCGGCACCGCTTCAAAAGTAGTCGTTCACCACTTCGCGGATCGAGGCCTGGAGATCCGGGTCGTCGGTCAGCGTCCGACAGAACGCCGCTTCGCAGGCCGAGAGGGGGGAGCTGCCCTGCTTGATGAGGCGGGCGGCGTGGATCAGCAGGCGGGTTGAGACGCCCTCTTCGAGACCCCGGCTGGTGAGGTTGCGGATCTTCTCGGCGATCTTGACCAGCAGACGGGCGGTGGCGTCGTCTACGTTGGCCTCGGTGCGCAGGACCGAGCGCTCGATCTCGGCGGGAGGGTAGGTGAAGTCCAGGGAGACGAACCGCTGCCGGGTCGACTGCTTGATCTCCTTGAGGATCGACTGGTAGCCAGGGTTGTAGCTGATGACGAGCATGAACTCGGGCGGAGCACGCAGCACAGAGGCGAGCTTGTCGATGGTCAGCGCCCGGCGGTGGTCGGTCAGCGGGTGGATGACCACCATGGTGTCCTTGCGGGCCTCGACGATCTCGTCCAAATACAGGATCGCACCGTGACGAACTGCGGCGGTCATCGGACCATCGACCCACAGGGTCTCGTCGCCCTGGATGAGGTAGCGGCCGATGAGGTCGGAGGCGGTCAGGTCCTCATGGCAGGCCACGGTGACCAGCGGACGGTTGAGCTTCCGGGCCATGTGGGAGACGAACCGGGTCTTGCCGCAGCCGGTGGGACCCTTGAGGATCACCGGGATGCGGGCCTGCCAGGCGTGGGTGAACAGCTCCACCTCGTCGCCGACCGGCAGGTAGAACGGGTCGTCGGTGATCAGGAAGTCTTCGATCGGGGGAGTCAGCTTCCGCATGCCTCGGACTTAACGCGCCGCTGACCCCCGGGGTGACTACGGCTCGATCGTGTAGCTGAACTGCGTGGAGGCCCCCGCGCCGTCGTTGCCGTCGGGGTAGGCCACCGTGTACTCGCACAGCCCCTCAGCGACCCCGGTGACCTCGAACCAGCCGAACTCGTAGGTCGAGGAATCCGACGGCTCGATCTCGGCGATGGTGCAGGTGTCCGGGGTGTTTGAGGTGACGGTCTTTGTGACCTCTGCCTGGCAGATGGTGGAGCTGTCGGTGGTGGGCAGGACGTAGAAGGCGTTGGTATCGCCGACGTCGATGTCCTCGAAGACCCAGGCGATGGGCTGCGCGGCACCGGTGATGTCGGCGGGGGTGACGATGTTGAGGGCCAGGGTGGTGTCGTCGACCGTCGAGGAGAGGGTGGCAATGCCGGGGGTGGCAGTGGTGTCAAGCGCCATGTACTGCTGGCCGGAGTCGTCGGCGTTCAGGCCCAGGCTGGCCTCGCTGTCCAGGCTGACCGGGTAGTAGCCGTAGCCGATGACCGGCTGGCCGTTCTCCTTCTCCATCTCAAACGGCAGCCAGATCCGCTGGCTGGTGAGGTAGGCATCGCCCTCGCAGGTGTGGGCGAGGAGGAGGACCTCTGGGATGCCCGCCAGCATGTTGATGCCGTCGGTGAGGGTCTCCCCGTCGAGGGTGGTGCCCTCCACTGAGAGCAGCGCGCTGCCGTCGGCGACACCCATGACGGTGATGGTGTTGCCAGAGAAGGAGACCACGTCGAGGATGGCCGAGTCATCAAACTCTGCAGCGAGCAGCTCGATGGGCTGGAGGGCTCCGACATCGGTGACCTCAATGTCCAGATAGCCGCCGACCGCGATGGGCTTGTTGAAGTCGGTGATCCGGTCATCGGCGGTGTAGGAGAACTGGAAGTTCCCCTCGTTGCCAGTCAGCTTGGACGAGCAGGCCAGGATCGTGACGGCAATGAGGGCAAGGGGGAGTCGAAGTCGCATGGTGGTTTCCTTCATCTGTAAAGGTAGACCCCGCAGTAGACGGATGGTGAAACCGAATCTTCCCAAAAAGGAGAATCATCGCCTCACGCTGCTGGACAAAACAACCCATGCTGCCTGTGACACCCTCTCATCGAGGAGATTCAATGCTTGCTTCATGGCTCCTGCTGTGGATCACCAATGATCTCGGCGCGCTTTCGCCTGAGTCGGTCTGCGATCAAGCACGTGCCGTATCTGTTGGCTGAGGGGGCTCAGGTCCTTGATCTGGCGGACCCCTCACTGCAAGAAGGCTGGCGTGTCTCGACTGAGGCAGGGATTGGGCTCGCGGCCACGGCTGCAGTGGTTCCCGAGCTGGCCTGGGGCGGACATGTGAGTGTCTTCTGGAAGCCATGAGGCGTCACGACTCCCAGAGAAAAAACCAGTCAATCCCTGCCCACAGCCTTACAGTTCCACCACCTACATCCAGGCAGCGCTTCCCTCCATGCTCCAGCACCTCACCAACCCCCGTACAGGACCCTCGGCCAGCAATGCGCCGGAGTGGGCCATGACAGTACGGGTTGCTGTGCTGTGTGGAGTGGTGAGTCGGCGAGGTCTTCGTCCCGAGGGATTGATGTAGGGGTAGCAACCACACCGCTTGCATCAGAAACCCCCGGGGCAATCCGCCTCGGGGGTTTCTTGCGTTTGCGGTCAGACAATGAATGGAGAAGGCACCATGAAGACCAGCAAGGAGACCGACACAGTTCCCAATCTTCAGCCTCAGGACGTCCTGGCGTACTGGCTGTGTGAGGACGGGGAGCCGAACATCAGCCTGTGGTTCGCCAGCGACGAGGCGACCGACACCGAGATCCGCG
>JBLHNG010000192.1:0-11404 GCA_047621685.1 Myxococcota bacterium | reverse complement strand
CCGGGCGACGCCGCGGAGACGGTCGAGGCCTGGAAGATGGCGCTGACCCGTCGCAACGGACCGGTCGCACTCAGCCTCACCCGTCAGGGACTCCCGCTGCTGGACCACACCACCCTCGGAAGCGCAGCTGGTCTCCACCAGGGCGGCTACATCCTCTCCGAGGCCGACCACGGTGCACCCGCAGCCGTGATCATCGCCACCGGCAGCGAGGTCGGGCTCGCGCTGGACGCTCAGGCCGCGCTCTCCGCTGAGGGCGTCTCGGTCCGGGTGGTCAGCATGCCCTGCTGCGAGGCCTTCGATGAGCAGGCCATCGAGTACCGCCGCTCCGTGCTCCCCCCGGGCGTGCCCCGGGTCTCTGTGGAGGCTGGCATCACGCTGGGCTGGGAGCGCTACGTCGGACTTGAGGGCCACGCCGTCGGCATCGACCGGTTCGGAGCCTCCGCGCCCGGCAACGTCGTCGCCGATAAGCTTGGAATCAACCTCACCGCAGTCAAGGCTGCGGTGATGGCGGTCCTGGCAGATTGATCTGGCTCGTGGCTGCCAGAAGATGACCGGCAGTCACGCCATGGTTGAAGTAAGATAGAGATCCAATGTTGACGTGCCAACTTCTGGCCGTCCAGGGGATCCATCGTGAGCAGCCGCAGCGGAGATCGCAGCAAGAAGGACGCCGGCACCCGTCGGCTCTCCGGTAAGCGTCGGCCGGCCTCCTCCGGCGCACCGCGTCGCACCGTCTCTGAGCCCACCCGCACCGTCGCGCTCCCAGGGCGAAAGCGCTCGAAGAAGCGCGCCCCCGCACGGAAGAAGGCCGCTCCCCCGAGGTCGCGGACCTCAAAGCCCCGACCCTCGAAGAGCCGGCCCTCCAAGAGCCGGCCCTCAAAGAAGCGAGCGCCATCCCGTCGCCGGGCACCCGAGCGAACCGGCGGACTGCTCTCCCGCCTCGTCCGGATGTCATTCTCAGCGTTTCTCGGTCTCCTCGTCGGGACCTCGACTGTCGGGTACGTCCTCTACCACCAGGCCGAGCGCGATGTGGAGGCCCTGCTCGCGCAGCCGGTCTGGTCGCAGACTGGCCGGGTCTACTCTGCCCCGATGGAGCTGTGGCCCGGCATGCGGCTGACCGCCGGAGAGGTCGCCAGTGACCTCCAGGCTGCCGGCTACGCCCGGGTCCGCACCGTCGAGAGCACCGGGGACTTCAAGGTCTCCTCCAGCTCCATCCTCCTGCGAGATGATCGCGGAGACCACACCATCCAATTCATCGACGGGGAGATCTCCGCCGTCTCTCCGGGGGCGATGGTCCGGCTCAAGGCGGTAGAGCTGGCCGAGCTGCGCGGCTCGTCGGGGGAGTCCCGCCGCCCGATTGCCCTGAGTGACCTCCCCGAGCACGTCTACCGCACCGTCCTGGCGATGGAGGATGGGCGGTTCTTTGAGCATGAGGGTGTCGACCCGGTCGGCATCACCCGTGCGGTGCTCGCCAACATGGGCGCTGGTCGGACCACGCAGGGCGGCTCGACCCTCACCCAGCAGCTCGTCAAGAACCTCTTCCTGACCTCCGAGCGCACCTACCAGCGCAAGGCCCGAGAAGCCCTGCTCTCCGTCGCCCTGGAGAACCTCCACACCAAGGAGAAGATCCTGGAGCTGTACCTCAACGAGGTCTACCTCGGACAGGTCGGCGGGGCCGGGGTCGCCGGGCTGAGCAGTGCGGCGCGGGCGTACTTTGGAAAGACCGCTGAGCGACTGGAGATCGGCGAGGCAGCGGTGCTGGCCGGCATCATCTCAGCCCCCAACCGCTACTCCCCGATTCGCCACCCCGAGCGGGCCATCGAGCGGCGGGATCTGGTGCTCGATCGCATGGTCGCCCTCGGCTGGCTCACCGCGGAGGTCGCCACTTCTGAGAAGGAGGCCCCGCTGAGTCTCGCCCCATCGGTCATGTCCTGGCGCAGTCCCTGGCTCGTCGAGGCCGCCATCGAGCAGGTCGAGGACGTCGCGGAGAGCGAAGGCATCGTCGCCGGGCAGGGGTGGGCAGTCCACACCACCCTCCAGCCCGGCCTCCAGCGCATCGCCGAGGCTGCGGTCACCGAGAGCGCTGCTCGCATCGATGCCGACTACCCCGAGGCCAGCGGCGCCCAGATCGCCCTGGTCGCGGTCCGGGCCTCCGACGGCGCGGTGCTCGCGATGGTCGGCGGGCGGGACTACATCGACAGCCCGTTCAACCGGGTCACTTCAGCAAACCGTCAGCTCGGCTCCACCATCAAGCCCCTGACCTACCTCGCTGCTGTTGAGTCCGATCACAACCGCACCCCGGGCTCCATCATCGAGGACGCCCCCCTTGAGCGTCAGTCTGGTGGAAAGACCTGGAGTCCGAAGAACTACGACGGTCGCTACAAGGGCGAGATCAGCCTCCGCTATGCCCTCGCTCAGAGCCGGAACATCCCGGCCATCCTCCTCGCGGAAGCCGTCGGCATGCCGAAGCTCAAGCGATGGTGGATCGACCTCGGCCTGGATGGGGCCACCGCGCTGCCCAGCGCTGCCCTCGGAAGCTTCGAGGCCACTCCGCTCCAGCTCGCTGGCTCCTACACCGTCTTCCCCGGTGCTGGAACGGTCTCCACCCCGCGCTTCGTCTCCCGTGCAGCAGACAGCGACGGCAACACCATGCAGTCCAACAAGCCGCAGCTTCGTCAGGTCGCCAGCCCCGAAGAGGCGTGGCTGGTCCGCTCGATGATGGAGAGCGTCATCGAAGAGGGCACCGGTCGGGCGGTTCGGCGGTTCGGGGTCGAGGGCACGGTCGCCGGGAAGACCGGCACCACCGATGATGCCCATGATGCCTGGTTTGTCGGGTTTGTCGGAGACATCGTGGTGGCGGTCTGGGTCGGCTATGACCGCGGACAGGACCTTGGGCTGACTGGCGGCAAGGGCGCGCTGCCCACCTGGTCGAGGTTCGTCGCCTGGTCTGGTCTCTCCGCCCCGCCCGTGTCTCCACCCAAGGGGCTCACCACCATCACCCTCTGCAGCGACACCCTGCTCCCTGCGAGCTGCGGTGACTGTGCTGCGACCCACACCGAGCACGTCTTCGCCGGGCAGGAGCCGGAGTGTCCTGCTGAGAATCCGCTGCGAGACGCAGTCTCCCGGATGCTGGAGGGCCTCGGTGAGGCCGAAAACCCCGCTGAATCAGGGGAGCGGCGCGGGCTGTTCGGCCGACGGAACAATTAGGCGGCAGGGACGGGCAGGGCTTGACTGGCGGTTAGGGTACTCAATCACCCCGGAGATTCATGCGACCCCGCCCGCTCTGCGACCTTCACATCCACGTCGGTGCCTCCGTCGCACCCCACATCATGTGGTCCATCGCCCACCAGCAGGGGCTGAGGCTTCCGGTCAAGGACTACTGGGAGTTCAAAGAGCTCATCACCATCAATCCCCGCAAGACCCGCTCACTCGATGACTACCTGCGCATCCTCCACGAGTGGACCGAGCGCATCCAGTCCAGCCCCTCCGCCGTCGAGCGCAGCGTCTACGAGATCATCGGCAAGGAGTACCGAAGCAGCGGCGTGGAGCGCATCGAGCTGCGGTTCAACCCGATGAAGCGCAACCGAAGCGGTGAGCGGGACATGGACCACATCATCCACGCAGCACTGAGGGGCATGGATCAGGCGTGCCTGGAGTACGGCGTGGAGGCCGGTCTCATCTTCTGCCTGGGCCGTGAGTACCCCCCAGAGCAGAACGAGATCATCCTCAACAAGGCGATCAAGTACCGCGACCGCGGGATCATCGGCATCGATCTCGCTGGCACAGAGACCCACGCCATCGAGCTGAACGAGGGCGTCGTTCAGTACGCCAAGATGTTCGCCCGTGCGCGAGAGGCTGGCCTGGGCACCACCATCCACACTGGCGAGACGCACGCCACCAGCGGCGAGGGGGTCATCGCGGTGGTGAAGAACCTCAAGCCGGACCGCATCGGGCACGGCATCCGGGCCGCCTACAACGACGAGGCCGTCAAGATTCTGGCGGACACCGGCACGGTCCTGGAGATCTGCCCCACCTCCAACCTCCACACCCGTGCCGTCCGCCACCTCGAAGAGTTCCGCTACATCCTCGGCACCTTCATCGAGGGTGGGGTGCAGTTCACCATCAACACCGACGGCACCTACCTCTGCTCCACCAACCTCGCCCGGGAGTTCGCCCTGCTCACCGAGAGCGAGATCCTCAGCGAGGAAGAGGCAGAGACGGCACGCAAGCTGGCGTTTGAGGTCAGCTTCATCAAGCCGCGGCCGCTATAGGCGATCCAGCGCCCAGCGAGCATGGCTGACGACGTGCTCGTTGGAGTGTGTGAGTGCCTTGAGCAGCGCTGGGCGGGCGGCCGGGTCTTTGAGGTTGCCGGCGACCACTGCGGCGTTTCGCTTCAAGCCAGCGGGCTTCGGACGCCGCAGCGGGCTGCCGATGAGGGCGTCGTTGATGGCCTCGTCTGAGGTCGTCAGCAGCCACTCCAGGTCGAGCCAGGCGTGACCGGTACGCGGCTGGAAGTCCTCATGTGAGCCCCCATGAGCGTCGCTGTAGAGCCGGTGGTTGTGGGGGCAGACGGTCTGGCAGAGGTCGCAACCGAACACCCAGCGACCCAGCAGGGGCCGGAGGGGCAGGGGAATCGCCTCACGGTGCTCGATGGTGAGGTAGGCAATGCACTTTCGGGCGTCGAGCTGCATCGGACCGGCGAAGGCATCCGTCGGGCAGACATCGAGGCAGCGCCGGCAGGTCCCGCAGTGGTCCTTCACAATCGGTGGATCAGGTGGGATTTCTTCTGACAGCAGCAGCACCGCCAGGAACAGGAACGAGGAGGTGCCTGGGATGATGAGCATGCAGTTCTTGCCCACAAAGCCCATGCCCGACTTCTCCGCCCAGGCCCGCTCGATCAGCGGTCGGCTGTCAACCCCCCAGTACACCCCGATCCCGTCCTCCCGCAGCCCCCGGGCCATCCGACGCAGTCGCTTGCTCATGAGGTTGTGGTAGTCCCGCCCCCAGGCGTAGCTGCTGACCATGCCGGTGAGTCCACCTGGATCCGGCGGGCGCGGCCAGGCGTAGTCCACCCCGAGCACCACCGCGGTCTTTGCGGAGGGCAGCAGGGTGAGGGGGGCGGCGCGTGCGGGCCTTCCGTTGACCATCCAGGTCATCTCGCCGTGGCGACCTGCAGCAAGGAAGTCGTCGTAGCGATCGATCCCCGGTGCCCCGTCTGCAGATGCAAACCGGACCCTGGAGAACCCCAACTCGGCCGCCTCCGCGCGGATCCGCTGCGCGAGGTTGTTTGTCGGGGGGTTGGCGTTTAGGTTCCCCATCACCCATTCCCTTGGAGCTGATGTGTCTGAGTCTACTGAGCCTGGTGTCGAGAGTGTCGTCATCCTCGGCAGCGGTCCCGCAGGGCTGACCGCCGCCCTCTATACCGCGCGCGCCGATCTGCAGCCCATGATGTATGAGGGCACGGAGCCCGGCGGCCAGCTGATGACCACCACCGATGTGGAGAACTTCCCCGGCTTCGAGGAGGGCATCATGGGCCCGGACCTCATGGCGGTCATGAAGAAGCAGGTCGCTCGGTTTGGCACCCGCTTTGACTACGACGACGTCATCGGCGCGGACTTCTCCAGCCAGCCCTTCGTGCTTGAGACTGCGTCAGGCAAGTCGGTCAAGACCCGCACCGTCATCATCGCCACCGGCGCGACCGCTCGATACCTCGGCCTGGAGAATGAGCTTCGCCTGCGCGGAAACGGCGTGAGCGCCTGCGCGACCTGCGACGGCTTCTTCTTCCGTGGCGTGGAGGTTGTGGTCGTCGGCGGCGGCGACTCCGCCTGTGAGGAGGCCGGCTTCCTCACCAAGTTCGCCTCCAAGGTCCACCTGCTCGTCCGCCGCGACTCCCTGCGCGCCAGCAAGATCATGCAGGCCCGGGCGCTGAACAACCCCAAGATCCAGATCCACTGGCACACCGAGATGATCGACGTCCTCGGTGCCAAGACGGTCGAGGGGGTCACCGTCAAGAACAACAAGACCGGCGAGACCGCGAACTGGGACACCATCGAGGGCGTCTTCCTCGCCATCGGCCACACCCCCAACTCGCAGCCGTTCCTCGACCTGCTCGACCACGACGAGCAGGGCTACCTGATCACCGCGGCAGACTCCACCCGGACCAACATCCCCGGCGTGTTCGCCTGCGGCGATGTCCAGGACCACACCTACCGTCAGGCGGTCACCGCAGCGGGCAGCGGCTGCATGGCTGCCATTGACGCCGAGCGTTGGCTGGAAGCTCAGGAGAGCTGAGCCTCTTCAAACGGCGGGGCAGAGACTGGCTCCGTCGCTGCGGCCACCCAACGGATCCGGTCGATCCGGAAGGTGCGCTCGCCCTGCCGGAGGTGGCAGAACGCCTTGACCTTGTACTTGCTGATGCGCCGGATGGTGATCGTGCGCACCACGCTCAGCTCGCCCTGGGGCCTGTAGGAGACGTAGTCGATGGTCATCGGCTCGCCTGCAGCGTGGGCGCGCTTGAGGGCGGCCCGGACGTTCTGGTCTGCCGAGATGCTCTCCAGCAGCTCCCGGGTGGTCGGGATGCGGTCTGGCTGAGCCTGCTTGAGCATGGCCTGGTAGAGCACCAGCGCGGCACGGGCATCGGCGAGGGCACGGTGGGCACCAGGAAGTGGCAGGCCGATGCGCTCAGCGAGGGAGCCGAGGCCGCATCTGGGCTGACGGAAGACGTGCCGGGCCAGCATCAGGGTGTCGACCACTGCGAGGGGTCTTGGCGGGGTCAGGCCGCGTCGGGCACACTCCGCCTCGATGAAGCCGACGTCGAACGGTGCGTTGTGGGCGATGAGGATCGCGCCCTCGATAAGCTCGGTGAGCCGGGGGAGGACTGCAGTGAAGCTCGGCGCACCCTCGACCATGGCATCAGTGATGCCGTGGATCTTCATGGATGCAGCAGGGATGGGGTAGCCGGGGTTGATGAGGTAGGACCGCTGACGCAGCACCCCGTCGGGATTCAGCCGCACCACTGCGGCCTCCACCACCCGGTCACCCTCAGACTTCAGGCCGGTGGTCTCCAGATCCAGGGAGGTGATCGGGACCTGATCGGCTGGTGTGTTGAGCACCGGAGCCCTACTCCTTCTTGGCTTCCGCTGGATCCACCGGCTCGACCAGCCAGTCTGGCAGGCCCGGAGCGGTGAACTCGCCGTCGCCGTCGGTGTCGATGAAGATGGGGTTGGCGAGGCCGTAGGGGTAGATCGGGTAGGTCATTGGGATCGGGACCAGGGGCGAGAGCACTGCGGAGATGGTGTCGTTGCCAAGCTCGCCGAGGACCTCGGTGACGATGTCTTGCAGCGCGACTGCCGGAATCTCGACTGGGTTGAACACCGGCTGGAGGTCGTCATTGCCCGATGCGATCACGACGTACCAGCTGTCTTTTGTCGGGTTGACGGTGACGGACTGGCCGAAGTTGACGGTGTCGACGTTGGGGGTCGTGACGGAGAACTCCTCGATCAGGGTGCCGTTCTCGTACAGCTCCACCCGGTCGACATTGAACCAGGTCGGGCTCTGCACTTCGATGTACAGCTCCACGCTGCCGTCGGAGTCGGTGACGTCCGAGCCGGGGCCGAGGTTCTCGTCGCCGTTGGCGAAGAACCGGATGAACGGACCGTAGCTGGCGATGACCTTGCCGGCCCGGACCGCCTCGGCGATGTCGGCGTCGTCGATGAACGCCGGGTCGTCGGTCATCGAGGCCACGAAGTTGCGCGGGCAGCCCGACTCGGTGGAGGTGGTGCCGTGGGTGTCGGAGTTGGCGAGCGCGGTGTAGCGGAAGCCGAGGTTGAGCATCGTGAACCAGTCATCGAGCTGCCCCTCGTGGCCGAAGCCGAGGGTGTAGGTTCCGTCGATGAGGTCCTGCTGCTCCTCCATGGTCCGGGTGAGGATGTCGTACATCTCCACGCTGCTGCCGTCTGCAGCGTAGGCATCCAGCTCAGGCTGAGTCGGAGTGCGGATGATCTCCAGGTGCTTGGTACCCATCAGCTCCAGGGCATCGAAGTCGGTGGAGAAGTTTGCCCCCGACAGCAGCGGGTTGAGGGCGGCGGTGAACAGGCTGGTGTCGAGTGTGGGAGAGCCGACGATGCCCTTGTAGGGGTTGAGCGCGTACTCGTCGAAGTAGCCGAGGATGCCGTCGCGGGGGTGAGCGACGAAGGTGACCGGCTCGGTGACTTCTGGTGCGCCGAGCTCCAGGATCCCGTCGAGGATCTCGTCGGGAGTCAGCGCGGTCCAGTCCAGGGCGAGCCCGGAGTCGGCGAGGTAGTCGTGCAGCAGCGGGAAGCCGAGGAAGTGACCGACCTCGATGGTGGTGACCTCCAGGCCGATCGTCGCGCCGACCCAGGGCTCCAGGCCCATGTCCTCAATGACCGGATCGAAGTCGGTGATCTGGTCGTGGTCGTTGCTAGAGAAGTACTCCACGCCCTCAGCGACCATGGTGGCGACCCGGATGGGCAAGGTCACGCCAGAGTCGTGGGAGGGGATGGAGTGCACGTGGAAGTCCGCGGAGATCCAGCCCGAGGTCTCCACGCTGTGGATCAGGGAGAAGGTGAGGTCGACCGCGGTGTTGTGCGCGATGGTGAACGGCTCGCTCTCGTGGATCTCGTACTCCAGCCCCCGAGACGCGACCGCGTAGTACTCGCCGGGCGGCAGCGCGACCTGGCCGTGGCCGTAGGGGGCGAAGGTGACCTGTGAGGGATTGGAGCCGATGAAGGCATCTCCGAGCACCGGATCGAGGGCTTCGTCGGAGTCCAGGCGGTAGAAGGTGACCTTTCCGGGCATCATCATGCCGGTGCCGTCGGCAATGTCGAACCGCACGCTGCCGGGCTGCGGGGACTCCAGCACGACGTTGACGCTGCCGTTTGCGGTGACGGTGACCGGGACCCGCTCGCCCTTGGGGCGGCCGGCGGCGTAGGTCATCAGCTCCCAGTCGCCGGGGGGGAGGGTGCCGCCGAAGGAGCCGTCGGGGTGAGGGTCGTCGCCGATGTCGGAGAGCCACTGCGACCAGGGAAGCTCCGCACCGGGCTCGTAGACGAACACGCTGACGTCGGAGAGGGAGACGCCGCTGCCGCGCTCGACCACGTAGCCGTCGATCCGGCCAGTCTGGATGCCCTTGACCTCCAGGAGGTTGTCCAGCGCGCTGCCGACGTCGCCGAGGCCGATGGTGAAGTAGCGGTCGTAGCTCAGCGCGGTGCCGTCGGGGAAGCGGTTGGTGGAGCCGTCTCCGGTGAGACCTGCACCGACCGCGACGGTCTGGCTGCTTGTAAACAGCGGAACGAACAGCTTGCCGTCTGCGGCGGCGAGGCCGTAGCTGATGCCCTCACCGGTACCGGCGATGTAGTCGGCCGGGATCGGGCTGGCGAAGGAGTTGATGCCCTCCAGGCTCATCTCGTAGATGAAGCCCTCTTCGTCAAAGCCGACGCCCGGCGCGAAGACGTTGAGGCTTCCGCCCTGGAGGAAAAAGTCACCGATGACCGCGCCTTCCTCCAGGGCCAGCTTCAGGATGTCGATGTTGGTCTCCGAGGAGTCAGCGGCCGTCGCCCCGGACAGGTCGGTCTCGCATGCGCTTGTTTCGGAGTAGATCGCATAGGTTCGCATCAAAACTGCGGCGGCACCCGGCTCCAGGATGTAGTCGGTTCGCATCCGGTACTCCCCGCCGCCCAGCAGCAGCCAGAGCCCACCGAGCAGGGAGATGAACGGCTCCGCTGGACCCTCCGCGCAGATGATCGCCGCCCCGCCGTCCGAGCCGTCTGCCAGCAGCACCACCGAGCCGGCCGGTGGGGGATCGTTGAGGACCTCCAGCTCCTCGTCGGTGTAGGGATGGACCCGGGGGATGTTGAGGTTGACCGTTGGGAACAGCTCCGCGAGGCGATCGTTTCCCTGTCCACCACCGTAGGCCGGGGAGTTCCGCTGGATGTCCGCGTCGATGATGCTTCCGCCCGAGGTGTGCGGCCCCATGCTCGGCCGCTCTCCCAGGATCGCGACCCGAATCCTGTCGTTCTCCAGGATGTAGTCACCGGGGCGGGCGAGGGCCTTGGGACCACCGATTCCCTCAGAGAGATCCTGGAGTTGGTAGGCCTGAGCATACGGCGCATTGTCCGTCGTACAGCTCAGGAGGGTGGTCATGTAGAGGTGGACGAACATGGTGGACATAGAATAGCCGGGGTGAGGTCGCCCTCACCTATATCCATCCGACCCGGATACGCCCCATGATGCTCCTCACCCTCCTCGCTGGTACTGCTCAGGCTGAGGACAACGCTTCCGGAATGCCGACTCCCGAGCCGTACGTCCTCGTTCACACCTGGGTGACCCTGTGGGACACCGACGAGGATCCGACCGCGGACCCGGCTGGCTACGGGGATCCAGAAGACGACATCGGCTTCAAGGTCCGGCGCGCTCGTGTCGGACTGACCGGCAAGAACGACCTGTGGCAGTACGCTGTGATCGTTGGCACCTCCGCCCCCTACGATGCGCTGCGCTCGTCAAACGAAGGCGACATCGACATCGTGGATGCCAACATCGGCTATCAGCCGACCGAGGGGCTGTGGGTGACTGCGGGTGTGCAGAAGGCACCGATCTCCCGAGAGGCGATCATGTCCAGCCAGCGCCTGGCCCTCGGGGAGCGCGCGGCGGCCTCGGAGTGGAACGTGCCTGGTCGAGACGCTGGCATCCTGGCGGAGTACCGCACCGGCAGCGACAGCATGGAGGTTCGCATCTCCGCGGGCGCCTACAACGGCAACGGCTCCCTGGAGACCGACGACAATGCGGGCAAGCTGTTCGCGGGTCGTGGCGAGATCATCTTCGGAGACGCCAACCCCTACCGGACCTTCGGCGCGGTCGACGGCACCACCTTCGCCTTCGCCATTGACGGCTGGCGCAACGACGACGCCGCCACCGACACCACCGGCTTCGGCGGCGATCTCATGCTCCGCACCAACGGGCTGAGTCTCATGGCGGAGGGGCGCATGTCGATCCTCGCGCCGGACAACTCCGACATCGACCAGCCCGGAGTCCTCAGCGAGACCCGGCGCCTCGGTGGGCTCGCTCAGGTCAGCTACACTGTCAAGCGAATCGAGCCTGCGGTGCGCTTCTCGATGTTTGACGACGACATGGACGCTGACGACAACGGTGATGTCGCAGATGTCATGGCTGGCGTCACCTGGAACAGCAAGGGGGCGAACATGCGGGTGGGTGGTGGGTATGTCTACCGGATGGAGCTGGCGGGCACGACGGTGAGCAATGACACGCTCCGGTTGTGGTGGATGATGAAGTTGTAAACGGGCCGCTTTGACCAGCCGACATGCGATGCTCTGTGGGTGTCGGGTTGGGGGTCGCAGGGGAGCGATGACCAGAGTGACCCATAGGGGAACGT